>JBDTRF010000033.1:0-19260 GCA_039931815.1 Gemmatimonadota bacterium
CGTCCGCGCGGAAGCTGCGGTTTTTCTGAGCAGTGGTACGCGCGAAGTCGCCAAGCTCGGGGTCAAACACCAGGATCCGTCCGCCGGTGCGCGATGCATCCCGGAGACTATCGGTGTGCTGGGTGAAGTATTCCCCGATCAGGCGGATGAAGAATGGCCGGGAAACCTGGTATTCAAGCTTGAGACGGGGAATCTTCTGGATATCCACCAGGCTCCCGTCAGTTCGCCGATTCACCTGTTGATGCTGGTAGCTGAGCTCAAGTCGAATCTTGTCGTTCGGGCGCCATGTCGCGCCGCCATTCAGGATAAACAATTCACCGGAGGACCATTCGAAAAAGTTCTCGTCATGGCCGTACAGGGAAAAGACATTCCCCGAGAAATGGGAGAACTCCGGTGTATTGAGCGACGCAACCAGATCGAGATTGGGAATATCGGGCGTTTGCGGCCCGGTAAACGCGAGGGTATCGAACTGGCCAGGGCTGCCGGCCCGGGGAACTTCCACGGCGAAGTCCGTGTAAATACTCGGGTCATACCCGAAGGTTTCGATCAGGACCGCGAAGCCGGGTGTCCAGCCACCGCGGAGCGTCGCAGCAGAATTGAAATGCAGCTTGAGGTCCTGGGCTTCCTTGCCGTGAATAAAATCGCGATAGCGCCAGGTGCTGTGGAACTGGACGTCCTGGCTGAACCGCTCGAAGAATGCCCCGGCCTTCCCGTAACCTGTCACCGAGTGGACGAAGTCGGCGTTGACGATGCCCCCGCGACCAATAAAGCCGCTCTGGGCGCGAAAGTCCTCACTGATGGCATTGATGGCGTAACGAATACCGATCGTGTGCCCGTTACGGACGAAAGCGCCATACCAGAGCGGGGCATCGGTCGTGGTGCCCGCGAACCGAGTGCGGCTGCCGGCCGCCTGAAACCGCATGGTATAAATGCCACCGAATGTGATCCGCCCATCCGCGCCCAGCACGCGATTGTAGTTGTCTCCCTCGATACGATCGGTGTAAACCACGCCAAGCCGTGACCCGGCCCCGACGTCACGCTGTACCCGCAGGAGATTATAGAAGGGGTGATCCTCTCCCGAGCGAGAGACCTCGCGGTCATCCATGGCGGAGAGGAAACCGATGTTGGTGCCAAAGGTGTTACCGGTCAGTTTTACCGCGCCGACCGGTTGAACCACGCGCCGGGTGTAGATCAGGGAGTTTGGTGTGTTGAACTGTTCGCTCCCATCCAGGAAAAATGGGCGTTTCTCGGCGAAGAACAGCGACTGCCGCGGGTCGAACGTGACCTGCCCCGCGTCGGATTCGATCTGGGCGAAGTCGGGGTTGGCCGTCGCGTTCAGAAAGAGATTGTTCGTGACACCCCAGCGCACATTGCCACCCAGCTGGGGATCCCGCCGTTCGTAATTCCATCCATTGCCGCTCGGCGTGCCGTCAATGCGTCCGGTCAGCTCCGGCTGGAGATCGAGAACCAGGCCACGATTGATCTCGCTCAACCCGACAAGCTTTCCCGATTGGCTGAGAAACGACGCGCTGCTCTGCCGGGCCGGGGCCCAGGAATCTTCGTAGCCGGAGTGCTGAACCTGGCGAACCACGTTGACACCCCAGGTCTGCTGATCGGCGGACTGGTAGCGAAGGCTCTTGAAAGGAATACGAACCTCTACCTCAAACCCGTAATCGGTGACCCTACCCTTCGACTGAAAAACAAAATCGGGATTCAGGTTGGTCGGATCGCGAGAGACGGCCCCACCTCCAAAGATGCCGGTGCTCCCGGCCTGTCCTGTCTCGACCAGCGAGCCATCCGCCTGCACGCCAAACGGATTCACCATGAACACGGTGGCCTGGCGGCCGTCATTGAAGGTGCTGAGAAGGATCTGGATGTTGTCGTCGGAGAAAATGCGATCGCGATCAGCCAGCGTCGCGTGGACCTGGCCGTGCTGCTCGAAGGCCCGGATCCCGAAATGAATGGCCGTTGGAGAATACCAGACCAGCACCTGGGTTGAGTCCGCGGCCGCGATGCCATCGCTCGGCGAGAACTGGGAGAATCCCGTAAGGAGGCCGGCTTTCGACCATGCCGGCTCATCGAGGGAGCCATCGATGACCACGTCCGCTTCGAAGCGGGGGATTTCTACCGCGAGCTGGTTCTGGCGGCCGATGTACACGCTCATCGTGTCGGCCGAGGCCATTTGCACAGCCAGGAGGAGCGGCAGCAGCATGTCGTCAGTTGGGATCGGGTTGAGCCGGCGGCGAGAAGTCGGCCGGCTGATACACTCGCCTACGGGCCGCCATGGGTCGTGGTTTCGTCAGGGCCGTTGCAGAAAGAACGGCTCGACGCATCGCATTGCCAACGGCCACCACATCGCGCACGACCTGGGGAACGATGCCGCAGTGAGGCCCGCGGAAATGGGTAGATCAGGTGAGGAGTGTGAACGCTCCGGACGGTTCGGGAGAGCGATGGCGCGTTTGGCCGCCGCTGGAGCGCAGTTGGCAGCAGCAGCCCTTCCCCGCGCCACTGGCTCATGTACCTTGGAGCATGCCTGCCACCGTTGTTTCCCCCGACCGACGCCTGCTCAACTTCCTGCGTTTTCTGTGCCTGGCCACGATCCTGGGATTGCTGCAGACCGGACAATTCTACTTCGCCATTCGCCAGGACGGCGGAGGACTGCCCTGGATCAAGGCCGCGGGGTTGCAAATGCCGTTCTGGTGGGGCTGGGCCCTGTTGGGGCCCGTCATCGGATGGACCACGCGTCACTGGGCGTCCGAGCGATTCTCCTGGTGGATGCGCGCCGCGATTCACCTCGGTCTCGCGATCTGTTTTTCGACCTTTCATTCGGTCGCCACCATGGCGTTGCAGCATCTTTTCAACCTGCATCCGCGCGCGGCCTTCGATTTTGAAATGTTCGCGATGAATGCCGTCTACCAGTTGTCCAACAACCTGCTGGCGTATGGAGCCGTGGTGGGGCTCGTCTATTCCACCGATTTCTACCGTCGCTACCGGGAACGGGAACTGGTTGCCTCGCAGCTGTCGGCTCAGCTCGCCAAGGCTCAGCTCCATGCCCTCCGCATGCAGCTCAACCCTCACTTCCTGTTCAACGCGATGAACACGATCGCGATGCAGGTTCGTCGCGCCGCCAATGACGATGCGGTGCGGATGCTGGCCGGGCTAAGCGACCTGCTGCGATATATGCTGGAGGATGGCCGGCCCACCGAGGTTACCCTGCGAGACGAGCTGACGTTTATCGAGCGCTACCTGGCCATCGAGCAGGTCCGATTCCAGGATCGACTCCGGGTGACGTTTGCGGCGGATCCCGACACGCTCGAGGCCATCGTTCCCACCCTTATCCTGCAACCAATCGTCGAGAACGCGATCCGGCATGGGATATCCCGCCGCTCCCAGGCGGGACAGATCATGGTTCGGGCCAGTCGACTGGGCGGCGATCTCATCCTCCAGGTCGAGGACGATGGTCCCGGCATGAGTCCGGGTGTCACTCCCGACCCTGGCACCGGAGTCGGTCTGCGCAATACATGCGCGCGCCTGGCCCAGCTCTACGGAAGCGGCCAGTCTTTCATCCTGACCGAAGCGGCAGAGGGCGGCGCGCTCGCCACCATCCGGATGCCGTATCGCTCCGGCCGCGAAGACGTGGCGCTGGTTTCGTGACCCTTCGGCTTCGCGTGCTCGTGGTGGATGATGAACCGCTCGCCCGGAGCGGGGTGGCCGCGCTGGCCCGGCGGGACGAAGAGATCGACATCATCGGCGAATGCGGCAATGGACTGTCGGCGGTAGACGCGATTCGGCGTCTCGCCCCCGACCTGGTCCTGCTGGACGTCCAGATGCCCGAGATGAACGGATTTGAAGTGCTGGAGATGATCGGGCCGGAGAAAATGCCGGCCGTGATTTTCATAACCGCCTATGATCAGTTCGCCGTCAAGGCGTTCGAAGTCAACGCGGTCGATTACCTGCTCAAACCCTTCGACGACGAGCGATTCCAGGCCGCGATGAACCGGGCCAAGCGCACGTTTCGTGAGAACCAGGTCGGGGCGTTAAGCCAGCAGCTCCTCGGGCTCCTCAAGAGCACCGGCAGCGCATCATCCGCGGAGATCCCGGTCGCATCTTCGCCCCAGGGCTTCATCACCAGGCTGGTGGTAAAGAACGCGGGCAAGGTTCTCTTTGTGCGGTCTGAAGAAATCGACTGGATCGAAGCCGCCGATTATTACGTCAAGCTTCATATTGCAAAGAAGAGTCACCTGCTCCGGGAAACCATGAGCGCCCTGGAAGAGAAGCTGGATCCGGCGAGATTCTTCCGGGTGCACCGCTCCGCCATCGTCAACCTCGACCGGGTCGTCGAGATTCAGCCCTACTTCCATGGCGAGCACATCCTGCTGCTTGAGGATGGGAGCAAACTCAAATTGAGCCGGGCCCGGAAAGAAAAACTCGAGCAGATCCTGAAACAGTCTATCTAGAAGGAACAGAAAGAAGCCGAACGGACATCAGCGTAACGCCAGGTAAGAGCGCTTTTCTTACTTCGTTGAGAAGTAACTGAAAGAACGTAACGTAACCCAAAGAAACTCCAGGTAACTGAGCCTTTTGCGGGCGAAGTTACTTGAAGTTTCTTTGGGTTACTTTCCTGTACGTACTGTGACTGTCTTAGCGCCCGATGAGAAGGCCCATCTCCCCGACTTTCTTGTCCAGCAGCGGCACGCTTCGCAGGACGACGTCCAACGCCTCCGTCGGGAATCCGGATTCCAGGGTGAAGGTGTAGGCCGCAAAGACGTCGTACACATCATCCATTCCCCAGTAGAAGAACTGGCCGTCGTTATAGCTCAGCAGCTTTCGCATGAGACCGACGCTATTGGGCGAGCGGTCCACATTGATGTACTTGTCTCCCGTCACGTGCGGATAGGCCTGCACCGTGAGAACATCCTGGTGCCCGATCATGACCAGGATTTCCATCTTTTCCGAGTTGTTCAGTCCGTCGGTCAGGAGACCCACGAAATTGAAAGGCTGCTTTTCGCTCTGGCGGAAGGTCACGCCCATGCGGGTTCCAATGTCCTTGAGCGCGGTGCGCACCCGTTCCCGGGTTGCTGTCCGGTCCGCGTCATCGTCCTGGGCCCGGGCGATCCTGGCCCCTGTGGCAAGGAGAGCCAGCACCATCAATCCGGCCCCAAACGACCGCTGCACTACCCGCATCGAACGTGTCACAAAGCCTCCCTCAGCTGGAGTGAAGAAACGGAACGGAGAACCTGATTGAGTGATCGTCTATGGGACGATAGGATATACGGCTCGTCGCCCACGCCCGGGATCAGGGCCAAGATCGTGCCACCGCACGGAGCCACGGAACCCCCGGTGGGGATGATGGAGCGATACCGGGCTGGCCTGGTGTCGAGGCCCGGGCACCGCAGACCACCAGGAACTCCCCCAATCCCGCAGCCACACGACCGGCATCCGGCCGCGACAAGAGGAGCACAATACCCGATTCCCTGCGTCGGGTGGCGGTATCATATATGGAAGGATCGGTATACGTTACCGAAAAATGGCCGTTGGCGATAGGGGACCCGCGCCGACCGGGCATGGCTGACCAGGACCCGTACCCCCGGTCACCATCTCAAGGTAAATTGAACGTCTCCCAGTGAGCCTACCAGTTTCCAATGGAGGGCCGGTATATGTCACGCTTGATGCCAATCAACCTTAAAGCATTCATTACCGAGAACCGCGAGCTGCTCAAGCCGCCGGTGGGGAACAAGATGGTGTGGCAAAACGCCGAGTTCATGGTCATGGTCGTCGGCGGACCCAACCAGCGCAAAGATTTCCACATTGAAGACGGGGAAGAATTTTTTTACCAGGTGGAGGGCGACATCGTCTTGCGCATAATTGAAGAGGGAAAAGTGCGCGAAATTCCGATCCGGGAAGGCGAGATGTTCCTCCTCCCGGCCGGGATTCCCCACTCCCCCCAGCGGCCGGCCAACACCGTCGGCCTGGTTATCGAGCGCCAGCGGGTCGAGGGGGAAAAGGACCACCTCCGGTGGTTCTGCGAGAACTGTGGGGAGGTCCTGCACGACAACGCCTTCCAGCTCGAAGACCTGGGCAAGCAGCTCAAGCCGATTATCGAGAATTTCTATCAGGACGAAACGCTTCGGACCTGCCGCAACTGCGGGCACACCATGTCGGTCCCGACGCCAGCCAGGAAGTAGCCGTGCCGGATGTGCGATGGATGATTTCTGATTCTGGATTGCCGAGTGAGCGCCTTCAACATCGGAGACCCGTGGTCACTTTTTCAATCTCAAACCTGAAATCAAGAATCAGAAATCATCAATCGGTTGAATGTCCATACTGAAAATCGACCTCCACACCCACATCCTTCCCCATACCCTCCCGAACCTGACGGAGCGGTATGGCTACGGCGGCTTCATCCAGCTGGAGCACCATGCTCCCTGCCGCGCCCGGATGCTGATTGACGACAAGTTCTTCCGCGAAGTCTCGGACAACTGCTGGGATCCGGTCCGGCGCATCCAGGAGTGCGACGAGGATGGCGTATCGGTCCAGGCCCTCTCGACCGTTCCGGTGATGTTCAGCTACTGGGCCAAGCCACAACACGCCGACGATCTTTCCCGCATCCTCAACGACAATATTGCCGAGACCATCGCGGCGCATCCGCGACGCTTTGTCGGGCTCGGCACGCTGCCCATGCAGGCGCCCGAGCTGGCGATCCGCGAGATGGAGCGATGCGTCCGTCAGCTCAAGTTCCCCGGCGTACAGATCGGCAGCCATGTCAATCAGTGGAACCTGGATGACCCTGCGCTGTTTCCCATCTTCGAAGCCGCGCAGGAGTTGAACGCCGCGATCTTCGTGCATCCCTGGGACATGCTGGGGAAAGACCGGATGCCCAAGTACTGGCTCCCCTGGCTGGTCGGCATGCCGGCGGAAACGACCCTGGCGATCTGCTCCGTGATCTTTGGAGGCATTCTTGAGCGGCTGCCTCGACTCAAGATCTGTTTCGCCCACGGCGGAGGAAACTTCGCGGGCACCATCGGCCGGATCGAACATGGGTTTCTTGCCCGACCCGATCTCGTCGCCACCGAGAACCCGGTCAATCCCCGCGCCTACCTGGGCCGGTTCTATGTCGATTCCCTGGTCCACGACAGCGAGGCGCTCCGGTTGCTGCTCAAACTCATGACGCCGGACAAGGTCGCTCTCGGGTCAGACTATCCATTTCCGCTGGGCGAGAAACCCGCCGGAAAACTGATTGAATCCCTGTATGATCTGACCCCGGAAACGCGGGATCGCCTCTTTGCGGGTACGGCGCTCGAGTTTCTCGGTCTTTCGCGCGAGCAATTCGCATGACCATGCAGTTTGAAGCCAGGGAAGATTTCGCCCGACACCTCGACAGCCAGGACCCGCTGGCGTCATATCGTGACCGATTTGCCCTGCCGGTCCGGCCCGGTGGGACCGAATGGCTCTACCTGGTGGGCAATTCCCTGGGCCTCATGCCCCGGGCCGCGCGTACCATCGTCAATCAGGAACTGGACGACTGGGAAGTACATGGCGTCGAGGCGCATTTCGAGGGCCGGACACCGTGGTTTTCCTATCACGAGGTTTTTCGGGAAACCGGCGCGCGACTGGTCGGCGCCATGCCGGGCGAGGTCGTCATGATGAACTCGCTTACCGTGAATCTCCATCTCATGCTTGCTTCCTTCTATCGCCCGGTGCCCGGTCGAGGCCTCATCGCGATCGAGGACTGTGCCTTTCCCTCCGATAGCTACGCCGTCGCCAGTCATATCGAACAGCGAGGACTGGACGCCAGCTCGAACGTCCTCGTCATCCGTCCGCGCCCGAATGAACACCTGCTGCGGACCGAGGACATCGAATCGCTGCTGGAAATGCGGGGCGCCGAAATCGCCGTCCTGATGTTGAGCGGCGTCAACTACTACACGGGCCAACTCTTTGATCTCGAGAGAATCGCCCGGGCGGCCCAGCGACAGGGATGCGTGGTGGGGTTCGACCTGGCGCATGCCGCGGGCAACGTCGAGCTTCGCCTCCATGACTGGGGCGTCGACTTCGCGGTGTGGTGCAGTTACAAATACCTGAACGCCGGCCCGGGGGCGATCGGGGGGTGCTTCGTGCACCAGCGCCACGGCGCGAACCTCGCCATTCCACGCCTGGCCGGCTGGTGGGGCAACGATCCCTCCACCCGGTTCCTGATGCACGAGAATGACCGGTTCATTCCCCGTACCGGCGCCGATGGCTGGCAGATCAGCAACCCGCCGATTCTCAGTATGGCACCCTTGCAGGCATCGCTGGCCCTGTTCGACACCGTGGGTATGGCGGCCCTCCGGGCCAAGTCCATCGCGCTGACCGGATTTCTCGAATTTCTCATTGATACGCGGGTGCCCACCGGGATCACAATCCTGACACCCAGGGATATCCAGGCGCGAGGCTGCCAGCTGTCCCTGCTCGTCAAAGGCGGGGCCAGGGAACTTTTCACCCGCATTCAGAAGGCCGGCGTGCTCTGTGACTATCGCCACCCCGATGTGATTCGGGTGGCACCGGTTCCATTCTATAACAGCTACCAGGATGTTTTTCGCTTCGGGGAGATTCTGGCGGACGCGATTTCAAAGGCATCGCCGGCATGAGTCGCGACGCGGCGTTCACGGTCGTCGGCGGCGGCCTTGCTGGTTCGCTCATGGCGATCTACCTGGGCCGGGCCGGGCACGCGGTCGATGTATACGAACGACGTCCCGATCCACGGCTCGCCGGGGCGGATGCCGGCAGGTCCATCAACCTGGCCATTTCAACCCGGGGCCTTTACGCCCTGGAACAGGTGGGGCTGCGCGACCAGGTGCTGGCCATGGCGGTTCCCATGCGCGGCCGGATGATCCACGCGACGACCGGTGACCTGACCTTCCAGCCGTACGGCACCCGCGACCAGGCGATCAACTCGGTGAGTCGCGCGGGGTTGAATCAGCTCCTGCTGAATGCGGCAGAGAAGACCGCGCGCGTCCCCGTCCACTTCAATCAGCGGTGTGAAGTCGTCGATTTCGAGCACGGGACGATCACGTTCGCGTCGCCCGGAGACGAACAGACCGTCATCGAGACCGGCGCCATTGTCGGTGCGGACGGCGCCTTCTCCACGGTGCGAACCCAGATGATGCGGCGGGAACGGTTCACGTATTCGCAGGCGTACCTTGCCCATGGATACAAGGAGCTCTACATCCCGCCGGCGGCAGGTGGCGGATTCCGGATGGATCCCAATGCGCTGCACATCTGGCCCCGGGGCGGTTTCATGATGATCGCCCTCCCCAACTTTGATGGTTCGTTTACCTGCACCATTTTCTGGGCCTTCGAAGGGGACAACAGCTTTCAGAATCTCACGAACGAGGACGACGTGATCCGGTTCTTCACGAGAACCTATCCCGACGCGGTCCCGCTCATGCCCACGCTCGCCCAGGACTATTTCTCGAACCCGACCAGTTCTCTCGTGACTGTGCGTTGCTCGCCATGGCACGTGGGAGGCCGGGCGGTCCTGCTGGGCGACGCGGCTCACGCCGTGGTCCCTTTTTATGGCCAGGGCGCCAACGCGGCGTTTGAAGACTGTGTGCTGCTGGACCAATGCCTGAAGACGGCCCCTGGGGATCGGGCCGCCGCATTCACCCGGTTCGAGCAAACGCGGAAACGTCACGCCGATGCCATTGCCGACCTGGCGCTGGGAAACTTCGTCGAGATGCGGGATCGCGTCGCCTCCCCCACGTTTCTCTTCAAGAAGAAGGTGGAGAAGCTGATTCACTCCATCTTCCCCGGCACCTTCATTCCCCTCTACACCATGGTATCGTTCAGTCGTATTCCCTACGCCGATGCGGTTGAAAAGGCCAGGAAACAGGACCTGTTCCTCAAGGCTGCGGGCCTGATCGCGCTCATCGGCCTCCTGGCGCTGGTCATCGCCGCGGCGCGAACCCTCGGATAGTCGTCGCCGGGCATCGAACCGCTCACCCGCGAGCATCAGGTTCTGATGGACGCTGATCGGCTTGCCACAACACGGATGATATGAACCTCACCTACCCCGTCTATCTCCAGCTTCCCAGGTTGCTGGACCTGCAGGAGCCCCGATCAGATCCGGCTGAGCACGACGAGATGCTTTTCATCGTGATTCACCAGGTCTATGAGCTCTGGTTCAAGCTCATCCTGCACGAGATCGCAAAGATCCAGCGCGATTTCGAAGCGAATGACCTCTACGGGGCTATCGCGACGTTCAAACGGGTGCGCACCGTGATGAAAACGCTGGTCGGACAGCTCGATATCCTGGAAACCATGACACCGATGTCCTTCGCTTCCTTCCGCGACCGCCTGGATACGGCATCAGGATTTCAGTCCGTCCAGTTCCGGGAACTGGAATTCATCCTGGGCAACAAGCGGCAGCGATCGGTCGAAGCGCTGGAAGAAGGATCCGAGGAGCGGCAACGGCTCGAACGCCGAATGCGCCAATCCACCATCAGCGACAGCTTCTATCATTTTCTCGGGCATCGCGGAGTTGCCGTGCCTGCTGCACTCCTCACGCGCGACGTTACCCAGCCGGTTGAGCCCAACACGGCTCTACAGGAAGAGCTTCATCGGGTGTACCAGGCGCAGCCTGACCTGGTCATCCTGCTCGAGCTCATGACGGACTTCGACGAAGGACTCCAGGAATGGCGCTATCGCCACGTCAAGCTTGCCGAGCGCACCATCGGAGCGAAGAAGGGGACCGGAGGGTCAGCGGGTGTTGAGTTTCTCAAGCAATCGCTGTTCAAACCGATCTTTCCCGACCTGTGGGCCATACGGCACTTGATGTAAAGGGCAGAGCTGGAGGCGGATGAGCTGGCGGGTCATGAGGTCGGGCGACAGGTCAGGTGGAGACGGCAGCCCATCGTCCTTGAGCGAGGCATCCGTGCTGATCAGTGAGGGTTTAGAACCCCAGGGTGAACGTGACGTTGCATCCGCGTTCTCATGCCGGCATGACGGCAATTACCTTAAGCTCAATCGCGATCGGAGTCGGCAGGCGACTGACCTCGATCGTTGTCCGGGCCGGCTGATTGTCCTTGAAGTATTCACCGAACAACCGGTTGTAGAGCAGGAAATCCGCTTTCATGTCGGTCAGGAAACTCGTCACATCAACGATATTTCCCCAGTGCGATCCGGCGTCCTCCACGACCATGCGGATATTTTCGAACACGGCCCGGCACTGCGTTTCGAAATCGTAGGACAGGATCGTGCCGGCCTCGTCGAGCGTGACCCCCGGAATGATGTTCGAACCCCGCATTCGAGGTCCGATCCCCGATACAAACAGGAGATGACCGACCTGTTTTGCGTGAGGAAACGGCCCGACGGCTTCGGGCGCCCGCGAGCTGACGACGCTTTTTACGATGATATCGCTCAAGCCATCCTCATTCCGTTCCTGATGGTTTCGCCGACCCGCTACGGGAAGGCGACGCACACGTTCTTGGGTTCCGTGAAAAACCGGATCGCCTCATCGCCGCCTTCCCGTCCGACACCGCTGTTCTTCATGCCGCCAAAGGGCACCCGGAGATCCCGCAGAAGCCAGCAATTTACCCAGATCGTTCCGCACGCAACCTGCTCCGCCACCCGGTGAGCCCGCGCAAGGTCGCTGGTCCAGATCGAGGCGGCGAGGCCGTACTGGGTGCCGTTGGCGTACCCAACGACCTGGGCTTCGTCGCGAAACGGCGTGATGGTGACGACCGGTCCAAATATCTCCTCCTGATTGACCCGACACTCCGGCCCCAGGCCCGTGATCACCGTCGGTCGCACGAAGAAGCCGTGGCGGCATCGTTCAGGCAATGATTCAGGAGGTCCGCCTCCGCAGAGTACCGTGCCCCCCTCTTCTCTCGCCAGTGCGATATACCGCAGGATCTTGTCTCGATGAGCCGCCGAGATAACCGCTCCCTGGTCAGTCGCCCCGTCCAGAGGATCTCCCACGATGAGCGACTCGGCCCCCGCAACAAACCGCTGGACAAACTGCTGGTAGACAGACTGCTCGACAAATAATCGAGAACCACAGAGACAGATCTGCCCCTGGTTGCTGAAGGAGGACCGGAGTGCCGTCTTGAGTGCCAGGTCCATGTCGGCGTCGGCAAAGATGATCGTTGGATTCTTGCCGCCGAGCTCAAGGGTGAGCTTCTTGAACTTGGGCGCGGCCAACCGCGCGATTTCCGCACCCGTGACCGTGCCGCCGGTGAAAGAAATCGTGCGCACCTGGCCGTGCTTGACGAGACTCGATCCAGCCGTGGCCCCCAGGCCATGCACAATATTGAGCACCCCCGCTGGAAGGCCCGCCTCGCGACAGATCCCGCCGAGCGCCTCCGCCGTCAGCGGGGACAGCTCGGACGGCTTGGCCACCGCGGTATTTCCCGTCGCAATGGCGGGAGCGATCTTCCAGGAGAGGAGGTAGAGCGGAAGATTCCACGGAGAAATCAAGCCGGCTACTCCCCGCGGGCGCCGTAACGTGTAGTTGAGCGCGGCATAATCGGTGGAGTGAGACTCGGAGTGGGTATGGAGTATGGCGGTGGCAAAGAACCGGAAGTTGCTGACCGCCCGGGGGATGTCCATGGTCCGGGCGAGCGCGATTGGTTTTCCTGTATCGATGGACTCAAGCTGAGAGAATCGTTCCAGATCCCGTTCCAGCAGGTCGGCGATGCGGAGCAGGATGCGAGAGCGTTCGACCGCCGGGGCATGCGACCATGAGGCAAAGGCGCGGGAGGCCGCTTCCACCGCGCAGTTCACATCGGCTTCCCCGCTGTCTGGAATGCGGGCGCACGGTTGCCCCGTGGCCGGCTCGATGACATCGAGATACTGCCCCGATGCCGGCGGGACCGCGTTTCCATCCACGTAGTTGTGAAGTGTCTGCATGGGGTAAAAACCAGTCGAGTGGGTTCGGTCGTGGACGGCGGGAGGGTGGAATCCAACCCGATGGCTACAACGAGCCGGTTCGCCCGCCATCAACCGGCAGGTTGATCCCGGTAATGTACCCCGCGGCCGGCGACGCGAGAAATACGACTGCCGCGGCGATCTCCTCCGGCTCGGCGAATCGCCCCATCGGAATATCGGCCTTGAGCGACCGTTCGATTTCCTCAGCAGGCATGCCCGATGCCCTGGATCGTGCCGCGATCAAAGCATGGTGGCGGCCGGTCAACGTCGCGCCTGGCAACACATTGTTGACGGTGATGCCGAATGATCCCACCTCTCCCGCCAGGGTCTTGGCCCAGTTGGCGACCGCGCCCCGGATCGTGTTGGAGACCCCGAGTCCCTTGATTGGCTGTTTCACCGAGGTGGAGATGATGTTGATGATGCGCCCATAGCCCGCCGAGCGCATGCCGGGAATGAGAACCTGAGACAGGAATTGATTGCAAAGGAGATGCGCCGAAAAGGCGGCCAGGAATTGCTCCGCGGTAGCCTCGAGGGCCAGACCTCCGGGTGGACCCCCGGTGTTATTGACGAGAATGTGAACCGGGCCCGACCGGTCGATGTATTCGCTGACCACGCCGCGCACCGTGTCGGGCCTGGAAAAATCGGCCACCAGGAACGTGTGGGGACGATCGGAGGTTGCATTGGGAAGGTCGGCACGAACCTTCTCAAGCTCCGCCTGGTTCCGGGCAAGGAGAATCACCTGCGCACCGGCACGCGCCAACTCATAAGCGCAGGCCCGTCCGATCCCCTGAGTGCTCCCTCCAACCAGTGCGCGTCGACCGGCAAGGTGCGTCATAGGGGGAAGCTATCGCCAACACGCTGTCTTAAGCTAGAGGCCCTTGAGCGGGCGTGGGGCCATTGCGTAGCGATTCCTTGACCGGCGTATGGCGCAAGTCAAGGTGAGCCTCAGGAGTCTATTGCCGTTGAGCTTTCCCACGGCCGCGCTTTCACCGGCCATACCCTGTTCGCTTTGCCCCTGGTCGCGATACGATTTTGAGTTCCGGCTGACACAACGGCCTGTATGCGAGACGCGATCAAGCGATCCGGGCTGCGCAATCCACTTAGATTCCACGGGAACCGAATAGACGCTTCACCTTGAACCCAACGTCGTGGGCGCTTTCTCCGTACTATGCGAGAGTTTAGGTACTGCCGCGACACTCCGGCCTCTACCGGCATCCAACCGGGTACCGCCAGGCTCCAGGTGCTCAATAGAGGAATGGCTATCTATATCAAACTCGGGACGACCTCAGGCGCCGTCATGCCGCCGTTCGCCCCAGAGCGGGGCGCCTGGTGATCCGCTCGATCAAACGCGCACCGCTCGAGCGGGACGCTCCCTTACCGTTGCCCAGGAAGAAGCCCTGGAGCGGTCTCAGCGCCAGCATCCTGCTTCACAGCGCGCTGGTGGTCCTCATCATTCTCACCATTCAGCATGAGAATCGGAACGACGCGAAGACCGCCAGCCGTGCCCCGCAAGTTCAGCCGGTGAGCATGGTCTACGTTCCGCCGCCACGGCGCCAACCTCCTCTTCCGGTCCCTCGGAGACCCGATCCCCTGGCGGAGCAGGCGCGCGACAACGCGAACGCACTCACCACTCAACCGGATGTCGATTTGCCTCCTGCTGTTGAGCACGCGGATCCCTCGATTTCCGCGCCGGAACCGGTTCCGGAAACGCCCAGGCCCGAGGAGACGGTGGCGAGTCGTACTCCACCGCCACCAACCCCTCAGCCGACGATGGAGTCCGAGGCCCAGCGCATTTTCGGCCGTCCGCTGCTTCGTCGGCAACAGCAGAATCCCGCTCAACTCGGGATTCACCCCGGAGATGCCTCGAATCGCGACGCCTCGGCGCGGACCAACTGCATGCCCAAGCCCAAGGATCCGGACGCTCCTCTCGAGATGGCGACGCTCGATGGCCGGGTGAATGAGGAAGGAAGCAACCGTCCACTGGCTGGAGCGTTTCTCCAGATCATGGGCACCGCCTACTCGACCTACAGCGACCAGATGGGCCACTACCGACTGGTATTCGACGCCTCACTGGTGGATGAATGCAGAACGCAGTATGTCCGGGTGGTAGCGCCCGGCTATCGGGGCAGAAACCTGATCCTTGGAGTCGGACCGGGGATCAACGATGTATTACTGGGTCGATAAGAGTGCGACCATCGATACTGGAGTATCTGCAGCGGCATGGGTGGGGGCTCCTCGCCAACCTGGTGCCGACGCCCGGGATGGTCTACACCATTTTGCTCCTGGTCCTGGCGTATGGTATGGTCCGGCGGAGTCGGGAGTTACAGCTCGACCTGCCACGACTGACCACTGATCGGGCTCTCGAATCGGTACTTGCCGCGGCGGTTGGTGCCGGTATTGGCACTCGACTCTTCTATCTCCTCACCTCCGGGGCCATCCTCCGCCTCGATTTCATCACCTGGTTCAGTCCCAGTACCGGAACGGCATCCTGGGGCGCCTACCTCGGCGGGGTCCTCGGCCTCATTGCGTATGCCCGCTGGAGATCGCTCCCTCCCCTCCGCCTCCTCGATGCCGCGACATCTATTGCCCCGTTGAGCGAAGTCATTGGTCGCTGGAGCTGTTTCCTTGCTGGGGATGATTTTGGTCGGATCAGCAACGTGCCCTGGGCGATTCGCTACCCCACGGAGAGCCTGGCGTGGAAGGCGCACGTCGCGCGGGGAGAGATTGAGCGGAGCGCCCTGACCTCGTTGCCGGTGCATCCAGTTCAGTTTTACCTGATGGTCAACGCGGTGGTGGTGCTCATCATCGTCACCCTGGTGTGGCGACGCTGGCGCAGGGTCCCGGGCGTCACCACTGGCGCCTGGCTCATGGCCCACGGTCTGACCCGATTCTGGTGGGAGTTTTTTCGTGATCCGGCCGCGGGGGGCGCCGAGTCCGGGCTCTCGGTCTCGCAGTGGACCTGCATTGGCTTTGCTGGAGCCGGACTCGCCATCCTTCTGGTTCAGAGACGAGCCCGACTGCAACAAAATCAAACTAGTGCATCTGCTGTCTAGCGCTGAGTGCTGTGTTTGATGCTGAGTGCTGTTAGTTCCCATACCCGCTGCACGCCGACCCCTGCACTATCTGTTATTCCGTACCCGGTATGGTACCTGGCTCAGATGGGCCCAACGCTGCCAGTTCCTCCACCCTGCGTGCTCTCGGACCAGACACACTCGTGATCGGGCGGACAGGTGCTGGTGCACTTTTCCTCACTGATCGAAGTAGAGATCTGGTTGGTTGCGGTCACGTCGTAGCACGACCCCATGGCGACATTCTTGTTATCGCATCCGCAGCTCCCCGCAACGAACGCCGTAATGCCCAAACACGCCAACAGTCCCAGTCGATTCTTGCCCAGGCTCATACAACCTCCACTCAGGGGTTAAGGAGGGATCCGATGCGGCCGCACCGGCTCTCAGTGAGATCAACGCATCCCCGGGGTGTCTCTTCTCACTCTTCGAATGAGAAGAAACCCCCCTTCCACCCGTCCCTTGGGGAAACACGGGGGAGATACAGCCTTGGCAACGGGACTTTCAAAGCAGCAAGTGGCGCGTCAGGCGCTTCGTTTGGCAGCGATCCAGCCGCCCGAGAATTCGGACCTCGAGCTCGCTGGAGCCATCCTGCCTGGGGCTGTGGCCGCCACCATCATCCAGACCAGCCTGCTCTGGGACATGTCCTGGCACTTCTCCATTGGACGCGACAACTTCTGGACCCCAGCCCACCTGGCGATCTATCTCGGCACACTGCTCGGCGTGGCGACCGCGGCGATCACGATAGCGCGGTCGAGCCAGATCGCATGGAAGCATCCGGCATCATCCCGCTGGGTCAGTGTTCTCGGATTTCATGGTCCGGCAGGCGCCTGGGTTACGCTGGTCGGAAGCGCCGCGATGCTGGCGTCGGGGTTTTTCGATGACTGGTGGCATCGAGTTTATGGACTCGATGTTGCCGTTCTCAGCCCTCCCCATGTCATCCTCATTTTAGGAATGGCGGTGGTCCAGTTGGGATTCTGGATGATGGCCAGGGTGGTCATCAGTGAATCCCCGTCGTCGAAGGGGCTTCGCCTGGCGGGAAACTGGCTGGCGGGAACCTTCGTGCTGGCACTGGCCGTCCTCATCACCGAACAGACCTTTCGGACCTACATGCACGGTGCCCGTTTCTGGCTGACCGTGTCCCTGGTGTTTCCCTTCGCGCTCGTGGGGTTCCGCATTTCCGGCGATCGATGGGGCGCCACACAGGCGGCCCTCGGATATACCGTGGTCCGGCTCCTGGTGTTGTGGATCCTTCCCTTGTTCCCTGCGGAACCGCGGCTGGGGCCGGTGTTCTCTCCGGTGACCCACATGGTACCTCCGGACTTTCCCCTCCTTCTCATCGTCCCGGCTTTCGCGCTCGACCTGATGCTCCAGCGAAAAGAGCATGCGTTACCCACGTGGCGGTTGGCGTTTTCACTCGGTGGCGTTTTTCTCCTGATGCTGCTCGTGGTCCAATGGCCATTCGCCATCTTCCTGCTCTCCCGGGCCTCGCGAGTAGCATTCTTCGCCACGGACAACTTTCGGTACAGCCTTCCTTCCCTCACCCATACCGTCCGGGGTGAGTTCTTTACCGAGGGAGAGCCTCCCTTATTTGCCTTCGTCGCGATCACCGCATCCTTCCTGGTCGCGATGCTGTCCGCCCGTGCCGGGCTGGCGTTGAATCACTGGGCGGGAAGGCTCCGGCGATGAAACCATCGCGGGCAAGCCGATTGCCTCGAATCGCCCTGGTGCTGTTCGCCGCAGTTGTGACCAGCGCGCATTTTGGGTCGCGCGATATCATCTATGAGGGACCGGCCGGCCCCTATCACATCGCGGTTCTGATCCAGCCTCCACTGGTCATACCGGCCCAGGCGACGATTGTGGTCGAGGTGCATGGCGATGCGCCCGCCACGGTCACGGTTCAACCGGTGCGCTGGGATCTGGCTCGGGAGAATGCACCCCTGCCGGAGCCACTGCTTCAAGACAGCGGGCTCTCGCGATTCCGGGGCCAGGTCTGGCTGATGACGCTGGGTTCATATCGGCTTCGAGTGACGGTCCATGGCCCGCGGGGGGAGGGAACCGCATCGATTCCGGTGCCGGCGCTGCTGGGTCGCAGACCAACCTCCGGAATAGCGTCGTCACTGCTCTTGAGTGCGCTGGGAATCGGCCTGGCCGTTGGAACGATCATCGTCGTCATGTCGATCGCACGGGATGGAACTCGGCAACCCGGGCGGCCGGCCAACCGAGCCGATAATGCTCGGGCGGCCCGGGCGGGCCGAGTCAGTGCACTGGCGTGCATTGGGGTGTCGGCCATTATCGGTATATGGTGGTTTCAGCTGAGTGCGGGTTACGATCGGCGGGTATTTCGGCCCTACGGGTGGAATGTCTCCCTGGTGCCGCAGGACCAGTCGGGGGAACTTCGCATCCGGCTGGCTGACCCTCGCTGGGATCGTGCCGCCGCTCGGCCCATCGCGGACCATGGGCACCTGATTCACCTCTTCCTGATTCGAGCGCCAAGCCTCGATGTAATGGCCCACCTGCATCCCGTCGCCGTCGACTCCTTCAATTTGAAAACCACGCTGCCACCGCTTCCCCCGGGAACCTATCGGCTGTTTGGTGACCTGGTGCACGCCGATGGAGTCGCGGAGACGCTAATCGATTCGCTCGTCGTCTCCGCGTCTCCGGACACCACGTGGCGGCCCTCGTCCCTCGACGATTCCTGGTGGAGCGAAAGCACGGCACAACGCGACGTGGCATTTGGATGGACCGGCCCTTCGGTCGCGGCGGGGAACCTGGACAATCTCGCCTTTGCCATCACGGACAGCGATGGCGCTCCGGTTCCGCACCAGCCCTTCATGGGCATGGATGGGCACGCCATGGTGATACGCGAAGACCTGTCGGTTTTCGCTCATCTCCATCCCATGGGGAGCGTTTCCCTTGCGGCCATGGACCGAATGATTGGCCCTGGCGAGCCGTCCGTCACTCATCCCATGCAGGCCGCGCCCGGCACGCTCATTCGGTTTCCCTGGGTGTTCCCAAGGGGGGGACACTATCGGGTCTGGGGACAAACCAGGGTGGGGGGAACCATCGTGACCGGAATGGCGGACATCTCCGTGGAGGGTGCCCAATGACCCAGTCACGCTATATTGGCCGGGCATGCCAGAATCCCACGATAGTGTCTCCCCCGCTCTCGCTGCCACGCTCCGGCGATTCACCGGCCACGTGCAGGCCATCGCACGGCGCTACGGTATTGCCGCCGAGGAGCGGGAGGAACTGGTGCAGGATGTCAGAATCCGGCTATGGCGGGCGCTGG
>JBDTRF010000034.1:0-19184 GCA_039931815.1 Gemmatimonadota bacterium
TCACGAGCGCAACATCCAGGGCGCCGGAACTCCCGAGCCCAGATCCAGGCGGCGCCTCGGAGCGGCTGGTGATTTCGCATGGTCCAACCGGGAAGAGTCGCAGCGCGGACTGGAGCAGGGCTAACCTCCCACCGCCCTTCAGCTCATCGATGCTCGACACGCGGAGTTGATCCTGGAGATCTTCCGATGTCAGCAGAAATCCTTCGCCCCCCGGTTCTACACTGGCGTGGGCGTACAGGCTGATCGCGGTATTGACGACCAGGCCGCCTTCGTTGGTGGAGAAGGGCGGGACATCCGTCCAGCCACCGGCGAAATCGAGTCGCAATGGAGCGGCAGCCCGGACAATTCGTGCTGTCAAGTCTTTGGCTTTCTGATGTTGGGGTTCATGCCGCTTGAGGCGAGGTTCGAGAGTCATCCTGGAGACGAACATCGTTTCCGGCAGCATCACTGACTCGGCCGGGAAACCGACCACTCATGCACCGACGCCAGTTCACCCCGGATATCCATGGTCACATTCTTCACCCGCCGGTTCATCCCCTGGACACCCCGTGCATGATATAAGAATGCAACCGGCAGGGAGTCATCGAACATGTTCTGCGCGAGAGCGGGATCGGCCGGGACCGCGAGACCGGTCAGCTCACCCAGGGTCGTGAGTTGTCCCATGCCCAGGTCCCCCGCGGTGCCCATGACGGCCGCCTGAAAATCAGGATGTCGGCTGTTCACCCGGTTGAGAAAGGCGGTCAGTTCAAGTTGCCGGATGGTCACCGTGATGCCGACCCTGGCGAGCTGAGCCTGGATCATCTGCTCAAGCGCCGCCTCTCCGCTGCCGACGGTGAGTAACTCGAGGGTCACCCTCCCGTCGGCACCTCTGGTCGACCCGGGGCCGGTCGCGAGGGCCGAAAGGTCCGTAGGGATGTAGCCCGGAAGGTCCGGCAGCACCGGCCCCGTCGCCACGGCACCAAAGCCGTAAAGGTAACCATCCACGATTTCCCCCCGGTCGAGCGACGCAGACACCAGTCGCCGAAGGTGGAGGTCGTCGAACGGCGGAACCCGGGTATTGAACACGATGCCATAGGTAAGCAGCAAGGGATAGGAAATCACGGCGAGGTCCGGATCGCTCCTCACGAATGCGGCATGCGCCGGATTGATCCCCGCAAAATCCAGTTCACCGGAGGCCAGAGCGGCCAGCTTGGTGGTCGGTTCATCGACCACCGCCACGACGAATCGGGCGAGGGCGGGCGGGCCTCCCAGCTCAGGCGGGAAATCCGGATTCGCTTCAAAGACCCATCGCCGGTTGGCCTCATGAGACACGAACCGAAACGGGCCATTCCCCACCGGATGTTCATTCCATTCCGCCGTTCGAAGATTCTCAACCGGGATACGCTCGAAGATATGCGCCGGTAGGATGGCGAGATCGGTGAGAACATCCGGGACATTTGAGCGAGCCGCGGTGAATCGAAGCACCAGGGTCGAATCGTCCCTCGCGAGAATCGTATCGATCCCCATCAGGTCGTTTCTCCTGGGATACCCCGTCCGGGGATCGAGCGCGGTCCTGAGGGTCCATGCAGCATCCCCAGCCGTGGTCGTTGCGCCGTCTCCCCATCGGACCCGCGTACTGAGGTGAAAGGTGATCACTTTCCTGTCCGGCGACCACTCGAAAGCCCGGGCCAGGTACGGCTGTACGGCCAGCGCAGAGTCATAACGCACCAGCGTCGTGAGCAAAACATAGCGCTGGACCTGTCGGGCGAGCGGATGAACCGTCAGCAGAGGATTGACGCTCTGGAGATCCGCACCGGAGGCGAACATGACGGTCGACCCGCGCCGGGGCGTGGCGGAGCGGCATGACAGGCACGCGACGAATGCGGGGAGAAGCGCACACCATCGCCTCCAGGGTCCGGCCATTCTCGTCCCCCTGCCCTTTCAGTGAGAGCTGCGCTTCGCGACTTACTCGACCCGGAATCCGGGACGGCCACACTCCCGTCCCGCCATTCCCGGAACGGTAACAGCACCGGAGCCATACGAATAGCTACATTATTCCCATGCTCCGACGCCTTTTCCGCCGGGCCCTTGTGGGTCTCGCCATCATCGCCGGCGTAGTGACATTCACTTTCTTTCTCCTTCGTGCCGCCCCCGGCGACCCGGTCGAGCAGCTGCTTGGTCCCGCCGCTTCCGCTGAACAGATCGAACTGCAGCGTCACCTGCTTGGATTTGACCGTCCGCTCCCGCTCCAGTATCTGGCCTGGACCGGACGATTCATAACGGGGGATTGGGGCACGAGCATCGCCAACGGCCAGCCGGTCACCGCCATGCTCGCCAAGGCGTGGCCCGCAACCGCGCTTCTCGTCGTCCTCTCGCTCACCGCAACCTACATATTGGGGATTGTCGTCGGCGCGGCTCAGGCAGGGACCCGGCGACGCGGCCTCGACACCGCGCTATCCGTCACCACGGTCACCCTCTTCGCCATGCCGGGATACTGGCTCGGACTCATGCTCGTCATGCTGTTCACCTACTGGCTGGGAGTTCTCCCTGCGTTCGGGGCAGTCGGCCTCGATGCCGATTTTCTTTCCGGGTGGGAGCGGCTGCTCGACCGGTTCCGCCATCTCGCGCTTCCGCTCATCACCCTTACGGCCATCGGGGTGGGTGGCGTCGCCCGCTACGTGCGGGGCGCGATGCTCGATGTCCGTCGGGCTCCGTTTGTGACGGTGGCGCATGCGCGAGGACTGTCCCCGCTGCGAATCAATTTGCGGCACGTCCTGGGTAATGCGCTGATTCCGGTCGTCACCCTGCTCGGGCTGTCCCTCCCGGCCGTTTTCTCGGGAACGGTGTTTGTCGAATCGATCTTTGCCTGGCCTGGTGTGGGCAGGATCCTGGTAGAAGCGGTGCGCGCGCGGGATTATCCCGTCGTCATGGCGGCGACGGTAGTGAGTGCCATCCTCGTCGTTCTGGGGAACCTCATCGCTGACGTCCTGGCCACATGGGTCGATCCCCGGCTTCGCACGACCAATGACAGCTGAACCGTCTGTGATCGTTCAATCGTCGCGCGCCGGCACCATCAGGCCTCAGCGCAAGGGTCTCCTGGCCGACGGTCGAGCGACCTTCGGCATTCTGGTGATCAGCCTGATTGTCCTCGCGGCGACGTTCGCCCCCCTCGTGAGCGCTGGGATTTCCGACATCCAGCCCGACGTCGTCGCGACCCGCTTCCATCCCCCGTTCACGAGGGATCCATCCGGCGCATTCCATCTCCTCGGCACTGATCGGTTCGGCCGGGATGTCTGGACCCGACTTGCCTACGGTGGGAGGGTATCGTTGGCGGTTGGCGTCCTGGGCATGGCGATCTCCGTCATCATCGGGCTCTTCGTCGGTGCTATCGCCGGTGTCTGGCAAAAAAAGGCGGGCGCGGCGCTGATGGGACTGACCGACTTTGCCCTTGCCCTGCCTCGAGTCGTTCTCCTTCTCCTGCTCACGGCACTGTGGCCGCCAAGTGCGACCCTGGTCATCCTGGTTCTTGGCCTGACGGGGTGGATGAGTATTGCCCGGTTAGTCTATGGCGAGGCCCGGGGGCTGGTGGCCCGTCAGTTCGTCGAGTCCGCCTACGCTCTTGGCGCCGACCGATGGCGAGTTCTTCTCCGTCATGTCGTGCCCAATGCGCTCACCCCCGTGATCGCGGCAGCGAGCCTCGGCATCGGCAACACCATCATGCTCGAGGCGGGGCTCTCCTTCCTCGGACTCGGGGTGCAACCTCCCACGCCATCCTGGGGGAACATGATCGCCTCGGGGCGCGACACCCTGGTCAATGCGCCATGGGTGGCGGCAGCCCCTGGCGTTTCACTCGTCCTCGTCGTGGTCGCGTTTACGCTTCTTGGGGATGCCCTGCGTGATCGCCTCGAGCACTGAACGTGATGCTGCCGTCGGCGCGAAATGGCGGCCTCAAGATTGCTGCAATGCGGACGGGTCGCACTTCCAAGTCGAGTTCGCAGGATTCCTCACCGATCGAGAATCCATTCTGACTCATCGTTGGGACAGATCGTACGGAAGTCTGGACAGGTCATGAAATGATTTGTTGACGGCGGGGCGTCACACAACGTAACGCACGCCGGGCATCAAGTGGCGTTCCTACTGCAGGAGAATGACTATGCTTGCCTTCGCCCTTTCCCTTCTCGTCTCCCCACTCAGTCTGTCCACCACCGCCCAACGGCCGGTCGATCCTCCCATCCGGGTCAAACTGTCCGACGATGTCCTCATGCCGGGAGAACATGTCAAAGTCCGGGTAAAGGCTGCGGCGTCAGGCTACCTGCTGGTGCTCCGCATGGATGGAGCTGGCCGAGTTCGGGTGCTCTATCCGGTTGATCCCGAAGACTCGGTGTCGATCGAGGGTGGCAAGGAGACCGAGATCAAAGGCCGGGGAGGTCGAGAGACATTCACGGTGGATGAACGTCAGGGCAAGGGGACCGTTTTTGCCGCGGTAGCGTCGCAACCTTTTCACTTTGATGATTTCATCCGGGGTGGCCACTGGGACTATCGGGCACTCGCAGCCGATTCGAGCGGGGACAGTGAGGCCCTGTTGCTTGAACTGGCCGATCGGATGGCGAGCGGTCACTATGACTACGATCTCGTAACGTACGAGGTCTGGGGAAACGATAACACTCGCGGGCATTCCTACGCCGGATGGTACGGGCCGCGCTATTACGATCCCTTCTACAGCCCGTGGCCGTTCTTTGGCTCCAGATATTCCTTCGGGTTTGGCGTTCGATTCGGCGGGGGGCACTTCGGCCGACATCGTTGGTGGTAAGTGCAGGGGAAGCGGAGTCAGCAGAACAATCAAACGGTGCCGGGCGGCTCATGGTCTTTCGGCCACCAGACGCCAGGCACCGAATGTTTTTTCCCTAGAATACGACCTTTAGAATTCGCCCACCGGTTCCCACCATCCAGCCGGCGCCTGGACTCGCAAACGCAACGGCCCAATAATCCAGAGGTCCAGGAAGGAGCGTCCACGAGGCGCCCTCATCGTCAGACCAGGCCGCCCCGCGTGGCCCGGTGGCGAGCACCGTTGTCGTCAGGCCGGGGACGTAACTGAGTCCGTAGATTGACCCGGTAAAGGGCGTGGGTGCGCCCAGTTGCCAGGTCTGTCCGCCATCACTCGACACCGCCACATTATTGGAAAAGGCGTCCGGGGCCGCCAGCTCACCACCCCCGAGAATCCCGTGGACCCTATCGCGGAAATCGATGGAGACGCCACCCGAGCTTGGCGTGCCCTGCACGATCGGCGTCGCATAGGCATTCCAGGTTCTCCCTCCATCGGTGGTCGCCAGCACCCGGGCCTCCGAGGCCCCTCCGGTCGCGATCCATGCGCGGTTTTCGCCCTGGGTGGTGATGCAGGTACCGCTCGCGGCGAAGGCGGCCTCACCGGCCAGGGCCGGCGGCAGGTGCTCAGCAATCGACTTCCAGTGTCGCCCATCGGAGGTCCGGATAATGGGGAATACCCCGTTGACCGCGTCGCTCATGGTGATGGCGTGGGTGCGGTCGAAAAAGGCGAAACAGTCGTAGAAGGCGGACGGGTTCTGACTGATGAACTGCTGATTCCAGGTCTGCCCCCCGTCTTCCGTGCGGAAAATTCTGGATGCCTCGCCCGGGCCGGCCGACATCAGGTAGGCCACCTTGTCACTCTGCCCTTCGACATCCCGAAACTCCAGTGAGTCGGCTCCCGGCACGACACCGGCGTGCCAGGTCACGCCGCCATCCGTCGTCACCGTGTACGTACCTCCGGTTCCGCTGGCCCAGACAATCTGATCGTTCACGGGACTGACGGCTTGAAGCCGCTCGGTGGTGCCGCTGCTCTGGGCCGTGAGCGTCGGAGTACTGGTGGTTCTAATCGAGGGCGAGAGGGCCCCCGGCGCGGTGGGTGGCGGAGATGAATCGGAACAGCCAAGCGCTAGGGTGGCGGCCAGGGTGGCGGCAAGAGGATATGGAATCATGCGCTGCATGGAGACCTCCGATGGCGGAAGAAACAGCAAAAGGGCCGAACAGTATTGGGCCCAGTTTGCTTGCGCGCAAGAGCGGTCGCGTGGCGGAGAGGGACTGAAGCATCCGGTCATCTCCCCGCCCACCTGGTTCGGAACCTTTTCAGGCCGATCGCGAAGAAATCGCCGGGTTTATCCCCATGACCGCATGGGACGGGACAAATTTCTCGCCACACCGGTTGCACATGAACGATTCCTCCCAGGTCTGATGCAGTCCCGGGTACACCTCGGCGTTGTACTGGCGACCCCGGAGCGTGAACCGGACGGCAAGGGCGGCGACGCCGATACAAACGAGCGTGCCGAACCCCGGGTGTGAGAGATTGCTCAGGGCGGCAAAGCCCATGATGATCGCGGTAAATCCCCAGAGAAGCCACGGTTTCTTCGGCGGAGGTGAGGCCTGCTTCGAAAGCTGCGTCTGTTGTCGGCCGGTGGTATGAGAGCTGGCGCTGCCAAAGGCCGCTCCGCCGCCACCGAACCCCGAACCAACGGTCGAGGTCTGCGCATTAATGATGGACAGGCCTTCGTTATAGATCATCGAAAGCTTGCGGACCTCATTCGAGGTGCACTTGGGACAGGCGAGGTTCATGGTAGCGCTCCAGGTTGGTGGAATATCAGAATTTCAGGTCGAAGCGACCGGTGGTGACGACTCGGGTTGCGGGCGCGGAGCCAGGAGATGCGACGGCGGTGAAGGCGAAGGTTCCGGCCAACCGGGTGGCGGACACGGCCGTGATCACGACACTCCCGGTCCGCCCGCGGCACTGGCAATCCAGCTGCCGGCGCCATCAATGACATCGGCATTGGTAATCGACGAGGGGCCGATGCTGTACGTTCCTGTCCCGGAATCGGGCATGGCAAAGCCGATCCCGATCGTATTGCTGTTCCCTCCTCCTACGGTGACCACGTTTCCCGCGCGAGCGGCGACGACCGAGACAGCGGTCCAGGTCAGGCCGTCAAGGCTGGCACTCATGGAACCGTTCGAGTTGGGATTCGGGCCGGTCCCGGCATTCCCGCCACATCCGGCCAGCATGGCGAGGACAACGACCGGGAAGGTCCAGGGCGGGCGAAATCGCATGACGATGCCTCCTGACAGGTTCAGTACCACGAGGGGAGATTACGGTTTTCGAGAATTGGGCGTACCTTGGTCCGGAGTGCCCGGATCGGCCGTCTCAGCCCTCATTGCGCACGATTCCCGGAAAAACCGTCATGGTGTCATCCGAACCCGACCCCACCCCCGACCTGGAGCGGGATGACCCCACCGGTCCGGCTCGAGATGAGCTGGATCGGTTATTCAGCCTGGCCTATGAGGAGTTGCGTCGACTCGCCGCCAGCGTGAGGCGGGGCGATCCCGGTTGCTCCGTCACGCCAACGGTCCTGGTCAATGAGGCCTGGATCAAGCTTGCCAACTCGCCCCACTTCGCGGTCGAGTCGAAGCTGCATTTCAAGCGCATTGCCGCCCGCGCGATGCGGCAGATCCTGGTTGAGGCGGCCCGGCGGAGAAACGCAGACAAGCGTGGCGGAGGGATGGCGGTGGTGACCTTCGATGATGCCCTCGAGATGGGAGCCTCCACCCCGGATGACGTGCTGGCACTCCATGCGGCGCTGGAAGAACTCGCCGGGATCAATCCCCGGCAGGCCCAGATGGTAGAGTGTCGTTTCTTTGGCGGGCTCGACATCCCCGAAACGGCGGCCTTGCTGGATATCTCGGAAGCGACGGTGTTGCGGGACTGGAGAGCAGCCAGGGCCTGGCTCGCTTCGCAGCTTCGACCAAAGTAAAGCGCCTCCGCTGATACGCGGCGATCGTCACGCCATTGACCGTTTTCCCCAATGCCAATATGAGGCAATCGCGGAGTCACCATGGATAGCGATCGATGGGAACGCGTACAGGCTCTTTTCCACGCGGCGGCCGATCTCAGGGCCCCCGAGCAGGTGGCCTACCTGCGCCGGGAGTGCGGTGACGACCAGGATCTGGTGAGGGAGGTGAGCGCCTTACTCGCCGGGGATTCGACCGAAACTCTGCTCGACCGGAACCTCGGCCAGCTGGCCCACGACGTCCTGGCGCCAGGGATTCCGGTTGCCCTCCGCCACCAGCTCTTCGGCCCGTATCGCATCACGGGAGTACTGGGCGAAGGCGGGATGGGAGTGGTGTATCTCGCCCGCCGTGACGACCTGGGAAGTGCCGCCGCCATCAAGATCCTGCGGGACGCCCTGCTTTCTCCCTCGCGGCGGGATCGGTTCGCCAGCGAACAGCGGACGTTGGCTCATCTCAACCATCCCGGTATCGCCCGTCTGTACGATGCCAATACGCTGCCTGATGGCACTCCCTGGTTTGTCATGGAGTACGTCGAGGGTCAGCCGCTCACTGACTATTGCGCCAGCCATCGCAGCACAATCAATGAACGGTTGCAACTCTTCCGGGCCATCTGTGAAGCGGTGCAATACGCGCACCTCCACCTGGTGATTCATCGGGATCTCAAACCATCCAATCTCTTTGTCAAACCCGATGGCAGCATCAAGCTCCTCGACTTTGGCATCGCCAAGCAGCTCGATAACGTGGACGACCCGGTCGATCAGACCCGGACCGGCTTGCGATTCATGACGCCCGCTTACGCCTCACCCGAGCAGATTCGGGGCGAGCGGATGGGCATTCACAGCGACATTTACTCATTGGGGGTCGTCCTCTACGAACTCCTGGTCGGACGGCTTCCCTTTGACCTTTCCAATCGGACGCCGGGCGAAGCAGCCACGATCATCGCCGAACGGGAGCCGGAAAAACCATCAGTCGCGGCCAGGAGAATGGCGTACCTGCCTGGCTCGGACCTCCGAACCGTATCCGCAAGCAAGGCGGCGTGGGCCGACCTGGACATGCTCTGTCTCACGGCGATGCACAAGGCGCCGGAGCGGCGCTATCGGACAGTGGAGGCCCTGATCCGCGACGTGGATCATTATCTCTCCGGTGAACCTCTCGAAGCACGCCCGGATCGATGGTCCTACCGCGTGGGAAAATTCACCCGCCGGAACTGGGAGGCTGTCACCGCCGCGCTCGTGGTGCTGATCGTCGTCATCGGGCTGGTCGCGTTCTACACCGTTCGACTGGCGCGGGCGAGAAATGTGGCGGTTGCCGAAGCGGCCCGAACCCAGCGGATTCAGAGCTTCATGCTGCGACTGTTTGCCGGTGGCGATGAGGAGGCGGGACCATCGGATTCACTCCGCGTGGTGGACCTGCTCGATCGCGGCGTGCAGGAAGCCCGCGCTCTCGACGCGGAACCATTGGTCCAGGCCGAACTCTATCAGACTCTCGGCGGGATCTATCAACTGCAGGGCAACCTGGACCGTTCCGATTCCCTTCTCCGTGCTTCCCTCGACCAGCGTCGGCGCCTTCTCGGAGGGGACAATGCGGACGTCGCGGCAAATCTTGTGGCCCTCGGCGGGCTCCGACTTGAACAGGCCAGCTATGAGGAAGCGGAGACGTTGATCCGGCAGGGACTGGCAATGACGAAAGTCCATCTCGCGGCGGATCATCCCGCGATCGCTGCGGCGACGGCGGCGCTGGGTGAAGTCCTGGTCAACCGGGGGGAATATGCGAAGGCCATTCCGATCCTTGAAGAAGCGGTCCGGCTGGAAGCGGCCAAAGGGGATACCACCCCTGATCTTTCCAACGCGGTCACGCTCCTGGCCAACGCTCACTACTACCAGGGCGAATACGCCATTTCCGATTCGATTAACCAGGATGTGCTGCGGATCGATCGTCACCTGTACGGTGCCCACCATCCCAGCGTGGGAGCCGACCTGCTGAATCTCGGCGCCATCCAGATGGACTGGGGGCACTATGCCGATGCCGAGCGATATTATCGCGAAGCGCTGGAAAGCATGCGCGCGTGGTTTGGCGATGATCACCCGGAGACCGCGTCAGCCCTCACATCGCTGAGTCGCGCCATCGTGTCCCAGGGTCGACCCGATGAAGCGGTCGGGATGCTGCAGCGCGCTCTGGCGATCCAGGAACGGGTCTACGGTCCGGTCCATCCCCGCGTCGCATCGGCGCTCAACGAACTGGGACGGGTCGCCCAGCAGCAGGGGAGACTGGACCAGGCCGAGGCGGACTACAGTCGGATGGTGCGTATCTATCAGCAGATCTACCGTGACAATCACTACCTGATTGGTGTCGCGCTTTCGAACCTGGCGGGCGTGTATGTTGATCGAAAACAGTATACAAAAGCCGAGTTGATGTTTCGCGATGTGATCCAGCGATACTCGAAGACTCTCGATCCCGACCATCAGCTGATGGGAATCGCCCGGGTGCGCCTCGGGCGCACGCTGCTGCTCGATCGGCGTTACCCGGAGGCCGCGACGGAGAGCCTGGCGGGCTACGACATCCTTCACAAACAGGGAGAGCCTCCGGCGACCTGGATGGAAAGGGCCCGGCGTGACCTCGTCGCAGAGTATGATTCCCTGGGACAGCCGGAACAGTCGAGCCGGTTCCGAGCCGAGCTGGCCGATTCCAGCGCGGCCCGGCGCTGAGGATTGACGCAGCGGGAAGATGTTGTCTACTTACGGGATCGTCACCTATCGCCCCGTACAACGCCCTTAGAGACAGAGGCCGCTCATGCCACGCAAGAAAGTGACTCGCAGGGAGTTCGTCGCCAACACCGGAACCATGGCCGCAGCCGCAACGATTCTGCCCCGGCACGTGGTCGGGGGATCCGGCCGTAAGGCGCCCAGCGATACCGTGAACGTCGCGATCGTCGGCTTCGGCGGCATGGGGTCGGAGAATGCCCTCGTACTGTCTCAGACGGAGAACATCGTGGCCATTGCGGATGTGGACATGGCGTACTCGGAGCACAAGGTCACTGAAAAACTCAAAGACGACGATGGCAAGGACCGGCCCGAGGGTGTCAAGCTCCAGGAGCAGTTTCAGAAGGCGAAGAAGTACGATGATTTCCGCGAAATGCTGAGCCGGGAGAAGGGCATTGACGCCGTCGTCGTTGCCACACCGGATCACATGCACGCAGTCGTGGCCAAGGCCGCCATGGATCTTGGCAAGCATGTCTACGTGCAGAAACCGCTCTGCTTCTCGGTCCATGAGGCGCGGGTGCTCCGAGATACGGCGCTCAAGAATCCCAAACTGGTCACCCAGATGGGCAACCAGGGTCACTCCAGCGACGACGCGAGACTCATCAACGAATGGATCCAGGCGGGCGTCATTGGACCGGTGCACGAGGTGCACGTCTGGACCAACCGGCCGGTGGTATACTGGCCCCAGGGCCTGCCCCGGCCCAAGGGCGGGACCGTTCCGGAAAACGCCACTTCCTTTGATAACCCATGGACATTCCGCCATGTCCAGGACGTGCTGGCATCGGCCATGGGGGCCGGAGGAACGCCCAGGCCGAATCTCCGCTGGAACCTGTACCTGGGCCCTGTCGCGGAAGACATTCCGTTTCACCCGATCTATCACCCATTCAACTGGCGCGGCTGGACCGATTTCGGTGCCGGCGCGCTGGGAGACATGGGAGCGCATCTCATCGATCATCCGTTCTGGGCCCTGGGACTCACCTATCCCACGAGCATCGAGGCGACTTCGACCCAGTGGGGCACGATGCGCCTGCCGCCGGCGGATCCCAGCGCACCCAACACCACCCCAGCCGGCCGATCGCGCAACAAACCCGTCTCCTATCCCATTTCCACCAGCGTTCATTATCAGTTTGGTGCCCGTGGTTCCCAGCCGCCGGTCAAGATGTCCTGGACCGATGGCGGGATCTATCCTGCGCGACCGGACCTGCTGCCTGATAGCGTGGAGTTGAAGAGTGAAGGCGGTGTCATCTTCATCGGGGAGAAGGGAATCCTGATGCACGACACGTATGGATCCAACCCGACCCTCTATCCCGAGTCACTTCGGGAGCAGGCGGCGAGAGTGCCGAAGACAATGGCACGGATCCCGTGGAGCCATGAACTCAACTGGGCAAAAGCGATCCGGGGCGAGGCCAAGGCGAGCTCCCCGCTGGAATATGCCGCTCAACTGACCGAGACGATGCTTCTCGGTATCGTCGCGCTTCGTACGGGGCAAGGAAAGAAGATTCTCTATGACGGGGCGAGCGGCACCGTGACCAACCTCCCCGAGGCCAACCAGTACCTGACCCGGGAGTATCGGCAAGGCTGGGCGATTTAGCGACGTTGCGGAGACTCGGGCGTTTCCCGACTTCGGCTTCTCAAGCTGATTGATTTTCGGGACTGCCCACCCGGGCGAGGCGGAGCGCACGGTCGCCGCGGGGGATGAGCCATATCAGGACCGGCTCAGCAGGCGATGATTCCCGAAAGCTCCATCGTGTTGCAGATTGATTGAGCACCTTCAAACGGACGGTCACCCATGCGTCGCCTCCTGCTCATTCCAGTCCTGACACTCTTTGCAACACCCATGCTCTTCGCGCAGGGGTCAACTCCCAAACCGGGCACCCTTGAGTGGGGTCCCGCACCGGCAGGCTTTCCTCGCGGTGCCCAGATGGCCCTCATCAGCGGGGACCCTGCACGACCGGGGGCATTCCGCATCCAGCTTAAAATGCCCGACGGGTATCGAATTCCCCCGCATTTTCATACCTCTGAAGAAAACATTCAGGTGAAGCAGGGAACCTTCCTGGTGGGAATGGGAGACGTGTTTGATGCGAGCAAGACCCGGGCAATGAAGCCCGGCGAAGAAGGTACCGTTCCCGCGAACGGCCATCACTTCGCACAAGCCCAGGGAGAAACTATCGTTTCCGTCGCGGCCATCGGCCCGTTCGCCATGACCTACATCAATCCACCGGACGATCCGCGGAAGTCCGCTCGGCCATAGGCACGCTCCGACCCCCACCAACCATGGCCATGAACCTCGATACCAGCGCGAAAACGCCGGAGTCCCAGGCCCTCGAAATGCTCAGGACTCAACTCCGGGGTCAACTTCTCCTGCCCGGCGCCGATGGGTATAACGAGGCACGCGCGGTGTGGAATGGCATGATCGATCGACGCCCCGCTGCCATTATTCGCTGTCTCGGTGTTTCCGATATCGTCGCGGGCGTCAACTTCGCAAGGCAACAGGAGGCGACACTCTCGATTAAGGCCGGCGGCCATAATATCTCCGGGCTGGCTATCGGCGACGGAGCGATCACTCTGGACCTCTCCCTGATGCGGGGCGTCTGGACTGACCCGACGACACGCACGGCCCGGGCGCAACCCGGTGCACTCCTGGGTGATATCGATCGCGAAACCCAGCTGCATGGCCTCGCCACCGCCCTTGGATTCGTCTCCAACACCGGCGCGTCGGGCCTCACGCTCGGCGGTGGATTCGGGTATCTCAGTCGGCGCTTTGGTTGGACCAGCGACAACGTCCTCTCCATGGACATGGTCACGGCCGATGGAAGAATGGTGCGGGCAAGTGAGAATGAGAACAGCGATCTCTTCTGGGCGTTGCGTGGCGGTGGCGGGAATTTTGGAGTCGTTTCCAGCATTGAATACCAGTTATTCCCCGTTGGCCCTGAAATCCTCGGCGGAGGAATCGCCTGGCCCGCGGAAAGGGCGGCAGAGATACTCGAGATGTATCGTCAAGTTTCGGCCAGCGCTCCGCCTGAGTTTTCGCTGGTTGCGGTGCTTCGGATCGCGCCGCCAGCGCCCTGGCTGGCGAAGGAGATTCATGGAAAACCCATCGTCGCACTATTCGCCTGCCACTCCGGTTTGATAGAGGAAGGTGTGACCGCGATGGCGCCGATCAAGGGGATGGGATCCTCGGTCGGGGATATCGTGCAGCGGCGATCGTATGTATCCCAGCAGAGTCTGCTTGACGCAACCCAGCCAAACGGAAGGAGATACTACTGGAAATCGGAGTATCTCTCTTCTGTCGAACCTGGTGTGCTGGAACTCGCGATTCAGCATGCCCAGCGGATGCGGTCTCCCCATTCCGCGATTGTCGTGTTTCCGCTGGGCCCGGGCGTCCAGCAGCGCTCGGATAACCATTCCGCGGTGGGCAATCGCGACGCGCGTTTCGTTTTCAACATCACGGCATCGTGGGACAAGGCAGAGGATGATGCAGCGAACATCGACTGGGCTCGATCGGCCTGGCGGGACATGCGCAAATTCTCCACCGGGGGGACCTACATCAATTTCCTGACCGAGGAGGAGGGGGACGAACGAATAAAAGCTGCCTATGGAAAGAATCATGCGCGACTGGTCCAGGCCAAAACCGCATGGGATCCGCGCAATCTTTTCCGGATGAACAAGAATATTCTCCTTGGCCCTTGACCACGAACGCGGCGCAGTGCATTTCTCTATCGCAACGCAAACCGCAGGTTCCAGCTCGAATCCGGCCGAGCTTGCCCAGGGAACAGAGCCAATGCGAGATCTGCGTGCTTCTCCTGGCGAAAGAAGTCGTCTCATCAGGTTTTGACCCTTCTCTAGAACTGAGGCATTCATGACGTCGTCTGTTCGTATCGCCCTGGCAGCAGCGCTCGGCGTGCTCGCCCTGGGATTTTCCGGCTGCGCGCCTGGCCAGTCCGGTCAGATCAGCGGTCCCCCGAATACGCTCACGGCCGCCGAACGCTCCGCTGGATGGCGGCTCCTGTTCGACGGTCGAAGCCTCGCCGCGTGGCGTGGCTACAAGCAGGATGCCGTACCGGCGGGCTGGGTCGCGGTTAATGACATGATTTCAAAGGATGTGAGCACCGGCGATATCGTCACCCGAGACCAGTTCGGCGATTTCGACCTCGAGCTCGAGTGGAAACTGGGAACCGGAGGGAACGCTGGAATTTTCTATCGCGCGACGGAAGAGTATGAGCACGTCTACTGGAGTGCGCCGGAATTTCAGCTCCTCGACGACGCCAACGCTCCCGATGGCGCGAACCGCCTCACCTCGGCCGGGGCGGCCTATGGACTGTATCCCCCTCCTGCCGGAGTGGTGAAGCCGGCCAATGAGTGGAATACGGCCCGTATCGTTGTGCGGGGCAATCATGTCGAGCACTGGCTGAATGGGCAGAAACTCCTGGAGTACGAACTCGGGGGGGCCGATTGGCAGGCAAAAGTGCGGGCCAGCAAATTCGCGGCGTGGCCCAACTATGGAAAAGCGGCTCGGGGGTATATCGCGATCCAGGGTGATCACGATGGAACACTGGCCTTACGGAACATCAGAATTCGAGAATTCCGGTCTGGCTTGTAATCCCGTGGGCGAAGGACGGGACAACACGTTGGGCCTGGCCTGAGGTGACGGGTCCGCAGTGATTCTGCGGACCCGTCATGTTTTGGCGACCCGCATTCTGATGGTCGAGACGCCCCTGGGAGCAACCGCGCATCGCACTACGTGCCCGCCCTCTTCAAGGGGCAGCTCCTCAATCACGGTTTCATCCGCCCGACACAATTCCGCGACCGTCGCTCGAAATCCCAGCCGCCATTTCGCCTCGACAGTTTCATCCCGGGCGGAATAGCATCGCAGCACGACACCGTTCCCATCCTCGGCGGGCTTGATGGCCGAGACAATCACGCCATCCCCTTCCAGCTCAATGGTGCTTGCAGGGTCCGGCAGATCGGGCGATGGGATGCAGTCACGCAACCAGAGACTGCGGATCGGCAGAAATGTATTCTCCCAAAGCGCGTGCAGGCGGGCGCCGTCCCGGCAAATACGTCCCGCGAGTGGGGAGATCGCCAGGTCGATGCGGTGCTCACCCAGGCACTGGGCGAGCGGCGTGGAGGTCGGCCACCCGGCATGCCCCGGCCGGGTGATCAGGTCGTTTTTCGAGAGTTGGCCGACCGATCGGAGAAGAGTGACCCGGAGATTACCCGTCGGCGACAGTTCATACTCGAAAAACCCGGGTGCGAAGATCCCGATTCCATGCGTGTCCGCCGCCGCCACAAATCGGTGGGCCGGAGCGGTCAGGGCCGGTCGCTCGATGGTCGAGTACCCGGTCGCCTGTACTGCCGCCGGCGGTCGAAGCACTGATCCCAGCTGGCTCCCGGCAAGTGCGCTGATCCCCGGTACTCCGGTGGCAAACCGGGCACGGATACGTTGATCCAAACCGCGGTTCGTCAGCGTGAGCGTGCAACGCACGGCCGGCTCACCGGCGACAAGCGCGAGGGTGAGATGCATATCGATGCGATGATCCCCCGCCCTCCGGCGATCAGCCTCGCTCGCCAGCGACCAGCGCGCTTCCAGGGTCGACACCAGGGGTCCCTCGATCGACTTGAGGATCCTGACGCGGCTGGCTTTGAGCCGTCTGTTTTCGTTCGGCCCAGGGCAGAACGAATACGTATCACCGATGTCTTCCTCACACTCGATGGCAAGAATACCCGGGTACGTCCTCCCGGATAGTCGATTCGTCAGGGTAAGAGTTCCATCTGTTTCCAGGCGAACCTGGACCATCTCGTTGCGGAGAGTGCGCCCGGTTTTTCCCGTCGACAGCTCACGCCCGGGCAGAATGGATTTGCTCCCGAGAGCAACCAAACCGACGCCGCCGATCTCGGGGGCATGAAACGCGACGTGCACCACATCGACCTCGTCCTGGTCCGGATAGTGGGTCTTTGCATCAAGCCGCTCCCGTGCGGCCACCACGTCGAGGACCTGCACCGGAATTTCCTGGCCGGACGAAGACGTGAGGCAGAACGGCTGGAACCCTCTTCCAACCCGGGGGGTCCGGTCTCCGGGAGGCCCGACCAGAATGTCCCTTCGGAACATTGTGATTTCCGCCAGCACGACACCGGTTCGCACCCGGGCAGCAGGATTCCACAGCAGCATGGATGGACTGATCTGCTCCGGATGTTCACGGGCTCGATCCGGATCGTGGGCCGAAAGCTGGTCGAGGCTCCCTCGCACGATTTCCCGGATGGTGCCCTCTACGCTGGCGAATCGACAATCCACTTCCCGGGCGACCATATCACTCGCGCACCCTCCGATGGCATCGTGAAAATGACATTGAACAAGGTTGCGCCACCCGGAACGAAGCAGTGGCCGCCGATCGCGGCCACCCGCGAGTGCGGCCAACGCGGCGAGGGGCTCCGCAAAACGCTCCAGCCACAACTCCAGGCGGCTGTTTCGCCGTTTCTGGTGGGCCCGAGTCGAGTGAACATCCTGGAGCACCCAGGTATAGCCGGGAGCTCGCTGCTCGCCCTGGACCATCGGCAACTGGTTTTCCGATTCAACCGCCTGGCCGAAATCCTCGAGCCGGGAGAGACGAACTTCACTCTCGGGTTCAATCGCTGCGATGGCATCACGCAGCGTCACCAGGTCCTGTCGCGCCGCGTGATGATCGGCCCCGACCAGGACGGCAATGTGCCTGCTCCGCGCGCGCGCAACGAGTTTCGTACGCACCGCCACCCACGATGCCTTGACCCGAGAGGCATCCGACTGGAGCGCGCTTCCGATCTCATATCCATCGGGCGGTAAATGATAGAGCACCATGGTTCGCCCATCGGGGCCGCGCCACTGGAGCAGATCACCATCGTTGCCCCCAAGCCCCCGCCAGGCGACGCCGCATCGAATGCCAAACTCATTGGCCAGCAGCGGCAGAATAGCGGGATGTCCAAAGGCATCGGGGGAATACAGAACGTTCATCCGCCGCCCCCAGCGGATTGCATCGTCCGTTCCTATCAGCAGATTCCGGATCAGCGCCTCGCCGGAAGGAATCTGCTCATCGGCCAGGACATACCAGGGCCCGGTTTCCAGTCTGCCCGCGCCAACCAGGGCGCATACCCGTGACTCCTGTTCGGGGCGGACCGTGAGGTAATCCTCGAGCAGCACAGTTTGTCCGTCGAGAAGAAACCCAGGGATGGAAGGCTCCCGCTCGAGGAGGTCGATCAGGTCATCGACCATTTCTACCAGGCGCGCCCCAAACCGCGCCCGGGAGAGGTACCACTCACGGTCCCAGTGGGTATGCGGAATGAGATGGAAAGTCAGGCGGGGTTGGGGCATCAAAAGAAGGTAAGACAACGCAAATGAAAGTAAAAGAAAGTAACCGCAGGCAGAGGTGAGATACGCCCCCTGGCATAGCGGTTACTGTCAGAACTTCGGACTGCTTTCTTTTCCTTGTGCTGCTTACTTCTACTCTTCCTGCGTGGCTCTACAGTCTGCCTCGACGGGAAAACCCATATCCGCCTCCGAGCAACAGCACCAGAACGACAACGATGAGAATCGTGGTTGTAGACACAGGTTTATCGCTTTCTTTGAGCGGGCCCTCAGGGCCAGAACAGGTCAGCCAACGAGGTGAAACGAGTACGCCATCGGAAATTCAATCCCCTCAACTCGTTTGGAAGATGGGTTGTTGCCGGTGAGGTGCATGTGATCGGGGGCACAAGGTCCGCTGGAATGAGGGAGCGGGAGTTCTTCGCTCCCTGTCACGGCTAGAGCAGCCCTCGTCGCTTGAGTTGAGCGTACTGCTCCACCACGGCTTCCGCAGCTCGCCGGGGAAGCACGTCAAGAACAAGGACACCTTTTCTCCGCATATCGGACAGCGCTTCCTCCCGTGCGGTGAGGAGTTCTTCCGCCGCGGCCCGTTCAAATGCTTCCCCGTTGTCCCGGGGTCGACGAACGCCAAGCGCTTCGAGCTCGGGGTCTCGCAGGGTGACGGCTAGCGGAAGGTGACGGGGGCGAAGCGATCCCACTTGCGCCACCATCGCCTCGCTGGCGGTTCGATCGATCACATCGGTAAAGACAACGGTAAGGGCCCGTTTCCGGTTGCGTGAAGCCAGCTGGCTGAACGCCAGCGGATAGTTTGGTTCGACTACTCGTCCCTTGATCGACGCCAAGCCGTCGAGGACGGCACGTAGCGCGCGCCGTCCCCGCGCCGGCGGCACAAACGTCTGGACCTCGTCGGCGAAGACCATGAGGCCGACGTTGTCATCATGCTCCACCACGCTGTGGGCCAGTTGCAGGGCCGCATGAATCACGTGCTCCAGGCGGGGGATCCCCTCGCTCTCGGCGGTCATGCCCCGCCCGGCGTCGATCACCAGCAACACCTGCTGTCGGCGCTCATCCTCATACTGGCGCGCCATGACTTTGCCGCGCCGTGCCGTCGCCTTCCAGTCGATGGTGCGGGTGTCATCGCCTGGAACCCATTCCCTGAGGGTTTCGAACACTCGGCCCTCCCCCAGTCGCCGGATGTTTCGAAAGCCTGCCTCCCGCCGACGAGTCGCCTGGGTCGGCAACGCCCGGATCGAAGCCCCAATCAG
>JBDTRF010000035.1:0-18647 GCA_039931815.1 Gemmatimonadota bacterium
ATGCCCGATGTTCCTGGTTCAATGTGAGCGAGCGGACTTACCCGGGCCACGACTTCGGCCGTTCCGAGGTGGAGACGAACGCGGGTTCTCTGATTCAATCCACGTTTCGCGTCGGGCAGGAGGGTGATCTCGACATCCAGCGCGGTTGTCGGGTGCCATGCGGATGGGAAATTGGTGATCACATCCCCGCGTCGAAGTTCGTCGCGATCAATCCCGGCCAGTCCGAGGGCCACCCGCATGCCTGGCTCGGCCGACGGGGCTTCCCTGCTGTGCATCTCGACCGAGCGCACGCGTGCCTGCGTTCGTCCGGGCATCACCATCACCTGGTCGCCGGGCCGAATCGTTCCTGACCAGGCCGTTCCTGTTACCACCGTGCCGATACCTGCGATGGAAAATGATCGATCGACCGGGAGGCGAAAGAGATCGTCGAGGTCCCGGGGTGGCAATGACTCGGCGATCTGCTGGATCGCGGCACGAAGGGCGTCGATGCCAAGCCCGGTTATGCTGGAAACACCAAGCGGCGGCCCGAATCGTATGGGGGATCGTTCCAGCCACTCACCGATCTCCAATTCCAGCAGTTCGAGCCATTCCGCCTCGACCAGATCGACCTTGGTGAGGACGGGGATTCCGGTCGAAATTCCCAGCTGCTCCGCAATGGCGAGATGCTCGCGCGTCTGGGGCATGATTCCCTCGTCCGCCGCAATCACCAGCAATACCAGGTCGATCCCGGAGGCCCCGGCTACCATGGTGCGGACAAAATCTTCATGCCCGGGAACATCGACGATCCCGGCGTTCAGGCCATTCGCGAGGGCGAACGGCGCGAAATTCAACTCAATCGTGATTCCCCGTTCTCGTTCTTCGCGCAGGCGATCCATCCGGACGCCGGTCAGCGCCTCGACCAGCGTGGATTTTCCGTGATCAATATGCCCCGCCGTGCCGATGATCATGCCGCGCCCCAGGGTCGTCGAATCCAGAACTCGAGTGCGGGCATCGCGGCACCTTCGCCGAGATGGTGCTGGATGTACCGGGCGAGGAGCCGGCGGTGTGCCGCTGCCTGTTTTGCGGTCAATTGAGGCAAGGGTGATCCCGGGACGATGAGCGCCTCGAGGTGAGACCGATCCTCCTGGCCGAGCCGGGTCGCTCCCACCTTGCCGCAGGGCGGACAAAGCGCGCCGCCCTCTCGAGCATCAAAGAGCAATTCCGATTCTCCCAGTTCCCTGCCACAGAGCACGCACCCGTCCAACGTGGGCTCGAACCCGAGGCTGCCGACGAGGCTCCAGAGCGCACGGAGTCCCAGTTCCTCGACCTCACCCGCCGATGCGGTCTCCAGCGCGTCGAGTCCATCGCGCAGGACGTGATAGCTCTCGGCGTGTCCCTCCCCCGGAGCAAATCGAAGCATTACTTCGGCCAGGGCGCTTGCCGCGGAATAGCGCTCCATTCCGGCGGCGAGGTCCACCCGCACGCGCTGGAGATCAAAGGCCGTGAGCAGCTGCAGCTCACGATTGGCATGCACGATGAGATGCGCATGGCCATCACTCAGTATCTGTAACGCGGCACCAAACCGACTGCGCGGCCGCAGGGCGCCCTTCGCAATGGCGCTCTGGACCCCGGCCGACTCAGTGGCGAGTCGGACGATCTTGCTGCTTTCGCCGTAGCGAAATGTGACAAGGATGATTGCTGGGGTCGTGATGGCCGGCATGACCCAAAGATAGCGGACCGTGTATCCTGCGGCGCAGCGTCATCCAGGGTCCCGCCGCCCATCATTGCGGCGGAATAGTCGTCACCGTCGCGAATATGCTGCATTCGCCGAGGTCAATCGTGCCCGTTTCGGCCAGGTTGGCCTTGAGGACATGCGCCACACCAGGCACGCCGCCGGAGCACGGGCCGGTAGTGATCGCATAGATGCGACCCTTGCTATCAACTTCGATGGCCGAGTTGCCCGGGATGTCGATGCCCGCCCCGGCGCCCAGTACGACTACGCGGGTCCGGGTGTTGAACTCCATCAACCCCTCGCTGAACGAGGTGATAAAAAGGCGTTCACCACCATCGGCGGCGAGCGCGCCGGGACCGGTGCCGAATCCGCTGAAGTTGGCGACTTCCTGGCGGCCCACGGGATCCACGATCGAGAGTCGGCCCTCTCCGGTGAAAAAATCTCCCGAGCTCACGATGTACAGCAGCCCATCGCTCGCGACATCGGCGAAACCGGCATTCCCCGGGCCGGGCAACGGGATCGAGTCGACGCCAGTCGCCTTGGAGTTGGTCACCGGGTCGATGACCGTGATCCAGCTTTCACCGACCGGGCTGAAGTTCTCCAGGTTTCCGTTGAGGACAAAGAGCTTGCCCCGGGTAAATACGATCGCCTCGGGATAGACACCGACGGCGACCGTGGCCGTATCGCCCCGGAGAAAATTAATCCGGGTGACCGAGTTCAAATTAGGATTTCCCACGTACGCAATCGAATCGTTGACGATCGCGACACCGGTCGCGCCGGAGCCGGGTGGCAGAAAGATCGTCTTGACGACGTGCCCCGCTTTGAGATCCACCACCACGGCCGTGTTATCCAGTCCCATCGGGACAATCGCAATCCCTTCCCGGGTTGCCACTGAAACCGGGGTGGGAGTCGTTCCGCCGAGGGGGATGGTCGTCGCATTCCCCGGCGATTCTACGGGAACGACGGTCAGGGAGGCCTCGGTGCTGTTTACCACCACGAGCACCTCCGCCGGGGGAGGAAGCGGGGCCGTTGTGTCGGCACACGCGGTGAGACCTGCGACAACAAGGGCTGCGCTCACGCGCACGGACCAGGGCGTGTTCATGGGAGTTCCAGGGTAAACGAAAGGTGATAGGCTCGTCCGGCCGTGGGGTAGCCGGCGATATACGTCGCGCGCGTGTCGAGGAGATCGCGCACCTCGGCTCGAATAGTGAGCGTTGAGCCAAACGGATACTCGACGCTTGCACTCATCAGGTCGAACGGGGGGAGCGGGTTGGTCCCGCTCGCGTTGGGGAAACGGGAACCCAGGTGGTTCCAGCGGACGGTGGCGCGCCAGGATCGCGGTGACCAGGTGATAAAGACGGCGTGGCTGGCTCGTGGACGATAGCGAACCTGCGCGCCGCCCGGACGATCGTATCGCACATCGCTCAGGGCACTGCTGCCGCTGATGCTCAGGCTGGACATCGGCCGGGCTTCCAGGGAAACTTCGAAGCCGCGGCGACGCACATTGAAATTGTCCGGTCGCCAGGTTCGTTGTGATCCGCCGGTCGCGCTCCAGAGAATCATGTCGGTCACTCGGCCATCAAATCCAGTGACGTCCAGTGATCCGTTGATCCCGACGAAGGTGAGCTGCTGGCGGACGCCTCCTTCAATTTCCCAGCGAACGCGCTCCGGCCGCAGATTCGGGTTGAGCACGACTCCCTCGTCCTGACGAAAGAGCAGGTCGGCCAGCGCCGGGACCGTGACACCATTTCCAAACCCGAGGCTGATCGTTGTACCTTGTCGCGACCAGTGGCCGTCGACCCGGCCCGAGGCTCGCGGCACGGACTGCCCGCTCCACCAATCGATCCGTGCCGCGGGTGAGATGCTCCACAGGTCAGGGCCATATCGTCTGGTCATTTCGGCATTGAGCGCCACCCCTGCCCGGCCAAAGTCGGCTCCTGCCTGCACCGCATCGCCGCTGAACCGATCGTAGCGAGATTCTGCCCCGGCGCTCCAGCTTCCCGCCCAGCCGCCGAGTCGTGCTGAGCGCGTCGCGGCAAAGGCGGCCGTCGCTCCCCAGGCCTCGGTTCTCGAATCGTAGGCGGTAAAGCCCGGTGGAGGTGCGGTATCCTGGACCTGGCTTCGCAGCCAGCTCAGCGATGCGGTGATCGTGTTTGCGTCGCCACGCCGAACGCCAAGGAACACCGTCTTGTCGCTGGCGCGGGCGGACGGAGTGGGGTTCCGAGTTGTCCCGGGCAAGTCGCGTTCCGAAAGACTCGACCGAAGAGTCAGCTGCAGCGGCCCGGAGGTCCTGGCGTTGAGCCCGTAGACCTCTCCACCGACGTTCGTCCGCGTGGCTTCTGTTCCGGATGCGGTCTCAAACTGGAAGCCGTTTTCCAGTCGATCGAAAGTAAATGAACCTGAAAGCGGGCCAGCGCTCGCGCCCATTCGCGCCGCCACGGACTCGAAGCTCCCGAAGTCCGCCGACATCTCCGGCCCTGGCGCCCGTCGCGTTTCGATGTTGATGACCCCCGCGAGGGCGCGACTGCCGTAGCGCGCAGTCTGCGCTCCTCGGTCCAGTGTGAGTCGGGCGACATCGCGGGTGGCGATGTGGCTGAGATCGGCTCTGCCGGTAAACGGATCGTTCAACATGAATCCATCCATCACGACCAGCACTTCTTCCGGCGCACTGCCTCGAATCTGGGGAACGGCGGCGTTCCCGGCTCCGGTGCGGCTGATCACGATGCCCGCCCAACCACTGAGAGCCGTCGCGAGATCAGATCCCCGGGCGACCAGGGCCCCGCCATCCAGCATCGTTTCGCTGGCGGCAAATACGGTGAGCGTATCAAGTGCAATCGGAAGCGCCGCGAGGGCAATGCTGAGATTGCGATCGTCTCCCGCCACCAGTTCCAGGGCCGCCGTATGCGAAACGTGCCCTACTGCCCGAACCGTCAGTTGAGAGCTGCCGGGACGCACCGATCCAAATTCAAAGCGACCCATGGTCGAAGTCGAACGGGAATCATCGCCCAGCCTGATCTCGGCGCCGCTTATCGCCTGCCCCGTCGCCGCATCGACGACAAGACCTGAGACATGGATGGGCTGCTGGGCCGCGAGAGCGCCGGTGACCGCGCAAGCCGCCAGGGCGGCTACGAGCAGCCGACGTGTCATCGACTGGTCTCCCCTGGTCGAAGCGGAACCAGCTGTGGGGTGGTGTCAAGCCAATGGGTGACGGCCACAGGCCATTCGAAAACCTGTTCCAGGATCTCGCGTCGAAGCACCTGGGCCGGGGGGCCTTCCGCGGCAACCTCTCCCCGGGAAAGCAGAATCATGTGGGTGGCGTACCGCGCGGCCAGGTTCAAGTGATGGGTGATGACGATCGCCCCCAGGCCTTCGGTCACCAACTGCCGGATCAGCTCGAACACTTCCATCTCGTGCCGAATGTCGAGAGCGGCGGTCGGCTCGTCGAGCAGCAGCGCCCTGGGCGCCTGGGCCAGCGCCCGGGCTACCCGCACACGCTGCCATTCCCCGCCGGAGAGCGTGTCAGTCCTCCGGTGCGCCAGCTCCGCCACGTCGCATCGCTCGAGGGCGTTTGCGACCGCGGCGCGATCTTCCGGGCGAACCGCGCTCCAGGACCCAAGTCGCGCGTATCGTCCAAGCATCACGGTCTCTTCGACCGTGAGCGGGTAGGTCATTTCTTCCCGCTGGGCGACGACGCCGAGAACCTGGGCGAGTTCGCGCGGGTTCCACTGCCCGATATCGCTGCCCAGAAGCTCGACCGATCCGTGGATCCGCGGGGTGATCCCCAGCAGCGCTCGAAGCAGCGTGGTTTTTCCGCTTCCGTTAGGACCGACCACGGCAAGCAACTGTCCCTCACTCAGCGTGCAGCTTACGCCGTGGAGAGCTGGCCTGGAGGTCCCCGGGTAATGAACACCGACCTGGCTGGCTCGAAGGATCATGCGAGTGATCTCCGAAGCAGCAGCGCGAACAGCGGGACGCCGACCAGCGCGGTGACGATGCCAACCGGGAGCTCGGTGGGTCGCACGATGGTCCGGGCGACGGCATCGGCCAGCACGAGAAAGCTGCCACTGGCGACAAAGACAACCGGCAGAAGGGTCCGATGTAGTGGCCCCCAGACCCGACGCACGGCATGGGGAACGACCAGCCCGACAAAGCCGACAATGCCACAGGCCGCGACGCCCGCCGCCGTCAGCAATGCCGTCGTTACATACACCGTGACCCGGGTTCGCTCCACATCAGCGCCAAGGTGGTGCGCCGTTTCATCACCCAGGACGAGCAGGTCGAGCGTGCGCGCCCTGGCGAAAAGGATCGCGATGGGAATCACGCTGTAGGCCAGGAAGATTTCGAGCGCCTGCCAGGACGCGCCGCTGAATCCGCCCAGCAGCCAGAGGAATGCGTTCCGCAGCTGGACCGCATCGGAAAGCACGATGATGGCGCTCATCAATGCCGTGGCAAAGGCCCCAACGACGACACCGGCGAGAAGCAGAACGCGTGAATCCAGTCGCCGGCCCTCGACGAGGCTGAGACGATACACCAGCGCGGCCGCGCCGAGGGCGCCGAGGAAAGCCGCAATGGGGATGGCCCAGATGCTCCCGGCTTTCAACCCGATCGCAATGACGGCACCAAGCCCGGCGCCTCCCGACAATCCCAACAGGTACGGCTCGGCCAGCGGATTTCGCACCAGTGCCTGTAGCGCCGCGCCGCAGAGTCCCAGGCTTCCGCCAACCAGGAACGCGAGAAGCACCCGCGGGATTCTCAGGTTTCTGACGATATCCGCCGAGGGCGCCTGGGCGCTCAGGATCCCATGCCACAGCTCTGCCGGACTGAGGGAAACCGCGCCCGTGAGCGTTCCCGCGAGGAGGCTCGCCACCACCACGAGAAGCAGAAGGCTTCCTCGCATTACCGGGGGAGACTCCGGAACTTGGCGGCCAGTTCTCGAATGGCTTCGGGCGCGCGCGGGCTGGGCCGATTGAAGGCCGAGCTTTGAACATGAATGAAGTGCTGTTGGCGAACAGCGGGAATCACCCGCCACTCCGGCCGTGAGGCCAGGGCCGGGGGCCCGTCGCTGCTCACCAGCAGGGCGTCCGGGTTCCGGCCGACGACGGCTTCAAGGCTGATCTGCGCCGACGGCGCGGCAATATCCCGGAAGACATTCAGGGCACCAGCCCGTTCGACCAGTTCACTCAGAAAACTTCCCGCGCCAATCACCATGGGCGGCTGGTCCCACGCGACGATGAGAATTCGTAGTGCCGTAGAATCGGGCGCGACGCTGACGGCAGCGAGCCCGGCTTCGAGTGTTCGGCTGACCGAGTCCGCTTCCCGCTGATGACCCGTGAGCAGGCCCAGGAAGGCTGCGATGCGGGAGACATCAGCCAGGCGATCCACCGACAGTTGAACAGTGGGAATGCCCAGCTTTCGAAACTGGTCAGCGGGTCCCGCGTTGGATCCCGATCGGTACATTACCACCAGGTCCGGTTTCTGGGCAGCGACTGCCTCAAGATTGGGATTGATCCCGTCGCCCACGTCGGTGACGGCCGCAGCCGCGGCCGGATAGTCGCACCACCTGGTTCGTCCCACCATCGCCGGCCCGGCACCGATCGCAAAGAGAATCTCGGTTGTCGCGGGGACCAGCGAGACGACGCGTGATGCCGGTCTGGCCAGCCGCACGGTGTCGCCCGCGTCATCGACCGCCATGATCACACCGGTGGCGGGCGCCCGGCTTTCGCAGGCGAGCGTGGTGAGCAGGAACAGTGCGAGGAAGGCCCGCTTCCTCCCCCCAGGCGACGGATAACGGATCGATCGCCTGACCAGCAGCGAGATGACGCGCAAGCTCTTGGTAAAAATCAAAGCGCCCCTCCTCCGGGATGGAGAAAGGGCGCAGCGTCGCAGTGAAGGCACGTCACGCCACCGTTCCCTCCCCCGAGGGTGTACCAGGTGGCGCGAACGAAGAGGTCTCCTGGCTTCGGGCCTTCACTCGCCTTCCCGGTTGCCCAGTGGCCGTAAGTGAAGCAGGGCACGATGCCGCAGCATCGTTCTTCCCTGAGAGCGCGCACCAGGCGCGCATTGCCCGTTACAGTGGCGGGGCCGCGCCGGGTTCACACCGGCTTCCGAGCATCCGCGTTCGCGTAACGATCAATTGTGGGTGTGAGTTTAGGCCGATGGCCTCCGGGCCGCAAGGTGGGCGGTCAGCTCCGCCCGCAGGCGCTCCCGGTCTTGAAGATATTCCTGCCACTCGTCGGGCGTAGTTTCCTCCTGGCGTCCGGCGTACCGCGCTTCCAGTTGGGCAATTCTGTCAGTGAGCGTATTGATGGAGACGGGAACTCGCCGGGCACGGAGTCGCGACAGGCCAAATAACATTCCACCAGCGGCAAGCGTGACCAGGAGCGGCAACACCCAGGAAGGAACGCCGCCGGACGAGGCGCCACCAAACGTCACCTGGACGACGTCACCCGGTCGGGGCGCCCCGACCCAGCGATGGAAAAATTCGCCTTCGATTTCCTGGGAATCGACGGCGGCAAGCGCCCCTCCGGTGACTTTGGCCGCCGCGTCCTGGGCCAGCACATTGGTGGCCACACTGTCTTCTGGAAATGGCAGCGCAATGGACGCGCCGGGTGGAATCAGGTACTCCAGGGAAATCTGTTTCTCTCCCGGGGCAATCGGCGCGAAAAGAAGCACACTGTCGTTTCGCAGCACCACGGCGTCGGCGGATACATCGGCCTGACCCACTCGCGCCCCCGTAACCCCCTGGGGGATTCTTCCGGCCCAGGATGGAACGATCGTATCGCGCGAGATCCGGGTTACGGATCCCTTGTTCACCACGACGATCAGATCGAGCACCGCGCGCGAACTGTCTTCCGCCGCGCGACGAATGACGAGATACCGGGCCGCCTGGCTCACACGCGCGGTCGACGATGTATCAGAAACGACGACGACCAGCGCGGTATCGGGCAGGCCGGGGTTGGAATTCACGGGTGATGAAAAATATTCGATCCCGGCGAAACGCGCGGAGAGAAGCAGGATGACGGTCGTATCCGGAATGAATCGAAACTGGAACCCGCCGTCGGGACCGCTGACGGTGGAGTCGATCGGGCCCTGCTGACTGCGACCCACCCGATGCAGCACCAGCCGGACGCCGCCCACGGCCACCGAATCACTTCCCTCGAGCTTCACGACCCGGCCGGATGCGACCATTGGGCGTTGTGCCACGGCGGGAGCGGCCGCACACAGGATCATGCCGGCGGTGAATAAGGCGGCGCTTGATCGCAAGGAGAACCTTTTCATTGGAGTCGGGTGATTCGACTTTGCCTTCGCGATGCCCAGGGACGCGATAGTCAGTGGCGGGATGCTTACGGAATGAACTTGCCGAAGTCCTGGGGGTCCATCTTCTCCAGGTAGTTCTTGAGCCGCTCGGCCTCGAGCGAGCCATCGCCCTCGGGCGTTTCCACCGTGCGCTGATCCAGCAACTGTTCACTGGTGAAGATTGGTGCGTTCAGCCGGAGCGCCAGGGCAATACTGTCGGACGGACGGGCATCAAGCTGAAAGACGTGGTCTTCCCGGCTCATGAGCAGCTCGGCGAAGTAGGTGTTGTCCTTTACATCGTGAATGATGACCCGGCGCAGCTCCGCGCCAAGACCCACCACGATCTGCTTGAGCAAGTCATGGGTCATCGGGCGCTGAGCCTTGACGCCCTGCATCTCCATTGCAATGGCGCTGGCTTCCGCGGGTCCGATCCAGATAGGCAGAACCCGCTCGCCTTCCTTTTCCCGCAATATGACGACCGGCGTGTTGGTGGCCCGGTCCAGCCCCAGGTGGGCGACGATAACTTCGATCATGGGAACCTTTCATCCCTCACGGGTGAGATGAACGGTAAACGGTGAGCGGGACCTAGGGAAAGTCCATCCCCCGAACGCAAGAGAAGCGGGGCGGCCAGGAGATGGCCCGCCCCGCTTCGTTGTCGCGTGATCTGCCGATCGTCAGGTCAGGTGCCGGCGTCCCAGCTGGCCAGGTATTTCTGCTGTTCGGCGGTCAGCGTGTCGATCGAGACGCCCATCGCCTGCAGCTTGAGCCGGGCGATCTCCTGGTCGATGGATGCCGGGAGCCGATGAACCGCCTTGCTCAGCGTCCGGCACTCCTTGGCAATAACTTCGGCGGCCAGGGCCTGGTTGGCGAACGACATGTCCATGACGCTGGCGGGATGTCCCTCCGCAGCCGCCAGGTTGATCAGCCGGCCCTCACCCAGCACCATGATCCGCCGTCCCTTCACCACGAACTCTTCGACCATGTTCCGCACCATCCGACGCTCACCGGCGATGCGGGCGAGGCCGTCGAGGTCGAGCTCGACATTGAAGTGGCCCGAGTTGCAGACGATCGCGCCGTCCTTCATGGCGGCGAAGTGTTCCGCACGGATGACGTGAATGTTACCGGTGAGCGTGATGAACAGATCGCCAACCGGCGCCGCATCGGCCATCGCGCGAACCTCGAATCCATCCATCCGCGCTTCCAGCGCGGCGAGCGGATCGATTTCAGTGACGATCACGGTGGCGCCAGCGCCGCGGGCCCGGCTCGCCACCCCACGGCCACACCAGCCATATCCCGCGACCACCACGGTGCTTCCCGCCAGCAGGATGTTGGTGGCTCGAACAACACCATCGAGGGTCGACTGGCCGGTTCCGTACCGGTTGTCGAACATGTGCTTGGTGTTGGAATCGTTTACCGCGATGATGGGGAACTGAAGGATGCCTTCCTTGGCCATCGCCTTGAGCCGAATGACACCGGTTGTCGTCTCTTCGGTCGAGCCCTGGATCCGGGAGACCAGTTCCCGGCGCTCATCCCCGGAGAGCGTCTCCACCCACTTCCGAATGGGCGGGGCAAGATCGTCCAGCCGGTTAAGGGCGATCATGTGCAGAGAGCCCACCAGGTCGGCGCCATCGTCCTGCGTCATATCCGGGCCGAAAGCCAGCGCCTGGGCGATGTGGGTGTAATAGGTCTCGTTGTCTTCGCCCTTGATCGCGTAGACGTGCACACCGTGATCGCGAACCAGGTGCGCCGCCACGTCGTCCTGGGTCGACAGCGGATTCGAGGCGCACAGCGCGATTTCCGCCCCGGCCGCGCGCAGCGCGCTCATCAGGTTCGCGGTCTCGGTGGTCACATGGAGACAGGCCGACAGCTTGAGGCCCTTCAGCGGTTTTTCCCGGGCGAAACGAGCGCGGATCTGGCGCAGGACCGGCATCGAACGTTCGGACCACTCGGTGCGGCGGCGGCCTTCGTCAGCGAGGGCGATATCCTTGACGTCGTAGGTGGCGCTGGCAGTCTGGACCGTCATGTGTTTCCTCAGCGTGCGGCCGCGAGAATCTGTTTCACGCGGTCGGTACGCTCCCAGGTGAAAAAGTCGACCGGCTTGCCTTTGAATTTGCCGCTGGTCGGACGCCGGCCGAAATGACCGGACGTGGCGGTGGGCGTGTAGATGGGTTTCTTGAGTTTGAGCGCGGCGATAATTCCCGCGGGCGTCAGGTCGAACACCTCTCCGACGATTCGTTCCAGTTCGCGGTCGGGAATGGCGCCGGTGCCAAAGGTGTCGATCATGATGGAGACCGGGTCCGCGACGCCGATCGCGTAGGCGACCTGGGCTTCACACCGACGAGCCAGTTTGGCCTCGATGATATTCTTGGCGACCCAGCGCATGGCATAGGCGGCGGAACGGTCCACCTTCGAGGGATCCTTGCCACTGAACGCGCCGCCGCCGTGGCGAGCCATGCCGCCGTAGGTGTCGACGATGATTTTCCGGCCGGTGAGGCCGGCGTCGCCGTGGGGTCCGCCGACCACGAAACGTCCGGTCGGGTTGATGAGAAAACGAACGCGCCGCGTCTCGAGGTCGGCCTGCTCCAGCACCGGCTTGATGACCTCCTCAATCACGGTGTCGCGAATGGTGCCGTAACCGAGTTTTCGCGACCCGTTGTATTCCGCATGCTGGGTTGAGACGACGACAGTCTTGACCGCGACCGGGCGATCGCCCTCATACTCGACCGAGACTTGAGATTTGCCGTCCGGCCGAAGCCAGGGAATCGAGCGAAGCCCGTGCAGGCCTTTGCGGACACTTGCCAGCCGCTCGGTGATCTGGTGCGCCAGCATGATCGGCAGCGGCATGCGCTGGCGGGTTTCGTTCGACGCGTAGCCGAACATCATGCCCTGGTCGCCGGCGCCCTGAACGCCATGATACCCGGCATCGACGCCCATGGCGATGTCGGGCGACTGCCGATCGATCGACGAGAGGACGGCGCAGGTCCGGGCATCGAAACCGAACGTCGCATCGGTGTACCCGATGGCTTCGATGGTGGAACGAACGATATCTGGAATGTGGACGTAGGTGTTGGTCGTGATCTCGCCCGCCACCACCGCCATGCCGGTTGTCACCAGGGTTTCACATGCGACGCGCCCATTGGGGTCGTCGCGGAGAATGGCGTCGAGGACGGCGTCGGAAATCTGGTCCGCGACCTTGTCCGGATGTCCTTCGGTTACTGATTCGGAGGTGAAGACGTGCCGCTTCGGCAAGGCCATGACAATCGGTCCGGGGTAAAGGGAGGAAGACGCGGGTTACGTTCACTGTCAGGGGCGACCCGCGACGAATCGTGTCGCTGAAGCCGCCCCCAGGACCCACGTCCCCGTTGAACGCCGGCTACATCTTGGTTCCGGCGCGCTGAACATTAGCAGGGCGGCTCCGCCCCGGCAACAGAGTGCCGGACCCCAGTAACCGCATGTCAATGTACTGCTTGACCACCTCGCGAATGGCGTTCTCGACGCCTTCGGCCGTGGCGGCGTCAAGCGCCCGCTGGGCCGCCTCTCTGGCGGCGTCAACCGGGACCTTGCGAATCACCCACTTGATCAGGGGCAGGTCCTGCGGCGACACGCTCAGCGTATCGAATCCCAGCCCGACCAGGAGAATCGCCGAAAAAGGATCCGACGCCATTTCGCCGCAGACGCTGGCCGAAATACCGGCCCGTGCCGCGGCTTCCGCCACGATCTTGAGCTGACGAATGATCGAGGGATGGTGGGAGGTGAATCGATCGGCCAGCCTGGCGTTGCCCCGATCCACCGCGAGCGTGTACTGCGTAAGGTCGTTGGTGCCGACGCTGAAGAAATCACTGACCCGCGCCAGCTGGTCGGCGATAATCACGGCCGCCGGTGTTTCAATCATCACGCCGACGGGAACGGACTCGGCAGCAGGAACCCCGGCACTTCGCAACGCTTGCGACTCCGCGGTGAGCAGCGCCCGCGACTCCAGCACCTCCTCGACGGTGGTCACCAGGGGGAGCATCAGTTTGATGGGGCGATCCTTGGCCGCGCGGAGGACCGCGCGAAGCTGCGGCCGGAAGATTTCCGGCTGGTCCAGGCAGACCCGGATGGACCGCCACCCGAGGAACGGGTTTGCCTCGGGTGGGGCCTGGAAGGCCGCGGGGAACTTGTCGCCACCCAGGTCAAATGATCGAATGACAACCTGGTGATCATGAAACGCGTCGGCGATGCGGCGAAAATAGGTGGCCTGCTCATCTTCGGTGGGCAGGTTGGCGCGACCGACCACGAGAAATTCGGTGCGAAGGAGTCCCACCCCTTCCGCCCCATTGAGCTGCGCCGGTTCGATTTCTTCGGGGAGATCGACATTCCCCAGGAGGTGAATGCGATGCCCATCCGCGGTTTCGCAGGGCTGGTTGAGGGTGGCCTGGAGTTCGAAGTCGAGCCGTCGACGCCGAATGATGTACGCCATGGTCTCTTCCCGCTCCTGAGGAGTCGGGTCGAGCAGCACTGCCCCGCTCTGCCCATCAATGAGCAGCGGGGTGCCAGCCGTGATCCGGGAAAGGGCGCCGACCGCGCCCATTACCGCCGGAATTCCCAGCGAGTGGGCCAGGATCGCGGCGTGGGAGGTCCGCGTGCCCTCCTCGCTGACGAGCCCAACCACGTAATCGCGATCGAACTGCACGGTAAGTCCGGGCGAAAGCTCGTGGGCCACCACGATGACCCGTTCACCCTCTTCGCCTTTCCAGAGCCGGTCTTCGTGAACTCCGAGGAGCCGCTGCAGCATGCGCATCTGCACGGCGGAGAGATCAGCCACCCGCTCCCGGAGCCGGGCGCTCCCCGATGTCCCCCACAGGTTGCGAAGCTCCAGTGACTTGAACTCAAACGCCGTTTCCGCGCTGAGCTGGTTGTTCCGGATCAGGTATTCGACTTCCTTGAGGAACTCGACATCGCTGACCATCAGGATCTGGGCGTCGAAGATCCGGGATTCTTCTTCCCCGGCCCGCTGGAGCACTCGCTGACGCAGCATGTCCAGTTCCGCCGCGACGGCACTCACGGCGGTGTGCAGGCGAGTCACTTCGCCTTCGACATCTCCAGCGGATACGGTCCGATCCGGCACGTCGGGAAGCTCCCAGCGCACCACCACCGCGGGGGCATAAGCCACCCCGGGCGACACTCCGATTCCCCGTACCAGCCGATCGTTCACTTCTCTCCAAAGCCTTTCGCGACGAGTTCCGCCAGCGCATCGATGGCCTGCGAGGCATCAGTGCCGGTTGCCTTGATACGAATCGTGCTGCCGCACTCGGCGTTCAGCATCATCACTCCCAGGATGCTCTTGCCGTTGACCATCATGCCCTCATTGCCCACTTCAATGTCGGCGCCGAACCTGGCGGCCAGCTTCACAAAAAGCGCCGCCGGCCGCGCGTGCATGCCGAGCTCATTGACAATCGTCACCTCGCGCTGCGTCAGGATGTCGTCCATCGCCATAGCACCGTGAGGACGAGGAGGACGAGACCGAAACGAACCGAGGTGACCGTGTGTCGGAACCAGAGCGAAAGGGCGACTCCAACGCCGGCGATGGCCAGGGTGATTCCAATCTGGCGGGACAGGGCCCACGACAACGCATACGACGCCGTCACCGGTATCGCAAGGCCAACCATGAAACCGGCGATCGGGCCCACGATCCGCGCCGCGCGCGGAAGCCATGAATGACTGATGGCGCCGCCGACATTCATCCCCGACGCGAGTCCTGCCTCGAGCGACCAGGCACTGGTCGCCAGGCGTGCCGCATTGTATACCAGGAGAAACACCAGGACGACCCAGGCGCCCGCCCCCAACCCCACGGCGATGAGCGTGCCCGCGATGAGAGCGGGAAGAACTCCGCTCCAGAAGAGCTGATCTCCCAGTGCGCCGAGCGGGCTGCAGAGCGCGGTTCGCAGGCGCAGGATCTGGTCCCCGGGGACCTGGTCGTACTCGGCTCGCACCGTTGCGCCGAGGGCCAGGCCGGCAAGGTATGGATGACAGTTGAAGAACTCCGCGGAGCGGACCGATGCCTCGGAGTATCGGGAGGGATCCGCCGAGCGCAGGTCCTCGAGGAGGGGTTCGGCGGCGTAGCCCATTCCCACACCGAGCATTCGTTCGTAGTTCCAGGCGCCCTGGACTGCCAGCAGTCGGAGAAATGCGCGAAACCGTCCGTTCATCGCAGCACCACGGTCAGGGCACCGATGACCAGCCCGCCAAAGACCCAGGCCAGGCGCCGGGTTCTTCCGGCATTGCGTATCGCGCCGCTGATCGCGGCGGAAATGCCCGCGCCCACGGCGACCACGGTGAGCCATACGGCGTTCTCGGACCCGGGCGGAAGCAACGGCCAGACCAGGAGGCCAATCGCAAGCCCGCACGCGGTAACGCCGGCGCTGCGCGCGATGTCGCGGCGAACGCCGCCCCATTGCAGCGCACGGATCGCGTCGGCCTGCCCGGCTGAAAGTGCGGCGGAGCGCCGCTGGATGGCGGCGGCATTCGCGCGTCGGACGATCTGCATCGACCATCCTCCCAGAACCGCGGTCAGTAATCCCACCATGACGCCAACACCGAGCCCGACTTCCAGGCGGGGCCACCCGAATGCGGCGTACACCGCGGCCACCGTGGCCGGGCCATAATCAGGATAGCGAGCGGCCCCGAATGGTAGCACATCGAGAGCGAACAGCTCGAGGGTGGCTCCGATCAGCATGCCTCCCGGGACCGCCTCCTGTACGCTCGTACCCGGACTCAGGAGTCCAATGATGAGGCCGGCACAGGTACCGGCGATGATCGGCCGCGAAATCATGCTTTGGGGAAACGTCACGACGTCGAGGCCGACGAGGGTTCCCCAGAGCAGGAGAGCGCCGAGCAGGGGCAGGAGCACGTTCACGTCAGGGCCCGGAGCGCGATGGGCGTCGCGGTGGGTAGATCCTGGGCCTTGATCTCGACCCCTCCCGCTTCCAGCTGGCGCAGCGCCGTCATCTCGTCATCGGTCAGGTACAGATAGGGGAGGCGTTCCGATCGGCCCGGCCGGTGGTGGATTCCCCCCAGGTTGATCTGGGGGATCTGCGCGCCGTCTTTTTGCAAATTGATCATCGGGGCGATATCTCCAGTCAGGAGGATGCCCCGCTTTCCCGAACGATTCCATTCGGGCAGGCGATTGACCGCCTCAGCTTCGCTGGTGAAAATGACTTCAATCTCCGGGGGCACCCCCATGCGATAGAGGTCCTGTTCCCATGGACTCTGCCGCACCTGGTCGTCTACCAGCACGATGAAATCGATGCCCAGCGGCCGACCCCATCCGATGATGACCTGCCCATGAATCAATCGATCGTCCACCCGGTAAAGCAGAATCGGCATCAGGGCACCTGGATCGCCTTCTGCCCGGTCGCGGCGAGCCGCATGGCGACATCGTCGAGCGCCACATCGCGATGAAAGACGAAATCAATCAGCATGGCCAGGTTGACGCCCGTCACCACGCGAACGTGTCCTTCCTGCCGGGCCAGCCGCGCGGCGGCGATGAGGCACGATCCGCTGGCGAGGTCGGTGAATACGATCGCCGGCCCCCTTCCGATGGCTTCCGCGATCCGCCGCTCAATCAGGCCGCGATCACATTCCGCGTTGGTGACCGGAACCAGGGCACCGCCGACACCCGTGATCTTCTCGGTCGCGTCAATCAGCGCTTCAGCCAGGCGGCCGTGGCAGGCCACAACGCCGCGAATCATCTCACTCATAGTCCTCGGTGAGGTATTCCCGTACCCCTTTCTGCTCTTTCATTTTTCGAATCAGTCGTTCATTGAATGCGGCCGCCATATCGACCCCCGAATAGCGCAGCAGGTGCGCCATGGCCACCACCTCGGAGATGACGGTGATATTCTTGCCGGGATTGAGCGGTACGATCACCTTGGGGATGGGGACGTCGAGGATCACGGTTTCCGTATGGGTGAGTCCGGTCCGCTCGGCGTCTCGCGTCGTTTCCCAGTCTTCCAGCTGAACCACCACTTCGATCCGTTTCTGTTGTCGCACGGAGCGCACCCCGAAAAGCCGGGGAATATCGATCAGGCCAATTCCCCGGATCTCCATGTGGTGCGCGGCGAGTTCGTGCCCCTGCCCGATCAGCACATCCTGCCCCCTCCGCGTCGCCTGGACGACGTCGTCCGCGACCAGGCGATGACCGCGCTCGACCAGGTCGAGCACGCACTCGCTCTTCCCGATGCCCGACCGGCCGACGAAAAGAAGCCCGACGCCGTACACGTCCGCCAGCGAACCGTGGAGGGTTGTGCGTGGCGCGAAGGCTTCTTCCAGTATGGGCTTGATCCGGCGGTAAAACTCGGCCGTCTTGAGCTGGGTGAGGAGAATGGGAACACCGGAAAGTCGCGCCTGTTCCAGCAACTCGGAGGGAACGTCCTGGCCCTTGGTGACAAAGACGCAGGGGATGTCGAATCCGAACAGCGTTTCAATGCTTCGTCCCCTGGCCTCGGCATCGAGGGAATTGAGATACGTGATCTCGGTTTCCCCGAAGACGTGGAGCCGGTGCGGCGCAAATCTCCCGGTATAGCCCGCCAGCGCCAGTCCGGGACTGGCAACTTCACTATCCGGCACGAACCGATCAAGACCGGTTTCACCGGTCAGCGACACCAGCTGGAGCGGATCACCCTTGCGAGCCAGGAGATCCCGGAGGCGGAGGTTCACGCCTGGTCGGCCTTGGCGCGGCCGCGCGGACGAAGTGACGCTTTGTCGAGCTGGTTCCGCAACTTCTCCTCGGCGCGATCCAGCGCGGTACGGTGATCGATGCCTTCGCCCCGGGCGACGAGCAGCTTGCGCTGGGGCAGATGCAGCCGAACCTCGGCGATGGCGGTGTTATGATCGGTTTCAAAGACGACGGTACACTCCATCGCGCGGGAGGCGAACTGGCCCAGCCGTTCGACGATCGCCCCGGCCCTGGTCTTCAATTCTTCAGGAATATCACAGTGCAGTGCGGTGATGACGGTGTTCATGCGCGCTCCGATTGATGGCGAATGATTGCGAATCGTATTCAGCTGGTTGAGCGGGCGGGCAGAGCCGCGCGCTGTTTCCCGATCGTCTCTTCAAGATGCCGCTCGGTTGCTTCCGCCGCCCCTTCCCAGGTCAGCGTCTCCGCGTACTGGCGGGCTTGACCGCCCAGTCGTGAAACCAGGCCCGGATCCGCCGCGAGTTCGATCATGCGCTGAGCCAGGGCCTCGGGGTTTCCGTGCGCAACGAGGTACCCGGTCTGGCCATTGCGAACCGAGTCGCGAAGACCCGGGCTGTTGGATGCCAGCGATGGCGTCCCGCAGGCGGCGGCTTCAATGATGGTAATGCCCCACCCTTCCTTGGGCGAAGGGAAGACGTTGGCCCAACTGCTTCGCAGTAGTCTCAGCTTTTCGTCTTCCGTGACGAACCCGTGAAAATGAACCGCCTCGCCGAGGCCCAGTGATCGCGATAAGGTCTCCAGCCGGGACCGGTCATCCCCGGAACCCGCAATATTCAAGATAAGATCGGGACGGGTCCTTCGCGCCACGGCCAGCGCGCGAATCGCTGTTTCCACTCCTTTATAGCGTTTGAGCCGGCCAAGGTACAGAAAGGATGGAACGGTCGAGCGTATGCCGGGCCCGGG
>JBDTRF010000036.1:0-18179 GCA_039931815.1 Gemmatimonadota bacterium
GCCCGGGCCGTCCACGAACAGAGTGGACGGGAAGGGCAATTCATTACCGTCAACTGTGCCGCGTTGCCTGAAGGACTGGTCGAAAGCGCCCTGTTCGGTCACGAGCGCGGAGCGTTTACCGGCGCAACCGCCCGAACCCAGGGGGCATTCGAGCGGGCCCATAAGGGTACCCTGCTGCTCGATGAGATTTCGGAAATGCGGTTGGACCTCCAATCCAAGCTGCTGCGAGCGATCCAGGAACAGGAGTTCGAACGGGTCGGCGGATCCCAGACCATCCGGGTCGATACCCGGATCATTGCCACGACCAATCGTGAACTGCTCAGAGAGGTTGACGCCGGCCGCTTTCGCCGTGACCTCTACTATCGGCTGAGCGTCGTTCCCATTCGTACACCGCCCCTGCGTGAGCATCCGGACGACATTCCTCCGCTCGTGGAGCACTTTCTCAAGATCGCTTCCGGCCAGATCGGGGTGAAACCTCCTGTGGTGCCACCGGAAACGATGGCGGCCCTGGCGCGGTACCAATGGCCGGGAAACGTCCGTGAGCTGGCCAACGCCATGGAGCGCGCGGTCATCCTCAATCGGAGTGGCCGGTTGAGCCTCGACGCTTTTCCGATTTTCGCGGCGGCGGCGCTGGCGGCCACTGCAGCCGCGGCCAGGACGGATCCGGCTACGCTGGACCTTGCCGCGCTCGAAGAGCAGACGATCGCTCGCGCGCTCCAATCCACGGGCGGGAACCGGACCCGCGCCGCTAAGCTCCTCGGCATCAGCGAGCGCACGCTGCGCAACAAGCTCAATCCCAAGACCGAGGCAGTTGAGCCGGTCGAGCACAAATAGCCCCCCCCTCGACGACATCCGGCGCCGACACCTCAGGTTGGATCAATCGACCGGGTTCAAAGGCGTTCGCGCGGTACGCTGCTCACTTCAATTCGGACGATCGTTATAGCTCCGGAGCCCGGCAAGTCTGACCGCCCACGCGGAAGCTTCTGCCGACCAGTTCTCTCTTCACTCCCGGACGCTCCCTCCTCGGCAACATCCTCTCAACCACAGCGCTGACTGACAGTTAGCTCACATCTCCATCCCGCAATAACGGGTGAATCACGCCCGGTACGCCGCTTGCCTTTCCATGGGTCGTCAACCATCACATGGAGTCGACGTGCTCAAGGGAATATTCGGTTCAAACAGCCTTACCCACCTGATTCGCGGCGGGCTCGAAGAAACGAGCGCCAGCCATCGCGTGATCGCGAGCCGCGTCGCCGGTGCGCTCAATTCTTCGAGCAGTGTGGATTTCGCCGACACGCTGAACCAGAAGACCGCCGCCTCGAAACAGCAGGTGGAAGCGGACCTTCAGCGCGACATGACAGAACTCGCGGACACGACCATCCGCTACGAAGCCGATTCCAAGTTGCTCCAGCAGGCCTACGCCAGACTGAGGACCGCGATCAGTGACCATGCCTAGACTGCCGGGCTTCCCAATTACGCCCCGACCGGTCCGCCAGCTGATGGGACCGCTCGGCACGGCCGCCCGGGGAATGTCCGTCCAACAGCGCTTTCTCGAGATCATTTCCGAGAATATCGCCAACGCCGAGACCACGCGAACGGCCGAAGGTGGAGCCTACCGTCGGGAAGTCGGTGTCGTCGGTACCGATGCCTCCGGTCAGCTCACAACCAGCATCGTCCAGGACAAGAGTCCCGGCCGCCTGGAATACGATCCCGGGCATCCGGATGCGAATGCCAACGGATTCGTCGAATACCCCAATCTCGACATCAGCAGTGAACTCGTGGACATGATGATTGTGCGTCGCGTCCATGAAGCCAACGCCAGTGTCTTTCAGGCCGCGAAGAGCATGTTGCGGTCCGCGCTGGAAATCTGAATCACGAGGAGCGCATGAACATCAACGGAAGTTTCCCTGCCCCCATCGGCCCGGTTCGGCCCGGTGCGGTGCCTGCGACCCGACCCGCCTCAGAGACTGACAAAGTCGGTGACACGGCGGAGACCGGTAGCGCGCTGTGGGACGTCCTGACGCCGGAAGAGCGGGACTTTTTCCAGGGGCAGGCCGCGCTGGGGCCACTGACTTACGGCCCGGCTCGCCGAAACGCCGCACCCGCTCCGGTTCCGATCGGTCAGCGGCTCGACGTGCGAGGCTGAATCATGACAATCCCGATTCGACCGCAGGGACCCATCGTCAGCCCGATTGAACGGGCGGATGGCGGGATCCCGCTCGGCGGGTCCGAAAGTTCGTTCGGCGACTTGTTCACTCGGGCGCTCAACGACACCTCAGGGCTCCAGGATGACGCCAAGGACATGATCGCCTCTTTCCTTCGAGGGGAGCCGGTCGAGCTGCACCAGGTCATGGCAGCGAGCGAGGAAGCCGCGATCTCGCTCGAGCTCCTGGTCTCGGTACGCAACAAACTGGCGGATGCGTATCGCACCGTCATGAACATGCAATGAGGCACTACCCGTCATGAGCCTGTTCGACAGTCTTCGAGGAATGAGCGGTACGAGGCGCTTTACGCTCCTTGGCATCGTCGCCGTCGCCGTCGTCGCCGTCGCGATGCTGGGGACCTGGGCGTCGAGACCGACATATGTCACCCTGTATCGGGATCTCGAACTGGAAGACGCCTCGGCCATTCAGGAAAAACTCAGCAAGACCGACATCAAGTTTCAGCTGGCCGCCGGCGGAAGTGAGATCCAGGTTCCCCTCGCCGACCTCGCCCGCGCCCGAGTCGCACTGGCCAAGGACGGAACCCCGGGCGGCGGCCGACCCGGCCTCGAGCTGTTTGACAAGCCTTCATGGGGCATGACGGACTTTACCCAGCGAGTCACTTACCAGCGAGCGCTGGAAGGGGAGCTCGCTCGAACCATCGGCGCCATCCACGGTGTTCGGCGGGCCCAGGTCCATCTCGTACTCTCGACCAACAGTCCGATCCGTCGGCTGGAACGAGGCGCCTCCGCGTCAGTGGTCCTCACGACCGATGGTCGCGGACTCGACGGGGATGCGATCCAGGGCATCGCCTACATCGTCAGCAACAGCGTCGAGCAGCTTTCGCCCGACAACGTCGCCATCATGGATGACGCCGGCCGGGTGCTGTCGGTCCCGACCTCGGCGGGTCAGTCCGTCGGCCTCAGCAATCGACAGATGGACATCCAGCACTCGGTCGAGCTTCACCTCGCGGCCAAGGTCGATGACCTCCTCGCCACCGTTGTCGGGGCCGGACGGGTACGAACCCAGGTGGCGGCCCAACTCAGCTTCGACCAGGTCGATCAGACGATCGAATCGTTCGACCCCGACGGCCAGGTGATTCAGAATGAGCAGCGCAGTGAGGACGGCACCAGTGGCACCGGCGACAATGTCGTGTACAGCAACACGTATCAGAATTCCCGCAAGCTGGAGAAGATCGTCAACACCGGAGGAAACGTTACCCGGCTCACCGTGGCCGTCCTGGTCGATGATAGCGCCATGTCCAGGCGGGGAGCGCCCCAGACCGACAGCCTCTCCGCCCTGGTCCGCAACGCCATCGGCCTCGATTCAACCCGGGGTGACCAGGTCAGCATCATGCGGGTGCCCTTCGGGGTCGTCGTCGCCGCGCCGGATTCTCTCATGGGCAAGAGTGATGGGCCGATCGCGAGCGCGATCGGAACGGCAGAGCAGATAAGCCGGCCCCTGATCGCGCTGATCGCGATGATCGCGTTGATCCTGATCGCCTGGCGGGCCATGCGGCCCTCGACATGGACACCACCGGCTGGAGCGCTTGTCGCCGCGGGAGAATCGAATGTCGCGATGACGGGTGCCGGCGCGATGAACCCGGATATGCCGGGGATGGTACGACGCGTCGCCGGGGGAAATCCAGCGGAAGCGCTGGGCCGTCCCGAGGTGGGGGTAAAGGTCGTGCGCTCATGGCTGGCTGAGTCCTGATGACCGCGATTGCCAGCCGGACCCAGCCGAAGGACCTCTCGGGAGTCACCAAGACCGCCATCCTGTTCATCGCGCTGGGGCAGGCGGAAGCCGCGCGGATGATGCAGGATCTCAGTCCCGTCGAAATCGAGCAGGTCATGAGAGAGATTGCCCGGCTCGGGTCGGTGAGGCCGGAGATCATCCAGGCGGTGATGGACGAGTTCCACCAGGCATCCCAGACCGTTGGCCAGGAAATGAGCGGTGGCGTGGAGTACGCCAACCAGGTCGTGACTCGCGCCTTTGGCGCGGCGGCCTCGGCACCCTACATCGAGCAGACTCGCGGCAATACGGGATCAAACGGCGACGGGTTCAAGCGGCTCAAGCGGGCTGCGCCCGAAGCGCTGGCGGAGATCCTTCGAAGTGAACACCCCCAGACCGTCGCCCTGATTCTCGCCCATATGGAAAATCGGCAAGCCATCCAGGTCATCGAGACCATGTCGACCGAACTGGCCACCGACATCCTGTATCGCATGGCCGGCATGGGCAAAGTCGCACCCGACGTTCTGGCACTGGTGGAACATGCGCTCGGCAGCAGGGCTGACCTCAATCTCACCCAGCAGATGACAGCACCGGGCGGGCCGGCCGCGGTGGCGAAAGTCATCAACATGGCGGGCAAGGAGAAAGAGAAGGCGCTGCTCGAGAACATGGAGACGCGGAACCCCGAGCTGGCCCGACAGGTCCGGGCGCTCATGTTCACCTTCGAGGACCTTACCCTCGTCGATGGCAAGGGAATTCAGCGCCTCCTTCGAGATGTTTCGCTCAAAGACCTGGCCCTGGCACTTAAAGTGGCGAGCGATGAAGTGAAGGCCCACATCCGATCCAACATGTCCGAACGTGCGGCGGGTGCCCTGGACGAAGAAACCGACCTGCTGGGCCCGGTTCGAGTCAAGGATGTAGAAGCCATTCACGCGCGGATCATCGAGACGGTACGATCGCTGGATGAGGCAGGCGAAATCATACTACGCAGTCGAGACGGCAACGATGGCATCATCTAGGAGAACGGACCCGCTGGGATTCATGCTGTTGAACCTGCGCCAGGAAACCGCGGGCGACGCGGGACACACGCCCAATTCCGTATGGCACCCATTTCCGGTGGCGGTGATTCCCATGGAACTGGAGAGTGCCGACAGGCAGGCCCAGCGCCAGATTGACGCCGCCTACGCGAAAGGTCGGAGCGATGGCATTGCCGAGGGGGAGCGAACCGCGCTGTCCCGGATCGAACCGCTCCTCGGCGCCCTGCATCGCATGGTGGCATCGGTCCAGGAATCACAAGCTACGACTCAGCGGGACGCGGAGCGGGACATCCAGAGCCTCGCCCTCGCCGCCGCGCGATACCTGGTGCAACGCGAGATCACGTCCGACCCCTCGATCCTTCAGTCCCTGGTTGAGCGAGCGCTGGAACAGCTGCCCCAGGATACGAGCTTCACCGTGCACCTGAACCCCACGGACCTAGGCGCCCTTCAGCCAAACCTGGGCGACATCCATGTGGCCGAACGTGGTGCCATGGTGCGCTGGGTGCCCGACCCGGAGCTGGAGCGAGGCGACTTCCGGCTGGTCACGCCGCTTCGGCTGATCGATGGACGAATCGACACCGCATTGCGGGCATTATATGACAGGATCGCATATGAATGACCTGGCAGTGCCATCCCTTCTCGAACGCTCGACGGTCGAGTGGAACCAGGTACCGCGGTTCCCGGTCTACGGCAAAGTCACCCGCGTCATCGGCCAGGTGGTAGAAGTCACGGCATTGCCGATCGCCGTCGGCCAGGTCTGCCGGATCGCGCTCGATGATGCCCAGGGAGTCCTGGCCCAGGTCGTTGGCTTTCACGACGGTGGCATCATGCTCATGCCCCTCGGCAACATTCACGGCATTCATCCCGATGCCGTGGTTATGCCCATGGGCCGCCAGCTGTATGCGGAAACCGGTGAGGGCCTGATCGGGCGCGTGCTCGACGGACTGGGCCGGCCGATCGATGGCGGAGGCCCGATCGGGGCGACGCGACGCCGCTCGCTCAATGCGGAGCCCCCGAACCCCCTCGAGCGTTCGCGGATCGAATCGCCGCTCGGCACCGGTGTTCGGGCGATCGATGGCTTGCTGACCCTGGGACAGGGACAGCGGATTGGGATCATGGCGGGAAGCGGCGTCGGCAAGAGCGTGCTTCTCGGCATGATCGCACGACGCACGACCGCGGATGTCAACGTGATTGCGCTGCTGGGCGAGCGCGGACGCGAGGTGCGGGAGTTCATCGAGCGGGACCTGGGGCCGGAAGGACTGGCCCGGTCGGTGATCATTGCAGCGACGAGCGATCAATCGGCCATGGTCCGCGCAACCGGCGCCCTGGTCGCGACGGCCGTCGCTGAACACTTCCGGGACGCAGGACGAAGCGTGCTCCTGATGATGGATTCGGTCACCCGGGTCGCCATGGCCTGGCGCGAGATCGGCCTGGCGGTGGGCGAGCCGCCGACCACCAAGGGATATCCGCCTTCGGTCTTCGCCCAGTTGCCTCGGCTGCTGGAGCGGGCCGGCAATGCATCCACCGGAAGCATCACCGGGCTGTATACCGTGCTGGTTGAGGGGGACGATTTCACTGAACCCATCGCGGATGCCGCACGGTCGATCCTCGACGGCCACATCGTCCTGAGCCGCAAGCTGGCCAGCAGCAAACATTTTCCCGCGATCGACGTGCTGGAAAGCGTGAGCCGGGTCCGCGATCATGTGATTCCCCAGGCGCAGCTCGATGCTTCCAACCTCTTCCTCCGGCTGCAGGCCGCGTATCATGCGCAGGAGGATCTCATTTCCGTGGGCGCGTACCGACCCGGCGCAGATCCGCTGGTGGATACCGCCCTGGCACTCCGGCCGCAGATCCAGAATTTCCTGCGCCAGCAGGCAAGTGAAGGCAATTCGCTGGAGGAGACGCAGCAGCTTCTCTATCAAATCACTCAGAAGGCATCATTGCTGCTCAAGGAGACGACGCCGTGAAAGGATTTCAATTCCGTCTTGAACGCCTGTTACGCCTTCGCGCCCAGGCCGAACAGGCTCGCGCCCGTGAGCTCATGTCAGCCGGGCAGACGGAAGAGGAGCGGCGGCTGGCGGTCAACCGGGCCAATGGTCAACTCGACACGCTGAGCCTGCAGATGCAGGAGTCGACCGGCAAAGTCGCATCGGCCGGCATCCTCATCAACCTGGGCCTGACCGTTCACGCGGCGACAACCGCGATCGCTCATGCCGAGAAGTCGCATGCCGAAGCCACCACCGCGCTGGAGGTCGAGCAGGGAAAGTTTCTCGAAGCCCGGAAAGAGCGCCGCATCGTTGAACGACTTCGGGAGCTACGGCATGCGGCGTGGCACACCGAGACTGGCCGGGCCGAACAGCGGGACATGGACGAAATCGCCCTGCAACGTCACTCGACTGGAGGGCAGACGTGATTCGCATGGTGATCGTCGGACTCGTCGTGTTCCTCCTGGCCCTGGGTGGCGGAAGCGGGGTGGCGTATATGCGTCGCCCCAAGGCGGCGGCCCTCGTAACCGACACCACCTCGGTGAAACCGGGTGTTCATCCGGACACGACCAGGCCTTCGGTCACGCTGGACACCGCGATCACTCTGCCACCTCACTCGGTGGAACCGCACGACACGCTGAGCGCGCCAGCGATCACACCGATCGCTTCCCCAACCGTCGCAGTCCCACGCCCGCCGGCGGTCGACACCGCGGCGGCAGCACAGACGCCGCTCGACCAGGAACAGGCTTTCGCACAGATGGCCCGGATTCTCGCCAAGATGAAACCGGTCGAGGCCCAGCTGATTCTGGCGCGTCTGAGCGATGACCAGGTCGAGCGATTGATCCGCCAGCTCTCCGTGCGCCAGGCCGCCGCGATGCTCGCCTTGCTCCCGGCGGATCGCGCGGCGGCACTCAGCCGAAGCATGCTGGTCCACTTCAAGGCAACCACACGATGATGATGATCACTGGACTTCAGTTTCCGGATCAGGCCGCTCGTCCGCCGGTGGCCGATGCAGGCACCGATACCGCCGCGACGTTCGGCGCGGCATTGTCACTGGCCATGGGCGTGGTCGGCCCCGCCGCCCGGCCAGCGGCCAGCCCAACGATGATCGAGGCGAGTGCGGCAATCATTCATGACCACCTCGAAGCGGCCGGGGATACATCCGAATCACCAAGTGGCGACGCGGTGGCGGATTCCGACCGCCCAACACAGGGTGGAGAAACTCAGGTGTCTCGGACAGCAGGCGACGTTACCGCCGACCCGAAGGATTCACCTCCGCTTCTCCGGAGAGAATCACTTTCGTCATCCGGAAAGAAGGGTGAAACAAAGGCCGACTCCCCCTCCGTGAACGTGAAAGCTGTCGATCCAACGATCGCCCTGGCACTCCCGGTGATTCTGAATGCCGTGGTGGTCCAGCCGATTCAAATCAGCGAAGATCAGCCCGGTAGCGGGAGGGAAAACATTCCGTTGCCTGGGGCCTCTCCGGCGACAGGTGCCGGCGTACAAAATCGATCGAGCGGAACGGTACTGACCCCATTGTTCATGAAGCAGATGATGCGAGATATCGAAATTCCGACGGGATCGACTCGGAAGCCGGAAGGGCCGCCCTCGTTTTCAGCAGGCGGGGAGACACCGAAGGTATCGGTCCCGGAAAAGGTTCTCGTGACGACTGACGCCGCACCCTCGACCGGCACCATCCCGCCAGCCATTGTGCCGGGAGCCCAGGACCCGATCGCTGGAACCCTTCGGGTTATGAGCGCGATGATCGCGGATTCAAATCCCACCGGCTCCAGGGCCCAGGCACCCCGGCAGGCAGCACCACCCTCCCCAATAGCGCGGGCCGATGCGTCACCAGTCCTGCGGCCTCAAGGGGAACCAGATTCTGTTGCGACTCCGCAGCCACGAGACAACCGAACTGGCGGGGAGGAAAAACGGGACAAGGAGAAATTGACCCCGTCGCCCATCAAGGCGGATTCGCAACCGAGCACCGCGTCTACTCCGGTGGTATCGCAGCCTGTTTCGGGGGCATCACCCGCGAGTCGTTTGAGCTCCAGTGAGGCTGTGGCGGCCAGCGCGTCCGCGGGGGCGGCCGATCCTGCGGAGAGCCCCGTCCTGCATCGGCCGACTGACCAGGTGACGCTTCAGTTCTCGGGAGAGGAAGGGCTGGAAGGAAGCATTCGGGTTGCAGTTCGTGGCGGAATCCTCCACGCCGCAATCTCGGCGGCAGAACCCGCAGCGGCCGCTCGCCTCCAGGAAAGCGTGGGTGAGCTTCGCCAGGCCCTGGCCGAGCGCGGGTTCAGCGACGCACAGATCAGTGTACATCGCCCGGTTACCGCCACGTCGGCTGGTGCCGAGCAACGCGAACCGGGCTCAAACCGGCAGCGCACGGGAGACCAACCCGCGGACCCTCGCGAGCATCCCGAACATTCGCGGGAGCGGTCACCCCGTCAACGACGGTCTCACAAGGAAGAGAGATAATCATCATGATCAACGCGACATCACCCCTCTGGGGTTCGGGACCGGCGGCGGCGACGACGGCGACCAAAGACCGCACGGAAATGGGCAAGGACCAGTTTCTGCAGCTCCTGGTCACGCAACTGCGCCATCAGGATCCGCTCAGCCCGCTCAAGCCGGAGGAATTTGCCGCTCAGCTGGCGCAGTTCAGCTCGGTGGAGCAGTTAAGCCAGATCAACGAGGGCATGAGCAACAGTATCGCGGCCAGCCAGCTCGCTTCGCTCATCGGCAAGACCGCCCTCAGCGCATCCCTTCTGGGCAAACATGTCGTCGCTGAAGGCGACCAGGTCACGATTCCTGCGACCGGCGGAGGGCAGGTTCGAATCGACGTGGCCGCCAGCGGCGACGGCGTCTTCCAGCTGCTGGACGATTCCGGCAAGGTCATCGCCGAACGCTCCCTCGGCACGTTGGCCGCCGGGCGGCAGAATGTGACGCTTCCCCCCGATTTGCCTGCCGGCACCTATCACTATGCCGTCAAAGTGACCGACAGCAGCAGCAAGGCGGTCGACGTGCTCACCTACACTGCGGGACTCGTCGATGGCGTCTTTTTCCGTGACGGAGTGATCGTACTCAAAATGGGCACGATGGAAGTCCCGCTCGATGCCCTGGCAGAGATTGAACCCGGAACCCCCGCACCGGCACCGGCCGGCGCCAACCAGTAAACCTTTCAGGAGATTCTTATTCTATGATGCGCGCACTCTTCGCCGGTGTCTCAGGGTTACGCAACCACCAGACGGCCCTGGACGTGATCGGCAACAACATTGCGAACGTGAACACGGTGGGTTTCAAGGCTTCCCGGGTCACGTTCAAGGAAGCATTCGTCCAGATGCTCGAAGGGGCGTCTCGGCCGGGAGCAAGTGGCGGAAAGAACCCGCTTCAGATCGGCTCGGGCATGAGCCTCGGGAGCGTGGACCAGATGTACACCCAGGGCAACTTCGAAACGACGGGCCAGACCTTTGACCTGGCGATCCAGGGCGATAGCCTCTTCGTGCTGAATTCCGGCAGCGGCACGGCCTACACTCGCGCAGGCAATCTGACACTGGACGCTACCGGTCGACTGGTCGCGGAGAGCAACGGCTTTGCGGTGCAGGGACGGATGGCGGACGCGACGGGCGCTTTCCCCTCCAGTGCCGGCATCGGCGACATCATCATCCCGTTCGGCCAGGCCTCTCCCGGCCAGGCCACCGGTACGGTCACCATGACCGGCAACCTGGACCAGGCGACACCGGTCGGCGGGACGCATGCCATGACGATCACGACCTACGACAGTGCAGGTGCGGCTCACGATCTCAGCGTCACCATGACCAATACCGGGCCCGGCGCCTGGAGCTGGAGTGCCACCAGTGGCTCGGCCACCGTGACACCGGCCGGAACCGGTACCGTCACGTTCAATCCTGATGGCAGCCTGGCCGCCTTCACCTATCCAGGTGCCGGTGCCGGTCTCACGCTGACCCCGACCGCAGGCGCACCGTACACCGTGACGATAGGCAGTGGCACGGTCGGCGCGTTCGATGGCCTCACCGGCTTTGCCAGCGCGTCCAATGCCGTCTCCAGCGGACAGAACGGATATCCGTCTGGTGAGCTGGACAGTCTGACGGTCGATTCAACCGGTGTCATTACGGGTTCCTTCACGAATGGCATCACCCGAAGCCTGGCCCAGGTAGCACTGGCGACGTTCAACAATCCGGGTGGCCTTAACCGGATCGGCGATACGATGTACGGTGAGTCGCCCAATTCGGGCCTTCCCATCACCGGATTTGCCGGCTCGACCAACAACTCGAGTATTACGGCGGGCGCGCTGGAAAGCTCCAACGTGGATATCTCGCAGGAGTTCACCAACATGATCATCGCACAGCGGGGCTTCCAGGCGAATGCCCGCGTCATCACCACGGCGGACGAAATGTTGACTGAACTGGTCAATCTGAAGCGGTAACTCTCGCCAGCGGCGTGGTTCCACTCCGGAACCACGCCGCCCGGCAAGAACCGCCGCCAGGCGGCAGAGTCTTCCGCGCCGCACGCCCCATCCGCTTGACTCGCCTCAATCATTCTCTGCCCTGCCCCTCCTGAAATCAGGCCGCAAGTCCTGTATCACCAACGTGATGTAGTACGCCCGCGACTCGGCACTTCGCGCGGCAATTCCTCCGGAATTGATCCCGATCCGTGGTACACCGGTTGCTTTTAACGTGGGCGACCGCGTGAATGCTTTCCTCTGCCCGTACAGGACTCATCATGACTGAAGCAACCAAGATCGAAGCCCCGGAAACAGAGGCGAAGAAGCCTGGGAAGAAGAAGATGGTGACGATGGCGGTGGTCGGTGCGGCCGTTCTGCTTGGTGGCGGAGCCGGTGCCTTTGTGATCGGTCCCCGCTTCTCCCACTCTGAGGCTGTGGCGCCAGTGGACTCTCTGGCCAAGTCCGATCCGGGGAAACCAGGGGTCATCTTCCGGATCGACAACCTGGTAGTTAACCCCGCCGGTTCACAAGGGACTCGCTTTCTCATGATCAGCGTCGGGTTCGAAGTCGCCAATGATTCGATCAAGAAGCGGTTGGAGGAACAGGAGGTTGAGGTACGTGATACCGTCCTGGCAGCCCTCCAGAACGAAACCCTGGAATCACTGACGAAGCCGGGTGCCCGAGACGGCCTGAAGAGAATTCTGGGTGAGGCCGTTGCCCCGCTCGTCGGTGCCACCGAGCTCAAGGTCTTCCTTCCGCAGTTTGTCATCCAATGACCAGTGTCAGCCATCGCCTTTCCCAGGGTGACATCGATGCCATGGTCGAGGGCATCGCCGCGCCGAAGACGGAAAGCCCGGCGGTCCTTGCCTACAACTTCCGGCGACCGCCCCGCTTTTCAAAGGATCGACGAGTGACCCTCGACATGGTGTTCGGCACCTTCGCCCGGAACCTCCAGTCGCTGCTGAGCAGCCGGCTTCGAGAAATCATCGAGGTCCAGGTGTCGAGCATCGAGCAGGTCGCCTGCGCTGATTGCCTGGCCTCGTTGATCGAACCCTGCGCGGCATACGTGTTTCACAGCGCCGATGGCGTGGATCATGGATTCCTGGACCTGGGGCCCGCGATTTCGTTTCACGTCCTGGATCGGATTTTTGGCGGCCCCGGTGATTCCGCTCCCCCGTCCCGCGCGCTCTCCGCGCTGGAGCAGGCGGCAGTCAAGGACGTGATCGAACGTTCACTGCACCTGCTCGCCGACGCCGCATCGCGCATGGTCTCCACCGGGTTCATCGTCGACCGATTCGAGTCCACCAGTCGAACGATTCGCGTGGCCGCTCCGGAAGACAATCTGCTGGTCATCAATCTCGATATTCGGACCCCCCATACGCGGGGGTTCGCCACCCTGGCGCTGCCGGCGCGATTGCTCGACGCGATCTCCCCGGAGAAGGCGGAGTCATCACAGCAGCTTCCCGGCCGGAAAATCGAGGACCGGAAGAGCCGCGCCGCGGTGGGTGCGGTGCTGCAGAAAGCGCAGCTGCAGATCGTCGGCCGGTCCACCGGGTTCCAGCTTCGGGCCCGGGAATTATTCGCGCTCAAGGCGGGCGATACCATTGTCACCTGCGACCGGCCGGATGAGCCGATCCAGGTATTCGTGAATGATCGCCTGCGCTGGACTGGCACGGTGGGAGAACATCAGCGCGCCCTTGGCATCAAGCTGCTCGACGAACATACCACTCAGCCGGGCCTTCGGGCCGGGCGCAAACGTTCTGGGAGAATTATCGCGATGAAAGAAACCGAGCACACCAACGGCGGCGCGGTCTCGCCCGGCGTCGAAACGGCGACGACACCAGCCTTCAACAGTCTCATGGAAGTGTCCCTGCCCGTGGTCATCGAATTCGGCCGCACCAACATGACGGTGCAGCAGGTCCTGGAGCTCGCGCCGGGCTCAGTGGTCCAGCTCGATCGCATGGTCGGCGAACCGGTCGATGTCTATGTCAGCGACCGGCGGTTGGCCGAAGGGGAAGTGGTGATGGTCGGGGAGCAGATGGCGATTCGAGTGATCCGACTGGTCAGCGATCCAGCCGAGGTCGGTGCGGCGTGATTGGTTCCGGTTTTCTTGGACTTGTCGCCGCACTCGCCATCACCTTTGGATTACTGGCTCTTGCGGTTCGGCTCCTGCGCAAGATGCAGGGCGGCTCATTCAGTGGCGGAGATGGCGTGCCGTTCCGGATTCTTCGGCGCATTTCCGTGGGCCCCAAGCAGGGCGTCGCGCTGCTTCGCGTCAACGACCGGGTGCTGGTCATCTCGGTCGCCGATGGCGGCGCCCGGTTGCTGACGGAACTCGAAGGCGAAGGTTTGCGACAGGCGCTTGAGCCGCCGGTCGAACGCGCCATGCCGACCGTCGCGAAGGGCTGGGCTCTGCCGCTTCTCAAGCGGGTAGGTCTCGCCGTCATTCTCTGCCTGGCGCCCGGCATCGCTCGCGCCCAGGTTGCCGATTCGATTCCTCCGGCTCCAGCAATCAACATCGTTGTCCCGCCGGTCCAGCTGCCCTCAGTCACGGCCGGCGCTCAGATTCCCGCCGCACCGGCGGCCCCGACGGTTGATCCGACTCCAGTCCCCGCCTTTGAGCCGGGTGCGGCGCCGGCGCCACGCGCCAAAAGCCAGGCGCCTCGGGTAACGCCGCCAGCGGTTCCCCAGGTGAACATCAGCATGGGCGAGGGACCCAACGCGCTGCACCTGTCCGGTACCGTCGGACTCGTGGTGTTCATGGGGGTCCTCACGCTGCTCCCCGCGATGTTCCTCCTGATGACGAGCTTCACCCGGATCCTGATCGTGCTGCACTTCCTTCGCTCGGCGCTCGGAACCCAGAGCGCTCCACCCAACCAGCTGCTGGTCGCGGTCGCGGTTCTCCTCACCGGTGTCATCATGAACCCGGTTCTGCAGGAAACCCATCGCACCGCGATTCAACCGTACCTGGATGGGCGGATCACCCAGAGCGAGGCCTATTCCAAGGCGTTGCTACCCTTCCGCGAATTCATGCTGACGAACACGCGGGAGCAGGACCTGAACCTGATGGCCGATCTCGGTCATGTCGCGCCGGTGGACAGTGTCGAGCAGCTGCCGACCGTGGTCGTCATCTCCTCGTTCGTCATCAGTGAGCTGCGCACATCGTTCCAGATGGGCTTCGTCATCTTCCTCCCGTTTGTCGTCGTGGACCTGGTGGTGGGATCCGTGCTGATGAGCATGGGCATGTTCATGCTTCCGCCCATGATGATTTCACTCCCGTTCAAACTCCTGCTCTTCGTGCTGGCGGATGGCTGGACGCTGGTCGTGCAGAACCTCGTGGCCAGTTTCCGCTGATGTCTTCGACCCTCGCGATCGAGCTGATTCGCCGCTCGCTGATGCTCTGCCTGCTGGTCGGGGCACCGATGCTGCTCGCCGCCATGGTGATCGGCCTCGTGGTGAGCCTGCTGCAGGCGGTGACCCAGATCCAGGAGCAGACACTGACCTTCATCCCCAAGTTGCTGGTCGTCGGCATCGTGATGATGCTGGCCATGCCCTGGATTCTCAACCAGCTGGTTCAATTCATGGTGAGCATTTTTCGCTCACTGCCAGGCCTGGCCGGATGATCCCCGACTTCATTACCGAAGCCATGGCACCGGGCCGGTGGCCCGTCTTTGTCCTGATCGCCACGCGACTCGGCGGCCTCATGCTGACCGCGCCGCTCTGGTCCATGACCACGCTGCCCCGCACCAGTCGCGCGGTCATTACCGTGATCCTCACGGTTCTCCTGCTGCCGTCCGCCCCGTCGGCCCCCGTTCCCGAACAGATCCTCGACCTCCCCCTGCCGATTGCAATGGAGATGGTGATCGGGCTTGCCATTGGACTCACGGCGGCGGTGCTGGTCCAGGGTGCCGCGATGGCGGGGGAAATCATCGGCGTCCAGAGCGGCCTCACCATCGGCGCCGCTTTGCTTCCCGATCCCGACATGCAGGGCTCGGCACTGAGCCAGCTGCATAGCTCGCTCGCCGTGCTGGTCTATATCGCGGTTGGCGGTCACACCATGATGCTCTCGGCGCTGGCCAAAAGCCTGGAGATGCTGCCGCCCGGTATGTCGATGTCGATTGACCGCGGGGCGCTGGCCACCACCGGCCTGCTCAGCGGGCTCTTCATGACCGCGGTCCGCACCGCGGCGCCGATCATGGTGACTCTCCTCCTGGTCAACATCGCCTTCGCGATCCTGAACCGCGCCGTCCCTCAGCTCAATGCCATGGTGCTCGCGTTTCCGGTTACCATCGCGATCAGCCTGATCATGGTCGGCATCACGATCGAGATCACCGCCGATGCCATGGCCGGCTGGGTCCAGGGATTGAACGGGACGATTAACGGTGTGCTGTCTTCCTTCCACCCGTATGGAGCCTACTGATGTCGGACAGCGGCGACTCCTCCAGTCAGGAAAAGACCGAGAGTGCGACACCGCGCCGACGGGAGCAGGCGCGGGAGGAAGGCAAGATTGCCCGCAGCCAGGATCTCATTACGGCTGGTGCGCTGCTGGCGGGAACGGCCGCATTGGCCACGTTCGGCGGCGCGGCGCTGGCCAACCAGGTGACTCGCCTCTTCCAGGAGTCGGCCCAATCGCTCGCGTCCGGCGCTCTCGATGTGGAGAGTGCTTCGGCCCTGCTCCGTGGCGTCGGGCTCGGCACATTGCTGGCCATTCTCCCGTTCGGAGCCACCGTGATGGCCGCGGTCGTTTTCATCGGCGTCCTTCAGAGCCGCGGACTCGTCTCGGGCAAGGTGCTGATGCCGCAGTTTTCCCGGATCAGTCCGCTTTCCGGGATCAAGAAGCTGGTCAGCATGGATGCGATGGCCAACCTGGTTCGCTCCTTCCTCAAGATGATCGCGCTGGGGTTGATCACGTATTCGGTCCTTCACGGCAGCTGGGCCGAGCTGACCGCCCTGTCGAACGCCGGCCCGGACCAGACCTTCGTCGCCCTGCGGTCGCTGGTCCTCAAGCTGGTGACGGTTACCGGTCTCGCCTTTCTCGCGCTGGCGGTCGGCGACTACCTGTACCAGGTCTACAGTCATGAAAAGGGCATGCGAATGAGCCGACAGGAAATCGTCAGGGAAATGCGGGAAAGCGAAGGCGACCCGATGATCAAGAGCCGGATCCGCGCGATCGCTCGAAACCGGGCGCGGCAGCGTATGCTGCAGCAGGTGCCCAAGGCCGACGTGGTGATCGTCAATCCGACCCATGTTGCCGTCGCATTGCGCTATGATCCCGCCGAACAGTCCGCGCCGGTTGTCGTCGCGATGGGCGAGCGCAAGCTGGCCGAGCGGATCAAGGCATTGGCCCTGGCCAGCAACGTTCCCCTGATTGAAAATCGTCCCGTCGCGCGCGCGCTGCTGGCCACGGCGATCGTCGGGAAACCCATTCCGCCGGCGCTTTACGCGGCCGTCGCCGAAATCCTGGCCTTCATCTACCGCCGGAAGCGGGGTCTGCCGGCCCGGCTGGCGGGGATGAGCCAATGACCGCCGTCGCCACGCCGTCGCCCGCCCCGCCCATCGGCCAGAACCAGGTGAGCATCGGTGGTCCGCTTCATCACGGGCCGCATCGGACGCCGGCTCAAACCGTACCTTCGTCGCTTGCGCGCCTGGCTTCGGCCAGTGCCGAGACCTATCTCGGCCTGGGCGTCGTCATCGTGATCGCACTGCTGATCATGCCGCTCCCGGCGTTTCTGCTCGACGGCCTGCTCGCCGTCAGCATCGCCCTCTCGATCGTCATCCTGCTGGTCACCATTTCGTCCAAGGATCCGCTCGAATTCAGCATCTTCCCGAGCCTGCTGCTCCTGATCACGCTGCTGCGGCTCGGCCTCAACGTTTCGAGTACCCGTCTCATTCTCAGCACCGGTTCGGCCGGAAAAGTTATCGCCGCATTCGGGAACTTCGTGATCGGCGGCAACGTGGTGGTCGGGCTGGTGATCTTCCTGATCCTTGTCGTGATCAACTTCATGGTGATCACCAAGGGCGCGGGACGCATCGCCGAGGTGGCCGCCCGGTTTACCCTCGATGCGATGCCGGGCCGGCAGATGAGTATCGACGCGGATCTTGGCGCCGGCCTGATTGATGAAACCGAAGCGAGACGGCGACGGGAAGAGATCAGCCGCTACGCCGACTTCTATGGCTCGATGGATGGCGCCGCCAAGTTTGTCCGGGGCGACGCGGTGGCCGGACTGGTGATCACGTTTATCAACCTGATCGGCGGATTCATCATCGGCATGACCCAGCACGGGATGAGCGCGGGTCAGTCCCTCACGACCTACAGCATGCTTTCGGTGGGTGATGGCCTGGTGACGCAGATTCCGGCACTGATCGTGAGTACCTCGGCCGGCATCCTGGTGACGTTCGGATCTGGCGGGGGGTCGATGGCTCCCTTGATTGGAAGCCAGCTGACCAGAAACCCACGGGCGATTTACACCGCCGCGGGCATTCTCGCCTTGTTTGGCATTGTCCCTGGCCTCCCCGCTGTTCCCTTTCTTCTGCTCGCGGCGGGCGCCGTCTTCATTGCGCGGAACACGACGAAGAAACAGAAGAAAATCGCCGAGGCGGTCGAGGTGGAGGCTCAGCCGGTCGCCGGATCCGTAAACCAGCCCATTCGTGAACTCCTGGCGGTGGAGCCGCTGGAGCTCGAAGTCGGCTACGCGCTGGTACCGCTGGTCGATGAAAAGCATGGTGGGGATCTTCTCCAGCGGGTCGGCATCATGCGGAAGCA
>JBDTRF010000037.1:0-18086 GCA_039931815.1 Gemmatimonadota bacterium
AGCTGTTTACGCAGGCTGGCGCGTAGCATCTCGGCGAGGTGCGAAGAGTCCGAGCCCGGTCCGGCGCAGGCCCAGGAGCAGGATCACCGCCATGGTGACCAGGAGAATGGAGAGTGTCGCCGCACGGTCCAGGTCATCCTGCATGGCGAGATAAACGGCAAGCGGCATGGTCTGGGTGCGGCCGGGAAGGTTGCCGGCGAAGGTGATCGTCGCTCCGAATTCTCCCAGTGCCCGGGCCCAGGCCATCGCAGCCCCCGCGAGCAGCGATCCGCGCGAGAGCGGAATCATGACGCGCCAGAATATGTGGGAGGGACTCGCGCGCAGAGTGGCGGCCGCATCAAGGTACCGTTGCTCCACCGAGGCAAACCCGGCGCGCGCAGGCCCGATAAAGAACGGCACCGCCATGAAGACCTGGGCGACGACGACTCCAAGCGTGGTGAACGGAAGACTCAGACCGAACAGCGACAACGTCTTTCCGGCGATCCCGGCCCGGCCAAAAGCCATGAGTAATGCGAAACCCGAAACGGTCGGCGGCAGGATCATCGGCAGGTCGACCAGGGTTTCCAGACATCGCTTTCCCGCGAATTCTCGCGTCGCCAGCAGGTACGCCGCAGGCAGACCGAGACAGACCACGACTACGGTGACAATGGTGCTGGTCTTGACGCTGAGCCAGAGCGCATCAAGGACCGGCTTCTCGCCCAGGCGCTGAAAAACCTGGGCCGGGTCTACTCGCAGTAGAATGCCAACGAGTGGCAGGAGAAGGAGGAGCACCAATACGATAGTGGCGACCGCGATCGCCACACTAAAGCTTTGGACTCGCCACCACCGCCAACCCCGTTTCACTTGCCGGACACCGGCTCAAATCCATATCTCGCGAGAATCGCCTGTCCCTCCCGGGAGAGCACGAAGTCAACAAAGGCACGTGCCGCGGATGGATTCGGTGCGGTAGTGAGAACCGCGATGGGATACTGCGCGATGACGTTGGCCGAGTCTGGCAGGTCGATTATGCTGACCTCGCGGGCGATCGATGGCGTGATGTCTGAACGGTAGACGATGCCAGCATCCGCTTCACCCAGCTGAACCTTGGCGACAACAGCCTTCACGTTGTCTTCTTCGGATACCAGATTGGCGAGCACTCTCGCGGGATAATTCGCGCCAAAGTCGGGACGCCGACCCAGCCGGGTCAGCACTTGACGACTGTACTGACCGGCTGGAACCATTGCGGCCGCCAATACCAGCTTTTTTCCGGGCCGAGCCAGGTCCTCAAGTCGGTTGATTCCGCCAGGATTGGCACGAGGCGTAATGACGACCAGGCGATTTCGGACGAAGACGGTGGATGGTCCGGCGAGACGGCCGGCATCCCTGGCATGGTCCATCCATCGCTGGTCCGCGCTCGCAAACACCTCGACTTTCGCCGCCTGGTCGAGCTGGGCAACCAGCTGCTGCGAGCCCGCGAAATTGAAAATGACATTGGGCCCTCCAGCAGTTTCAAACCGGGTTGCGATTTCGGTGAACGCCGCGGTCAGCGATGCCGCCGCAAAGACGGTGATCGACGAAGACTGGGCTCCAAGCGGAGAGGCAAAGGCGAGTGGCACCAGGATGGCGAACCAGTTTCGGCGGGAAATCGCTCTTGCCCAGGCCTGGTGTCCCATCTCAGTCTTTCCGTCCGATCATCACCTCGGTCGACTTGATGATGGCCAGGACCTCATCTCCCACCTTGAGATGAAGGCGTTCGACCGATGATCGGGTGATCACGGAAACCAGTTCCTGGTCACCAATCGCGACCCGGATTTCGCCCATGATGCCGTCGAGATGGATTCCTGCGATGCGGCCGCGCAATTGATTTCGCGCACTCAGCTCGATGCCCTTTTCCAATGGAGCACCCGCGAGAGGGCTCCCGACCAGGCCCTCAAGGCGGTCCTTGGAGAAGAGCCAGCGGCGGCCGACTCGGGTTCCGGGCAGCTTGCCTTCTCGCGCCAGGATCTGAACGCGCTTTACATTCATATGAAGCAGACGAGCCGCTTCTTCGACGCTCAGCGATTCCATGTGGCCATTCGTGTGTGGTACTTTAGTGTACATTAGACGATCAGGATGTCAACCTTAAAGATACTTAAGGATATCTAAGGGACTCATCTTGATCTGGTATTGATTGAACTCACGGACGACGAAGAGGGCGTTCGCCGCTGGCAGAGGGGAGGCTCCGCGCATACTCCCGTTGCAGAATCCGCGAAAGTAACTAGGTCTAGGCACCATCCAACTGACTCGATCTTCCAGGACTTGACGCGCCTGGTTCGTTCGCCCAAGGAGACGCGCATTCCCAGGGATCTCTTCGCCGCGCTCGCCGACATCCTCCGAAACAAGTACCTGCTCGATAGTGAAATCGGCCGGGGGGGAATGGCCCGGGTCTATCTCGCCAAGGACCTTCGGTATTCGCGTGATGTTGCGATAAAATTGCTGGACCCCTCCCTGCTCGGATTCAGGGGATGGGAGCGTTTTCTGCGGGAAGTGGAGACTCTGGCTCGTCTCAACCATCCCAACATTCTGCCGCTTCTCGACTCCGGAGAAGCGGATGACCTGGTCTACTACGTCATGCCCTTCGTTCCCGGTGAGACCCTCCGGGATCGGCTGACGCGCGAGCACGCTCTTCCCATCGGCGACGCGGTGGCGATCGCGCTCGAGATGGCCGATGCACTGGCGTATGCCCATTCTCATGGCGTGGTGCACCGCGACCTGAAACCGGAGAATATTCTCTTTAGCTCCGGCCATGCCCTGCTCGCCGATTTTGGCGTCGCGGCAATTATCTCGGATGTCAATGAGTCTGGCCATGAATCCGAAGGCTTTGCCCTGGGAACGCCGGCGTATATGAGTCCTGAGCAGGCGACCGGAGAGCACCATCTCGACGGACGCACCGATCTGTATGCGCTCGGCGTTGTCCTCTTTGAAATGCTTGCCGGCGCGCCGCCATTCGGTTTCAGCACGCCGCAGGTCGTGATGGCAAAACATCGGTCAGAACCGCCACCGTCCGTCCGGCAGTTGCGACCCAGCGTGCCTCCATTTCTCGAAGCCATAGTCAACCGGCTCCTGGCCAAGACTCCGGCAGATCGGTTCACCACGGCGCTGGAGCTGCGACAGGCGCTGCTGGCCGGGCCTGCAGCCCCGCACCGCATCTCGTTTCGGCGTTTCACCTGGATCCCGGTGAGCCTGGTGGTGATCGCGCTCCTGGCCGCCCTGGTCTTCCGGCCGAACCGTGGCAGTCCTCCGGTGCGCAACGTGTCGACGCCGCCGCAGACGGAGCTGGCGGTGCTCTACTTCGATGATCAGAGCGCCGACAACTCGTTAGGGTACCTGGCTCGCGGGCTGACCGAGGACCTGATAAACCGGTTGCAGCAGCAGGAAATCCTGGGCGTGCGTTCTCCTGAAGCCGTTCGTCCCTACCGCGCGTCCTCCATACCGCTGCAACAGCTGGCTCGGCAACTCGGAGTGGGAATGGTGGTGAGTGGAAGCGTCGCGCGATTCGGGCCCCGTATTCGGGTGACGGTCAGGTTGTCCGACGCTGTTTCTGGTCGCCAGCTTGAAAGCGCCCAGCGAGAGGTGCAGATCGGGGACCTGCTGGAGCTTCGCGATTCCGTGGCCGATGAAGTCGCCCGCAGCCTACGCCGGAGGCTGGGCCGGGAGCTCCAATTGCGAGAATTACGAGAGTCCACCGGCAACGATCGCGCGTGGACCCTGGCACGCCAGGCGGAAGACCTGCGCGACGAGGCCGGCGTTGCACCGGTATCGGGGGCCGAGCTGTATCCCCGGGCGGACTCCCTGCTGGCCCAGGCCGAGAGACTCGACCGTCGATGGATTGAGCCAACCGTCCTGCGCGGATGGGTGGCGTTCGATCAGGCCGGATGGGAGCGCGCCAATGGAAAGGGACTCCCCGCGGTCCGGGCGTCTCTGCGAAGTGCCACTGAGCATGCCGAGCGCGCAATCATTCTCGACAGCACGAGCCCGCCCGCACTCGAGTTGCTGGGGACAATCAAGTATCGTCAATTCGCGCTCGGAGTCTCGAACGACACGATGCTGTTGCAGCAAGCCGAGCGTCATTTACGTACGGCGGCGGCTGTTCCAGGATTGCGGCAGGCCGCAGCGCTGCGAACACTGAGCGCGGTACTGGCCACCGAGGGCCGGTCGGCTGACGCGTATAATTCAGCGGAACGGGCGTATCGACTGGACGCATATCTCAGTGATGGCAGCAGCATCGTCGCGCTGCTCTACGGGACCGCGCTGGACCTGGGGAAAGATGCCGAAGCGGTTCAGTGGTGCGCCGAGGGTCGAAGGGCCTACCCCGACAACTGGTTTTTCGTGCACTGCCAGCTGACGCTTTTTGGCTGGTCCCCTCTCGTGATACCAGACGTAAAAAAAGCCTGGGCATTGGCTGCCGAGGCGGTCAAGCTCGAAGCGGCGGGGGAAGGAGCGGGATTACCGCAACAGGCCGAGCTCCTGACCGCCGGGGTCCTGGCCCGGGTCGGCCTTCGAGACAGTGCCAGCCGAGTTGCGGAACGTGCCCGACGAAAGGCGGTCGACCCCCTCTCCCCCGAATTGATCTATGACGACGCCCTGGTCCATATGCGCCTCAACGACAACGCTCGTACGCTCTTGCTGCTGGACACCCTGGTCCGAATTGCGCCTCAATACCGCATGCTGCTCAAGACGCAGCGGACGTTTCGCCCGCTCCAGTCTGATTCCACCTTCCTGCGCCTGATGGGCCGAGACTAGTTCCGCTGGTTGCGGTCTCCACCCTTCATCGAGTCGGCCGGCAGTGGCTGAACGCCCGTCATATCGATGCGACAGGGAAGGGTCCGGGCCCAGTGGCAGGTCGGCCCGCTGCCAAACGCAATGATCTGATTGCGAAGCCGACTCGCGTAATCCAACCCGCGCACCTGGACATAGTAAGGAATCATGAACTTGTCCACCGAAGACAGGCTGAAGAACAACGCGTCGACTTCCCGTGGATTGATCTGGACGACGGAATCCCCACGATTGGTTCGAAACCTGAGGGACACGGACACCAGCTCTGATCCCCGACGTGGAATTGAATCCCGCGACGCGATGAATGGACCATACACCGCGAATCGACGCCCGGCCGTTGCGGCGGCTCGGTGCGCCTCGTCACGCGAGGCGAAAGGCCCCCGGACATCGTGGGGAGGCGTCGGCATGGCGATGAAGAACGTCTCTTTGCCGGTACGATATCCGTCTGCCGCTTCCGCCAGTTGCCGGTAGAGCGAGGGGACGACTGGCGGCGAGTCCTGACCCGCCAGAGAATCTGGCAGGCCCAGGAAGAGCACGGTGGTGAGTGCGGTAAGCAGCACATTGGGTCCAGGGATCATGCGAAGCATGGAGAACGTCCTTTGGAGTTGTGGGGAGCCGTTGTACACTGCTCCCCGTTTTGAAGGCTGTCAAGCGCCGTGGTGAAAACTGTTTACGGAACCGACGCCAGGACCGTCGACGGCTGTCGAAGATATGTCACGGCCTTGGCCACGGCCTGTTGCACCTGGATCGGGCTGGCCGCCAGGTCCGCCTGCACCGCGGCCCGAAGCGCGGCCCGGTGTGTGAGATATCGCGACGACGCAATCGACGCGGGCCGTGAATTCTGGCGGGTGATTTCCCCCTGCATTTCCTGGTCAGTCATCCCGAAGTGAGTCAGGATGTCGAGAATGGCGTAAGGCAGCATACTCGAGGTCATCGTGCCGCAGGCGGTCGCCACCGGCCCGGTAGGAGCCGCGGCCATGGCTTCGAGTTGAAGGGCCAACTGGTTCGCCCCATTGAAGAGGTACCGATCCCGCTCCCCCAGCCACATCGCCGAGCTTTCCTTGAGAATCATGGCGAGCGCGGGGTCTCTCGTCGTGCACGCATTCCGCCAGAAGAACTGGTGAAACAAAGTCCCGGTTGTCTCACTGAACAGGATATAGAAACCCGGAACATCGCGCCACCGATAGCCCCACAATGCATACTGTCCACCCGCGGTTGGTGGTGGCGCCGGTGGTGTCGTGCTCACGACGATGCGAGGAATCGTAAGATTGCCGAGCGACCCCGCCAGCACGGACCAGCTCTCCAGCCGGTAGCGATACCCCGCGTCGGCGACAAACGGAAGGCCTCGTCCGGTGAAACCATGAGGATCATTGACGACCTGGCCGAAGAAGGTCGCGATTCCTTCATCCAGGGGCACCGCCTGGTCTCCCAGCAATTCTTCTTCGAAATGCCCGCCGTCCCCACCATAGGAAATCGCAATGCTGCCCCACTTGGTGGCTTCATTGACCCACTGGGTGTGGTGGCTTTCATGAACCACGACTTCCTCCCACTCTTTCCAGCCACCGGCACCGCCGGTGAATTGGGGAATCGCGTGCGCGCCCAAACGGACAATGCCCTGGAAGCGCCCGCCCCCCACGCTATCGACGGTCGCAAAGGGCCAGACAAAGCTCACCGGTGGTCCCGCCTGGCGGCGGGCATAGAAAATCCCGGTGGCTCCCGGGGCGAAACCCTGGGCGTCATCGACCAGCAGATAACGAATATCGACCTTGCCATGCCCCACGACGGACTGGATGGTGTCGATCATTCTCCGCAGGACAGCACCAGCCTGGAGGGAATCGAACGTGCGGACCAGGTCGGTCGGGGCGAGCGTGCGGAATCCGGCAAGGTTGGTTGCGCCGACCACGATACCACGATAGCCCGGCGCATAGCCACCCTGCACATTCGCCGCGCCGAACTGGCCAACCATCGCGGCGGTCGGCGCAACAAACTCGACCTGGATCGTCGACTGCGCCATGACGGGTCCTGCGGTCAAGGCCGCAGTGACGGCGCCGCCCATACAGAGGGCAGCAATGGGAAAGAAGCGATGATACATCAGAGCCTCCTCAACTCGGGGGGACGTCGTCAACAAGCAGCGTCGTCGCGCTTGAAGTCCGGCGTCCGGTGGTGCGGGTGACATTTCCCGCCAGCTGCCAGGTAATTTCGTAGTCGTAGGTGTTGCTGTCCTTGGGGAGCAGGAATTCCATGCGGCTGGCCAGCGGCCCCTTTCGTGGGTTGATCGTGGACACTTCCTGCCGTTCCGCTCCGCCCAGCTGATAAAAGATTTTCACGGTAACCAGTCGAACCCCGGCACTGGCGACCTGGGCCGAGTCGCCGTCGAGGGTGACGACGGCGCGGTGATAGGGCGGACTCAGCGTGACCGCGTTGGCGCGGGTTGGCTGCCAGGTGATCGTGGTGTCCCGTCCTCCGAAGAAACTCCAGACGGTCTGATACTCGTAATCGAACCAGCGATCGCGGGTCGCGACGGTCTCCCCGTTCCATCCGTATGGCTCGAGTCGAATCGCATTTCCCACGCGGCTGAAGTTGACGCGATCCATCCGACCCTCGCGGAGCGTGACCTGGCCGTTCGGGTGCTGCTTTCGCACCGTCACCGCGACGAAGTTGACATACTTCCCGAAATCTTCCGCGTTAAGTCCGTCGAGAATCGCGGTGACCTCCCGCTGCCGATACAACGGATCCTCCAGGTTGATCTGCCGGAAATGTTTCGGGTTATCGCGGAGCCGGCTCAGATCGCCGATATTCTCATCGAACCGCAAGGTCACGACATCCGGCGTGTACTTGTTGAAATCAAAGGTGAACGTTCCGCTCTGCCTCGACCGTTTCATCTGGTAGGAAGCGACGATCGCAAAGCTGGGAGTTGATACCTGCTGACTGGGCCGGCTAGCCGCTGATTCCTTCGCCTTGGCCTGGTCATTGGTCAGGTGGCCGGCGTCCCGGGTCGACGGTTCCGTGGGTGGTACGAACGTGGAGTCTCGCGGTGCAGCGGGTCCGCCGTGGGCTGTGCCCGTCGCACGCGCGGTGTCCGTTGTACCTGTTCGCGCCGCGTCCGCCCGCTCTTCCGTCCGCAGTCGCTCCCGCTCCCGGTCGGCCTCGGCGCGGCTTTCCTTGAGCTGGCTCGTCGCCCGGTCGAGGAGACTGGGCTGCCCGCCGGCGGCTCCCGACATCGCCGTCAGGTCCGGAGTCCCCGTCCCATTCACCGGCTCGAACATGACTTCCTGAAGCTTGGTATAGGCGGTGGTGACGAGCTGGTCCATCTGCGCATCTTCACCGATCTGGGTGATCTTGATGGCCCCGGTGCGTCGAAGGTCGTCAAAGGCACCCCGGATTTCCGCCGAGAGATAGGTGCTCGCCAGCCCGACGCCGAAGGCCTGGCTCTCATACACCCGGTCCCAGTTGGCTTCGACCCTGGCCCGCTTGGGCGACCGGTAGCCCGCCATGTCCATCTCAAAGCTGAAGCTCACATCAGGAGCAGCCGTGGCAAATGATTCCCACAGAATCTTGGCGCCCTGTTTCGTGAGTTGTATGGAGACTGCCGCCCGGCCACCATCCAGTACCGGGGCTACCCCCAGACCTACCACCTGCGTCACCAGGTTTCCCGCCGGATCCTTGAACGACGAGATCAATCCGAACCGACCGCTCTTGTATACGATCGGACCGACCAGCCGAGCGCCCGGGCGGGCTCGCTGTAATTCCTGCCGGGCCTCGCGCAATTGATCCTCGGTCACCGAGAGGCTGACGACGGCGTGCACGATCCCGCCCCCCTCCGCTTCCGCGCGCTCGGTTTCTTCCGCGGCGGTCGCGACGGTCGAGGCGTATCGAATGAACGAAAACTGCGGGGTGCCCGATGAATCCGTGGCCAATCGGGCCTTGTCCACCACGTAGAAAAACTGGGTCGTGTCGCTTGCCGATGGAAAAACCGTCAGGGCACCGGCCCGAACCGGACGATCGAGGAGAACATCCTGGGCCAGCAGCGGGGTAACCCCGAGGCAAACCAGGGATACGAGGGCTACGCCACGGCAGGTACGCGTGAGTGATCTCATTGGTGGCTTCCTCCCAGAACGTCGCGGAACTGATCAAGAACATTGGTGACCGTTTCCGTGGCGGCGGTCCGCGCGGCGGTCATCACTTCGGTTTTCACCAGCAGCTCGGTGGGAACCGTGGCATAGATGTAGTCGTCCCCAACCTGGGCACTCCACGGCAAGGCCAGTCGGCCTTCAGTCTTGTGATTCAAGACCAGGCGGTAGGCATATCCTTTTTCAGTGCGATCGGGGAATACGATTCCGCTGACCAGCGCCTCCCCACTGCCGACCGGAAGCTGGATGTTCTGTTCGACCTCGCGGCCGAACTTGCGATACCGAATCTGCGCCGTCACCCGGGTGATGCCGCTGGCGGCCAGTTCCTGCAGGTTACCCTCGAGCTCGATCTTGCGAGGAACCACCGGCGGGGCCAGCGCGATCGCGGCCAGGCCCTGGGATGATTCCCAGTTCGCCGTCGCGGGATAGAGGTCGCCGCCTTTCATGCTCCACTGCACCTTGTAGCGAAAGAGCGAGGGATCCCGATCTTCGCCCCGAGCGTAGGTCATCGTGGCCAGCACGCCATTCTTCTTGACGTAATCCTCGTCGATGGTCACTGATCGCTCAAAGGGCACGCCATCCTGGCGATCCTTCCTGACAGTCACCGTGACATAATTGAACACCGAGCTGAAAAGCTCCTTGGGCGCATCGAAATCCACCCGGAAGCGAACGTCCTGTCGAGCGTAGAACGGATTGTTCAGATTGACCGAGGCGACGCACTTGGGATTGTCCCGGACGCTGTTATACCAGCTTCCCAGGTTTCCCGTGAGGGTGACTGGCCGCTTGAAGGCCAATCGGGTATCCAGGCGGAAGACCTGGAGTTTCCGGGCGAGATCGGTAATCGTGCTGCGCTTCGCATAGTGATAGCGGTCGCCAATCCGGATGCTATCCAGCGCGCGCGATGAATCGCCGCCCTCTTTGTCCACCGGGGGAAGTCGATCCTCATTGGGTTCGGCGACAAGGCCCAGGAAAAACTTGGTGAAGGCGTCACGAATAGTGGTGACGCGATCGTCGCTGACGTTTTCTTCCCAGTTGAACTGGATGACCTTCTGTTCGAAGAGAAAGGAGACCTGGCTCCGCATCTGATCGTAGCTGTAGCTGTATTCCGGCTTGGAGCTCGAGTTGCAGATGAACAGAAAGCAGCTCTCCGAGTGAAGCGTGCTCGTATGAGTTCGCTTGTAGTTTGCAACCAGTTCGTCGTGGTGCGTCTCGAGGCGGCTCCAGTCAGTCCGCACCTCTCCCTTCGCCGCCGGAACCATGGCGGTGTAGGCCAGGCTCAGCTCAATGGTGACGTCGGTAATCGACCGCGTGCTATCAAGGGTCGCCGCAATGAGCTGGGCGCCCTGGGGATCCAGGTCGGCGGCCAACGCCATTCTTCCCCCTGGCAGGGTCGCGACTTTTCCGCTCATCACGATACTTCTCGCCCTTTGACTGTTGCTGAGCGTGGCCGAAATGATCCGGAATGTCCCGTTCTGGCCCTCGGGTTCCACCTGGGCGGCACCCATCAGCCGCGCGCCCGTATCGTGCGTGGCGAGGACGGTTTGCGCCTCGGTCATCTGGGCCTCGGTAAGCCCCCACACAAAGAGTGCATGCAGCAGCCCGCCCTGGATGCCGCCTTCGGTGGCCGCCTCGTCGGTGGTGTACTTGAGAAACAGGAATTCTGGTGTGCCATCGGGACGGGTGGCCAGGCGCAGGCCGGTCGGCAGGTAGTAATAGCTTCGACTCACCGGCTGGCCGGCCGAAACGGCACTGCCGAGTGCGACGACCTTGGTACCATCGTGAAGCGAGAGCTCTACCCGGTTCTGCTCATCAAGCGCCTGGGCATGGGCCGGGCGTGGTGCCAGCAGGACAAGCGCGAGCGCGCCGGCCGAGCTGAGGGTACGGATATACGGGGACAGCATGGTTACCTCCTGTTGCTGTCAGGGGTGGACCGATCGGTCACGGGAGTAACAACCGGTGCGGTATCGGGCGGTATCTCGTCCACAAAGACGAGGCCCACATCATCATGGCCGTGGCGGGAAACCCGGCGGCCGTCGAATTGCCAGGTAATGGTGTAGCCGTAGGACAGCGAATCACGCGGTAACGTGACTTCGAAGGCAATTGGTTCAGTTGGCGGCGTGGCGGGACGGAGAACCTTCTGCTCCAGCCGCGCTTCCCCAAAGAAGGGCCAGGTCAACTGGACGATCACCGCGCGCACTCCCCGTTGCTGCAGGGTCCCGATGTCGCCGGTCAGCTCAACCCGGCGCCGGGTGTACGGCGTGTGAAGGTTGATCATCGCGGCATCACTCTGTTGCCACGGTGTCTCGAGCACGGCTCCACCCACGAAATGCCAGCGAGCCCGCCATTCATAGCCCAGCCACGCCAGCCGATTCGAGTCGGCATCGTACCCGTAGGCCAGGCGGGGACGAGGATCCGCGCTGCCCCGAAACGCGGCGGCATCGAGTAATACCTGGTCCACCGACTCGACTCCGCTCTGGTGCTTCTTGCGGAGGGTGACCGTGACACTATTGATTGCCCGGGAGAATTCGGGGAGGAGTTCGCCATCGACGCCGACGTACACGTCCCGCTCTCGATACAGCGGATCGTCAATCGAAACAGAGCGGACGAAACGAGGATCGGACCCGAATTGGCGGAGGAGGCTCCCCGCATTGAATACCAGCATGGCCTGTCGCGTCACCGTCGCCCGGTGGTTGAACGACAGGGTGCTGTGCCCGCTTTGTTTGAGCTCCGCCAGCCGATAGCCGGCGTGAACCCCGAACGCCGACATCCCTCCACCCATACTCCCGGATTTCATGGTCTGGCTCAGGGCGGTCATCATTCCCCCCCGGTCCTCGGCCGGCACTTCATCCGGTTCCACCGGCGAAAACATGACCTCCAGGAGCCGCTGGTACGCCACCTGGACCAGCGCCTCCGTTGCAGGATCGTTCCCTGCCGTTTTGAGTCGTAAGCCGCCTGTTCGCACCAGCTCGTCGAACTTGTTCTCGACCTCGACCCCGATGAAATAGATGTTGCCACCAGCCGACCACTTGAACGAGTGCTGCACTGCGGCCCAGTCAACGTCAAGCTCGGCTTCGTAGGCGTCGGTGAGTCCGCTGAAGTCCAGGTCAAAGGCCAGCGAGACATCCGACGTCGACTGCTCCAGGCTGCGTGCCAGCAGGGTCGCCTGCTCCGGCTCCAGCGCAAAGCTCAGGGCGAGCCGATTCCCTTCCATTACCGGTGCGCGTCCTGTCGCCAGCACCTGGGCCTTCCCATTCTGCAGCACCGACGACACGAGAGTGTATCGAGCCTGGTTGAAGACGAGGGGTCCGCGAATCCGCACCGAGGTGTCGTGCGTTATCTCGCGGAGCGCCAGCCCGGCGCGGGCCACGCTATCGGGCGAGGTCGCATACTCGACCAGGAAATGGAAGACACCACCGCCCGACGTACTGGTGATGGGCCCCAGGCCGGACGAGGTATCCCGGGTAGGAACGGCATATTGAAGCAGCGAGAATTGCGGCAGCCCGGCGCCGTCGCGAGCCATGCGGGCAACGGCCGGGATGTAGACATAGACGGTCGAATCACTGGCCAGTGGAAAGCACCAGAGATTGGCAACTCGCAGGCCCCGATCGACCGACACCTGTTGGGCCCCCATCATCGAAGAACTCAGAGTGGCGACCAGGGCCACTGACCACCAGGAGACCCGCATCAGTCAGTACCTCCCGGCGTCACCGGCGTCGGGGTCGGCGATGGCGCAGCCGGTCCGGGTGGCGTGAGGAAGAGATAGGTGCCGGTCAGCAGCGCCAGCCCATCCTCTCGTGTGCCACCGGCGCCATGCCACTGGATGCGATACGCGATAGGGGCACCGGCGTCGCGGTAGACCACGACGCGCGAGGTGTTCTCGTTATCCCCCGCCCTCAACATGACCTGGCGCTGCATCCGTTGATGTCCGAGGAGCACCGACGCGAACTGGGCCGACGCGCTCTCAAAACCTGCCGGCTTGAACAGCTCGCGCGCGGCGTCGATCTCCACGACCTGGCGCTCGAATGGAAGCTTCAGTGATACGGCCGGGTCGCTGGACGCGGTCCAGCGATCCGATTGCGAAGGGAGACTGACCGTGGAAGCGCCTCGAAGACTCCACGAAATGCGATACTGATATTCCTGCCAGTCAGCGCCGGTCTCGCCGAGGCGGGGAATTTCAATGGTGCGACTGAGCCGCCCCGCCTTGATGTCGTCTGGTGTAATCTGAAACGAGGCCGTAAACGCCGGATGGTCCTGGTAGACCTTCTTCACCGACACCGACACGAAATTGACCAGGTCCTGGAACGCTTCGACCGCTCCGAGGTCAACTTGAAAAGTGACCGGCAAGGTTTCGAAATCGGCGTCCGTCATGTTCACGACCCGGAAATACCGGGCGCGATCGGAAAGGCCGGTAAAGAAGGCGGAGAGATTGCCCGACGCATCCACGGCCACACTGACCGAGGAACCCTTGTTCAACTGAAGTCGAAATGAGCGCTGCTGGATATCGGTAATACTCTTCATCACGTATTGATCGTCGGTGTAGTACTCCGTATCACCACCACCGAACACCTTGGCAAAGAAACCTTCCTCCTGGCGACCCTTGAGCTGATCCGCTTCGACCGCAACTTCCTGGGGTGGATCCTTGGCCCAGCCGTTTTCATGATCGAACATGAGCGTCGTCAGTTTGTCGGTGACGACCTGAAGCAGGGCCTCCATGTCTTTGGTGTTGATGGTGAGCCCGGCCGAAAGGTCCTGCACGTCAACCCGCAGCGTTCCCCGCTTGATCAGGGAATCCACGACATCGCGCAGCTGGCGGCGGGAGTAGTGTTTCTGCCGATTCAGGATCTCGCTGGTATGCTGGTAGATGGTGTTCATTTCGCCGACCACCGTCGCCGAGTAGCCGTTGATGGCCGCCTCGTATTGCGCGTGGAGAGCGATCGAGACATCGGAGGTCGTTCCATCGAACGAAGACCAGAGGAGGGTTGCCCCCTCAGGTGAGAGCAGGCCGGCGAGCGCCGCCGCGGATCCCGGGGTGACGGGTGCCCGCCCCGACGTCAGCACCCGTCGGGTGAATCCACCGGGCGCCGTATCGGAAAACGTGGCCGAAACCACCTGGAATGTGTTGGGAAGTTCCTCGCCGTTTTTTGTTGTCTGCGTCAGCGGGACGCTCCCCACCAGTCTCGCGCGGGGAAGCTGGCGCACCAGCTCGCGAGAAAGGCTGTCGACCTGATCGGGGAGCAGGTCGAAGGTGACCAGGGCGTGAAACAGGCCCCCGCTCGTCTTGCTGTCGCGTCCCACATATTTCATGAGCAGGAGCTGAAATGACCCATCGCCGTTTCGTGCCAGCCGGGGAAACCGGGGCACATAGTAGTAGGCGTTTGAATCGCTGACCGATTGAAGCAGTGTGAATCCATTGATTTGCCTCCGCCCCTGGTCATAGCGAACCACCGTTTGGCCCGGCAGTTCCGAAGCGACGAGTAGCGCGAGTACGATGATGCTGGTCAGGGTTTTCATGGCTCCGAGTGCTCCAGGACAGTGGCAGGTTGAGCCGCAGTGGTGCTGTCTTCCGGCCGCGACGTGATGTCGAGGAGCTCGGTCCACGAGGTGCGCTTGCACCATTCACCCTCCACGCGGGTGCCGTCGGCCAGGATTTCGTGGGTCCGATAGCGCCAGTAATGGCGGAGGTTCACCGCGTAGGGGAAACGGATGGACTGGGCAATGAGGTCGGGATGCACGGCGTCGAACGTCACCGTCGCGCGGATGGTCCGGCCACTGACACCAAGGGCTTCGACTTCCACCTGTTTGGCATACAGGCCGGGGCGAAGGCTGTCGCGAAAGTCGTACGAACGGATCGAGATCAGGGCGTAACCCGGCAGCGCCGCGGCATTCAGGTCGACCTGCTGGAGCCGATCAGGCCAGCGTCCGATGTCCATGTAGATGCCGGTTGCCCCCGATTCCACCAGCGTACCACCGGGAGGCGCACTCCCAGTCGGCCCTCGAGAGAGGGCGGCCCGCACCGCCGCCACAACTTCGGGCGAACCGGAGAGTTCCGGCGCGGAGTCCGCGGCCAATCCGTCGGCGAAGAACGCGTACCCCACACTCATGGCCACGCCGCCACGCCGAAGTGCATCGGTCAGCAGTTGAGCCGACCACCGATCCAGCCGGATGGTGTAGACCCGCTCCCTCCAGTACGCGTCATCGCCGGGTTCTCCAGTGGGCTCGAAATCCCCCGGTGGAAGGGCCGCACTGGTATCCCCTGCCTGACCCCCGATGGCGTAGACCAATCCTGCCTCCAGGCGCCGAATCGGTAGCGGCCGAAGTTCCGGTGCCCGGATTCCAGCCGCCGCGAGTGCCTGCTCGGCCTGGGCCAGTTCATCCGATGACGGACCGCGGATGGACACCTTCAGCGTGAAGAGACTGCGCACGCTCACCGAATCGAGGGTGAAACGCGTCTCATACAACAAAGCGTCGGGGCCGCTGTCCGGTCGGCTGACGACCTCAATCGGTCCTGGCGGGTAATAGAAGACCCATCGATCACGGGTGTCCGGATACACCTGGAGGGGCCCCGCTGCACGGCGAAGGCGAAGGTCGGGAATAGCCATAGCCACCGAAGGAAGGGTGAGAAGCACGAGAGCGAGCCGCGCGATCCGGATCATTGTGGTGTGCCCGGTGCCGCCGCGGCGATCAACTCGGGGATGGATTGTTTCACCTGCGCCGCTCCGATGAGAACACGGGCTTCTCGCACCGGTATCCAGATCGAGCCTTCCAGCGTGGTGCCATCGCCTTTGACGGCGGTGAGCCGGTACTCGAACAGCGTGGAGTCAGCCAGCGTTGAGGTCGGCGGATAGATCACGCCGGCCGGCACCGACGCGCGATCGGTGGGAATCTCCACCGTCGCTCCCTCAGCGAGGTCGCCGGCGCGAGGATCGAGAAAGTGAGACCGAACTTTGACCCGGAGCCGATACAGATCGAGGTCGCGGAGCGGATTGATGCTCTCGAACACGATGTTCTGTCGGCTGGGATTGCCGGCACCAATTCTCAAATCCGCCAGGGCGCGGTCATCACAATCGCGACAGGAAGCGACCAGGTCGTAGTCGACCCATATGCGAAGCGCCTGTTGCTCCACCCAGCCGGGCAAGTTCGAAGCGTCGACCTGGAGCTGGGACAGCGGCGGCAGAACCGAGTCTCCCAGGTCCCACGTCAACACGGCCGGAGTGCCGTTCGTCCTATCGACAACCAATGCGTTCAATCGCTGGACCCGGACTGGGTAGCTCAACGTATTCCGCCACATCCGGCCAAGAGAGAAATGGATGGGGCCGTAGGTGTTGACGTCTCGCACGGCGATTTGAAACGGAAGTGCTTGCGGGGGGAGATCGCCGTCGGGAGTCAGCGTCACATTGCCAGCCAGGCCGGATTGCACGATGCGGAGCTGCATGTCGTTCGCTGTCGCCTCGGACGTAACCCATTCGGCGGTGACACCGGCGGCGATGTCGGAGCTGGGGGAGACGGTGATCTGATCGGGGCGAACGTCATAGTGAACCCCGAGATCCCGTTCGAGCGAGAGCCTGGGGTTCTCCTTCCATCCGGGAAATGTGACTTGCGCGGCGGGCATGGCGTGACCGGAGCGCATCAGGTACGCTCGAGCCAGGCGCGATGCGAGGTCCTGATCATCGATATCGAGACCAGGGCTCAACTCGATGGCCATGTTCACTTTCGGCTCGGCAGTCGCATCGGCCGCCGTGCGATACTGGACTGCGAGACTGAAACGCTGAGGCACGTCCATCTCCGCATTCCACATGAGATGGTATTCATTGGGCAGGAAATAGAAGAGATCAGAACGCGAGCGATCGCGGTACACAATCGATCCGAACCCGAGCAGCCGACGCAGGCGATCAACGGGATAGCCTGGCTCCAGCTGAATATTCTGAAGCAGGTCAATCGGACTGCTCGCCACGATTCCACCGGCGTTTTCCACCGGTGGCTGGTCTGGCGTCGGCGCGACGACAAGTCGTCGCTGTATGATCATCGCAGCGCGGGAGGGATCCACATGGCGCTTGAAGCGCGTCGTATCAACCGCGACTATCGCCGGGCGGACCAGTACTCGTGTTTCCGTGGCAGGCGTCGAAGGAACCGGTCGTTCTGCCATATGCCCGATGTGTCCAGCATGCGATACCGGGGAGGTAGACCCAGACACCGGTGGGGCCGGAGCCGTTCCCATGTCGGTGCCGGATTTCGCATAGCGTGAAGCGGCATCCGCCGGGAGAGCAATCGTGTGGCCGACCGCTCGCGGCGTAACCATCACCACGACGTTGTCCGGGCGGATGGTCGTCTGCCAGCGACGCGCGAGCTGATACTTGAAGGTCTGATCCGCGCACGCCTTGCCCGGGCGCGCGAAACTGATCCGGAGGATCATGCTTTCGAAGTTCTTACCTTCGGGTAAACCATCGCGCAGCAGCAGGCGAACGGTCTGGCTGGTTGCACCTGCCTCAAGAGTGGACTCGACCTTCGGCACCTCGGCCAGCATGCGATTGTTGGTTCCAATCACCTCGTACGTCACCTTGGCCGCCTGCCAGCCACTGAGCGAGAACACGATCGCGGTTTCCCGCTCGGTATCAGTGGTGACCTGGGCGCGAGTCACTTTCCCCGTGAGCTTCTGTCCGCCCGTCACCACGTCGCAGAAGAGGTCAGAACCGGTGTCCATTCCGAGAAAAGGAAGGTCACGGTTGAGCAGGTTGCTGAAGCCCTGCGCTTCCGCCGGGCCGGCCGACAGGACAACCAGGATGAACGCAGGAATGACGCTCTGCGAAATCAGGCGGAACGAACGCATGGGATTCTCCAGGGGTTGACGCTAAGAACAGCGGACAACCTAGGCCGGCCTCCTCACCGCGCCCTACCAGTTACCTCACCAATTCCTCCCCAAACCGAAAACCGCATGTCGGGTATAGATTTAAGATGCCTCGTATGTATCGACTCAATACTCTCGGTGGACTCTCTCTCTCGGGCCCCGCAGGACCAATAACCGGTCCAGCGGTGCAGCCCCGACGACTCGGCCTCCTGACGTTACTGGCCGCGGCCGGCGTGCAGGGTTTATCCCGCGACAAACTGCTTGGGTTGCTCTGGCCGGAATCAGAACCGGACCGGGCCCGCCACGCTCTCGATCAATCG
>JBDTRF010000038.1:0-18066 GCA_039931815.1 Gemmatimonadota bacterium
GGGCTGGGAATCTACCGGTCGCCGGGGCGAAACGGTGTGAGGGCAGTCACGTGAGGCAATGGTGCCAATGATAAAGATGGCCCACCGCGGTCGCTGGATCAGAAACCGGCGACGGCCCATCCGCGTCATGACTGGACTGATTCATATACCCTGAGAAAAAGGCAACTCGCCATGGTTGAGCGCGCCCGTTCACCCCGACGTATGGCACTGCTCGTTCTGCTGGCCTGCTCCGTCGCGGGGGCGCAGCTCCGAGGCCAGGACACCGCGTTTGCCAAGGCAGAGTTCGCCGCCCGCCGAAGCCGATTGCTGCAACAGATCCCTGATGGGATCGGCATTGTTTTCGCCGGTATGGAAGATCCGCTGATCGAACGGTTCCGCCAGTCACCGGACTTCTACTATCTGACCGGCATTGAGGAGCCCGGCGCGATTCTCCTGCTCAACGGTGCGAATGGCAATGCCACCATTTTCGCCGCGCGGCCAGTGGGCAGTGGCGACTCGTGGCTGGGCGGGGGAAACTCCCGAGAGCACTACGGAATCACGATTCAACCTCTCGAAAATTTCTTCACCTTCCTCAGTTTCGCCACGGGGAGTCCCAAAGTTACCAGGATTTTCACCCAGTTAAGTCCCCCGGATGACCAGTTACACGCCCGGTTTGAATCGCGGGTCGTCGCCGCCGGCGAGATGGACCACCCGCTCATGGGTCGGGGGACCGTTATCGCGCAGGCCATTGATCGGATTCACCAGGCCCAGCCGCAGCTTCCGCTGGCGGACCTCAGTGGCATGCTGGACGAGCTGCGGTGGGTCAAGACGCCGTACGAGATCACCCGGCTCAGGCGGGCCGGCGCAATCGGCGCTGCCGCAGTCGCGGAGGCGATCCGGGGCACCCGGCCCGGCATGTACGAATACGAAATCGCCGCCGCTGCGCAGTTTACCAATCGGCGACTGGGCGCACGGGGAGATGGCTTTCCTCCCATCGTTCCATCGGGCCCCAACGCGACTAATGTGCACTACATGCTGAATCATCGGCAGATGCTGGCCGGCGAGATGGTCTACCTGGACTATGGCTCGGACTTCGACTATTACGTGTCGGACATTACGAGGGCATGGCCGGTTTCCGGAAGGTTTTCCGACGAGCAGGAGAAGATGTATCGCTGCATTCTCGATGTACGCAATGCTGTCATCGCCGCCATGAAACCCGGGGTGACCATCGACCAGCTGCGAGACCTGGCCGAACCGGTCTATCAGAAGTACGGCTACCTCGACGCTTTCAAGGGTACCAACGGTGGGCGATACCTGGGACACTTTATCGGGATTTCGGTGCACGACGTCATCGGGATCAGCGGGGCCGACGCGAAAAGACCCTTTGTTGCCGGCGTTGTCTTCAACGTCGAGCCGGTGCTCGAATTCCCGGATCGCGGCATTCACATCCGGCTGGAGGATACCATCCTGATCACCGCGGACGGCGCGGAGAATCTCACCGCCGGCGTCCCCGCCGAGGTCGATCAACTGCTCGCCCTGGAGAAGGAATCCGGGGTGAATTCGAGACCGGCTCCCCGCCAGGTTCCGGCCCGGTAACGTGGGCTCTGCATTGCGCTTGACTCCGACGTCGCGGCCCGGTATTCATTTCCGCATGATGCGACGCATGCGGCGGGTACTTCCCCGTCTTCTCGCGATTACCCTGAGCCTGACGCTCTTCGCGTGGCCCCTTGTCATGGGCCACGCGGACATGAGTGGCATGGAGGCTCACGGCGCGCACGGCGCGCACCATCATGACCGGGGGCCGGCAGACTCTCCTCACTCCAAAGGCCTCCACTGCTGTGATCTCTGCCTGACGGCGTGCTCAGGCTGGACGGTACGAACCGCCCTGCCCTCGGTCGAGCGACTCGGTGACAACGTTCGTTTTCAGCCTGCTCTCCCCCGTCGACTGACGCCTCTCGCCTGGTCCGCCGGACCCGAACTACCTCTCCCACTGGGACCACCCAGCCGCTCCGCGTAGAACCCGGTTTTTCAGTCACGACCTGGGTGACGGTGAGGCTCTCTCACCGCACAGTTACGCTTTGCGGAGATTTCCATGTCCATTCGCTGGAGTATACTCGTATTGCTCTGCCTGCCGGGCACGGCCCGGGCACAGCAGGACACGCTTCATCAGCACGGTGACTCGCTCAACCGGCGACCAATCGAAGTCCAGGAGATCACGGTCACCGCGACCAGGGCGCGCCGGGAGGAACCGCTCAGCGTTGTCAGCGTCTCTCCCCGAGTTATCTCGCAAACCCATGCGCTCAATACGTATGATCTGCTTCGACAGACGACTGGCATCGAGGTCCACGACCAGGGCCAGGGGCCAGGCTTCGCCTCCGACGCATCGGTTCGCGGATTCAGTTCGGATCATTCGACTGACCTGGCCCTCTGGATCGATGGGGTCCCCATCAATGAACCGGTAAACGGGCACGCCGAGGGCTACAACGACTGGAGCCTGTTGTTCCCCCAATCGGTGAATTCGATCGACGTGTACAAGGGGCCAACCAGCGCGCTCTATGGGAACTTCGCGCTGGCGGGGGTGGTGAACGTGCGAACCCTCGAGCGGATGAAGGGATCCCGCGCGTGGGTGTCCGGCGGCGCGTACGGTCGCCTGGATGGCACACTGATGAGCGGTTTTGATCGGGAGACCGCGGGTGGTGTCTTCGGCATCCGGAGCATTCGGGAGGACGGATGGCGGCCCAACAGCAGCTACGAGCTGGGCCAGGGACATGCACGCGTTGTCAAAGACGTCTCCCCGTCCACCACACTCGATGCAGGAGCCGAGTTGTACGCCGCCGGCTGGGACTCCCCGGGATTTCTTACCCTGGACCAGTTCGATCGACGGCTGTTCGACACCGTGTCGAACAGCACCGATGGCGGTTTCAAGCGGCACGCCCAGGAACGGCTGAGCCTGCGAACGATCATCGGGACCTCGCTCCTGTGGCGAAGCACCGTGTACGCCACCCAGGGCCGGTGGCAGCTCTTTCTCACCACGCCGCCTGAAGGCGGCTCGGCGGAAGGCTCCGGCAGTCAGACCGAAGAAGAGGACCGCCGTTACGGACTCGGCGCAACCAGTGCACTCACATGGGCTGGCGAGAATTCCGAGATCACCGTGGGTGTCGAGGGGCGATGGGATCACTCCGATTTCGAAAACTGGTTTACCACCAACCGGACCAGGGACTCGACGCAGACCCTGGTCTCCGCTCGACAGGCCTCGGGGGCAATCTTCGTTCAGTCGACGACGGACCTGGGGCATCACCTGCGGCTTTCAGCCGGCGGCCGGGTCGACGTCCTGAGTACCCGGGTCGACCCGGATGGTGGGGCCATCGCCAGCAAAAGCAAAGCGACATTCAACCCCAAGCTGGGTCTGCTCTATCATGTCCGGCGGCTGGCTGACCTGTATGCCAATGTTTCTCGCGGGTTCCGCCAGAGCGATGGCGTCATCGAAGATCCGACGGCTCCGTTCATTAGCGCGTGGGCCTACGAAACCGGCGTCAAGTTCGATGCGTCGAAGGTGAACGTTACGCTGGGCGTCTTCCGGATGGACGTGAGCAACGAGCAGTCGTTCGATCCGATTACCCTGGCATCGACCAGTGGAGGGCGCAGCCGACGGCAGGGTATCGAGGCCGAGGTGCGGGCGGACCTGTCGCCGGCATTGACCTTGAGCGCCGACTGGACGATCAACGACGCCAGGTATCGCGAGTTGGTAACGGAAGAGGGCGATACGCTGACCGGCACCAGGGTCTTCAATACCGCCAGGCAGGTCGGAATCTTCGCGCTTGAGCTGGCTCCCCCGACTTCCCACTGGCGGGTGCGTGCGAGCACCAACGTCGTGGGTCCCTACACGCCATTTGACGAACCCGGGGTCGAGCTCTCAAGTTACGCCCTGGCGCACCTGAGCACGGGCACCCAGATCGGGCGCGTCAACCTGGAACTCGGCGTCCGAAACCTGTTTGACACGACCTATGCCGAACTTCGAGCCGGAGGGTTTGTGGTCCCGGGTCAGCCACGATCGATTTACGGGTCGACCCAGGTGGTTTTCTAGGAGAAGCGGCGAGGGCTACCGCACTTTTCAGTCGCGCTGGCTCGGTACACTGAATTCCTGGCGCAATCCGGGTTGATCAGTATTCGCCCTGGATGAACCAGGATATGCGCGTCACATTCCCCTTTTGACAGAGACTCTTCATGCGCTTCACCACGTTGTTGCTGGGGGTTGCCATCGCCAGTCCGGCTCATCAACTCGAGGCTCAACATGGGTTGCCAACCATCGCAGCCAGGACGCAGGGAATGCAGAAACTCGATGGATTCATCCCTCTCTTCTGGGATGGCGGGACAGGCAAGCTCTGGATGGAGATTCCGGAGTTCGACCATGAGTTTCTCTACGTGGAGTCGCTGGTTACCGGGGTAGGATCGAACGATATCGGGCTCGATCGCAGCCAGGTGGGCGGTGGCCAGGTCGTGCGCTTCAATCGGGCGGGGAACAAAGTTCTTCTCTTTCAACCGAACTATGCGTTTCGAGCCGAAGGCGGCAGCCCGGATGAGCGCCGAACGGTGGAAGAATCTTTTGCCCAGTCGGTGCTCTGGGGATTTACGGTCGAGGCGGAGACTGGGGGCCACGTCTCTGGTTGATGGGACGGACTTCCTGCTGCGCGACGCGCACGATGTGATCGGAGCGCTCAAGCGAACCAACCAGGGAGACTACTCGACCGACAACTCCCGCAGCGCCGTTTTCCTTCCCAATACGCGAGCATTCCCCAGGAACAGTGAGATAGAGGTCACCCTGACCTTCACCGGATCAAATCCAGGCCGGTACGTCCAGGACGTCACTCCATTTCCCCGGGCCATCACGGTGCGGGAGCATCATTCATTCATCGCGCTTCCCGACGACAAGTATCGGCGGCGGGTGAATCAACCCGGTTCGGGATTTTACGGGATTGAGTACGCGGACTACGCGACGCCTGTCGGGGATCCCATTCGTCAGCGATTCATCGCCCGCCACCGGCTGGAGAAACGCGATCCCGCGGCCGCGATCAGCGAGCCGGTCACGCCGATTGTCTACTATCTCGACCGGGGAGTGCCAGAGCCAATTCGATCGGCCTTGCTGGATGGCGCACGCTGGTGGAGCCAGGCGTTCGAAGCCGCCGGTTTCCATAACGCGTTTCGGGTGGAGATCCTGCCGGAGGGCGCTGATCCACTGGACGTGCGGTACAACGTCATTCAATGGATCCATCGCGCGACCCGGGGATGGAGCCTGGGCGGGGCGATCGTGGATCCCCGGACCGGGGAGATTCTCAAGGGCATCGTCCAGCTGGGCTCGCTCCGAGTGCGCCAGGATTACCTGATCGCGGAAGGATTGCTCTCGCCCTACACCGATGGCACGGAACAATCGCCGGAGGCCATGGCGATGGCGTTGGCTCGCCTCCGACAGCTCGCGGCCCATGAGGTCGGTCACACCCTGGGACTCGAACACAATTACATCGCGAGCAGCCAGGGCCGGGCTTCGGTCATGGACTACCCCCACCCCCTGGTGACGCTCCGGCCCGACGGCACAATAGACCTCACCAACGCCTACGCCAGCGGCATTGGTGAATGGGACAAGGTCGCCATCGCCTACGGATACGGGAGTACCGGAGGCGGCGACGAGCGCACCGCCCTGGACCAGGTCCTGGCGAAAGCCCATGAACGAGGCATCACCTTTCTCAGCGATCAGGATGCGCGACCTTCCGGCAGCGCTCACCCCAATGCTCACCTTTGGGACAACGGTGCCGATGCCGCAGCCGAGCTGGAACGAGTACTCCAGGTTCGCCGATCGGCGCTCAACCGGTTCGGCGAGGCCGCGATTCGACGAAACATGCCATTGGCCACGCTGGAGGAAGTGCTGGTTCCTCTGTACCTCCATCACCGCTACCAGCTGGAAGCCGCGGTCAAGGTTGTGGGCGGGCAGTACTACACCTATGCGCTGCGCGGCGATGGGCAGGAACCTCTCCGACCAGCAAGTGCCGCAGAACAGGAGCACGCCCTGGCTGCGCTCATGAAAACGCTGGATCCCGGCGAGCTCACCCTGTCGCCATCGCTGCTGTCCCAGTTGCCGCCGCGCCCGCTGGAATACCCGGCCCATCGTGAGCTCTTCCGGCGGAACACCGACCCGGTGTTCGATGCGATTTCGCCCGCCGCGACCGCGGCGGATATGACAATCTCACTGCTCCTCGATCCAGCCCGGGCCAGCAGGCTGGTCCAGCAGCATGCGCTCTCCTCCTCACTGCCCGGGCTCAACGACGTCATCGATCGACTCCTGGCGACGACCTTTGAGCGCAAAGGGGGCACCGATTACGAGCGCGCGATTGGCCGCGTCATTCAGCAGGTTGTCGTCAGTCGTCTCATCGGGCTGGCCCACGACGGGGGACTACCCGATGTGCGAGCCCAGGCCGGGCTCGCCCTGGACCGGATTCGGAGTCGGGCGACCGAAGCGGCAAAATCCGGGAGTGACACTGAGCGGGCACATTTCCTTCTCATTGCGACCGACATTCAGCGCTTTGAGGAGAGACCGTTCAAGGAGGACGCCCCCGTCGTTGCACCCGGGCCGCCGCCCGGCATGCCGATTGGAGATGAGGACTCAGAGTCGTGGGGAATAAACCGGTAAGCCCAGGCGTCAGTGCGAATCAGCCGAACGCTGACGCAATCATTGTCAGGTCAATTCTGGCTCATCGGGCCAAATTGTCTTTCATCTCTCGCACCAACACGACCTCGGCCCCGATTTATTTGTGTTGACCGCGGGAGCGGCGGGCCCGGGGCCCGGCTCACCATTCTCTCAATGGCTGACTTCTTGCCTTTGAGAGAATCATTCTCGTCGAATGGTTGAAATGGTCGAGCCACTACTCTTCTCAGCAACCTGTGCCGGTGGTGCTGCCGCGCTGGCGAGGGGGGCACTATCGTCCACCAGTAACCTGTTCGGTCCCGTGCTTACCCGCGGTCCCAATTCCAATGCACTCTACCTGACCTTTGAAGACGGCCCGAACATCTGGATGACACCTCAGATCCTGGCCATCCTGCGGCAATACCGCGTGCCCGCGACATTCTTTCTCCTTGGCCGGCACGTCGATCGCTTCCCCAATCTCGCCTGGGGAGTCGCCGATGCCGGTCACTCCGTTGCGAATCACAGTCACACCCATCCTGCCCCCCTTCTCGCGGGGAAGCGACGATTGTCCCGGGACCTGCTGCGCTCCCACCGAACTATTTACCACACGACCGGAGTCTGGCCGCGTTTCATTCGTCCCCCGTTCGGTCATCATCCACCTTCGATCCACCTGATCGCCCGGCGGCTCGGCTGTCAGGTCGCGACCTGGCAGGTCGATGCCGAGGACCATGGAGGACGAACCTCGGAAGAGATTCGCAACCAGGTCTTGAGTCACCTCAAGCCAGGTGCGATCATCCGGCTTCGCGACGGACACCCGGATGACCCGTTCAGTGACCATAGTCCCATGATTGCGGCCCTTCCGCAAATCATCGCGGAAGCCAGGCAGGCGGGCTATAGTTTTAGCGCGCTGGCGTGACATCGAATGGAACTGGGGACTGACCAGGCGAACCGCGCGAGGATGAATGGTTGGCTGGACATAGCGCCTTACTGTAACTCCATTCTTCGCCAGGTGACCGCGGTGCGGACGTTGAGTTGATGCCCGCTCTCTCGAACCTGGTCCTGGTCCCCAGCCCCCGGCTTTTGTGACCACTTTGGAAGGACAATCCCCGGTAGACGATCGCGCCTTTCCGGCCATTGGCCTGCCGGGCCGGGTTGGCATCCTGGTGGCCATCATGTCGCTGATTCTCGTGCTGAGCGCCACCGAGATTGCGCTCTCCTGGTCCCAGCGGTCGCGGCTCGAGGACCTGCGCCAGGAATCCCAGGCGCTGTCGCAGACGCTGGCCATCTTTCTGGCCGAGGTGGCGCCCGACGGTGATCCCCAGGATCTCGCCAGTGCCTTCGACGGATGGTCTCGTCAACATATCGTGCAGACGAGAGCCTGGGTGCTGGTGCATCGAGGCATCAAACTGGTCGGGGCGGCATCCAGCGATTCGCTCAAGCCGGAACGAGCGGACGTGGTCGACTACGAAGTGCTGGCGCACAATCTCACCCGGGTTCGGAGGATCGGCGGCGCGGATCCTGGCTGGCTGGTCACGACACCGATCGGCGGGCCAAAACGCTACGGCGTGCTCGATCTCAAAGTGTCGACCCTCCGACTGGAAAAGCTGGGGACCCTGGAGCGGCGCCGGTGGTACGTCTTCGGGTCCGTCGCGGCGCTCCTCGTTGCCATTGGCGTTGGACTTCTAACGGCACTGTGGGTCGGTCACCCGCTGCGTGAACTTGCGCGCGCCATGGCCGGCGCGCATGGAGGTGCCGAAGGGGCGCCCGCGGCTGACATCCTGGGACCACCAGAGTTTCGCACCCTCGCCAAACGCTACAATCATCTTCGCGATTCTCTCGAACTTCGCGAGCGGGAAAGCCGGGCGCGCGCCTCCCTTCTCGCCCTGGAGGAGCAGGCCCGCGGACTCGACCGCCTGGCGCTGATGGAGGAAACCACGGCTGGCCTCGCCCACGAGATCGGGACACCGCTCAATACCCTGAGTGGTCACCTCCAGCTCCTGCTCGACGACCTACGGGCCGAAGGTGACGGAGTGGCCATGAATCGAGTCGACCTGTTGCTGGCACAAGTCGACCGGATGACCCGTATCGTCCGGGCTGGGCTCGAGCGGCGGAAATGGCCTGAACCCATAGCGCAGTCGATGAATCTCGCGGCGGTGGCGGCCGATATGCTGCGGTTCCTCGAGCCCTCCTTCGATGAACGCAGCGTCAGGGTCTCGTTGCAGCCCAGTCTTGCCGTCGTGCGATGTGACCCGCATATGGTCGAGCAGATTCTGCTCAACATCCTCAAGAACGCCATCGAAGCCCTGGAATCCGGAGGCAATATCTCGGTTGCGACTGGCGTAGACTCGGGGAAGGGATACGTGGAGATCGCGGATGATGGCCCTGGCCTGGACCAGGATGCATTGGATCACCTCTTCAATCCATTCGCGACCACGAAAGGAGCGGCCGGTGCGGGGCTGGGCCTTTCGGTCAGCCGACGACTGGCCCGCTCAATGGAGGGCGACCTGGTGTACCTTCCCGGTATCAAAGGCACCCGCTGGCGTCTCACCCTGCCACTCATCGTTTCATGACCGACCATCACGCCCCTGCTGGCGACTCGACCACCGCACGGCTCCTCCTGGTCGATGACGACGAGGCCGCGTGCCGCATGCTGGCCGAGGTCCTGGAACGGGAATCGTATGAAGTAGTCCAGGCCAACTCCGTCGCCGAGGCTCGGCGACACCTCGAGCTGCCAGGAACCTTTCAGGCGGTGCTGACCGATTTGCGAATGCCAGGGGCAAGCGGACTCGACCTTCTGCGTCACGTCCGCGAACGGTACCCGGAGACGCTCGTCCTGGTGCTCACCGCCTTCGGAGATGCGACGGCAGCCGGAGAAGCGATCCGGGCCGGGGCCTATGATTTCATCAGCAAGCCCTACGAGCTTGCCGTACTTCGCTCCACGCTAGCGAGGGCGCTGGAACGCAGGAAGCTGGCGAGCCAGAGCCGGGAGCAATCGTCCGTCTCTCCGATGGCTGAGTCGGTGACACCCGAGGGTGGGCTGGTGGGGAACAGCCGGGCGATCATCGAGGTCATGAAGACGCTGGCCCGGGTCGCTCCGACCGATGCGACCGTCCTGATTCAGGGGGAGACCGGTACGGGGAAGGAGTTGGTGGCGCGCACGATTCACGAGTACTCGGAGCGGGCTGATCGCCGGTTTCTTGCCGTCAACTGTTCAGCGCTCTCCGAGGGCCTGCTGGAGAGCGAGCTGTTCGGTCATGTGCGGGGGGCATTCACCGGGGCCTCGACATCACGCCCCGGATTGTTTCGCGAAGCGGACAAGGGAACCCTGTTCCTTGATGAAATTGGCGATATCAGCTCCGGCCTGCAGGCAAAGCTGCTTCGCGCACTCCAGGAGCACGAAATCGTTCCGGTGGGCGCAGAGTCTCCGATCAAGATCAACGTGCGCATCATCGCCGCGACGAATCGCGATCTCTCCGCCATGGTGCGCGAAGGAAAATTCCGGGAGGATCTCTTTTACCGGCTGAACGTCCTCCTCCTTTCGCTCCCCCCGCTCCGGGCCCGGCGCCAGGACATCCCGCTCCTGACCAATCATTTTCTGCGAACCTTCGCGCTACGGCACCAGCGCCAACTGGTGGCGCTCGACCCCGAAGCGGAAAGCCTTCTCCAGGCGTACGGATGGCCCGGAAATATTCGCGAGCTGCAGAACGTGCTGGAACGGGCCCTCGTGCTGGCCGCCGAGGAGATTATCGGCCCCGAGCACCTGCCGGCCGAGCTTCGCAATCTGACGTCGCCCGAGTCGGCAGCAGTGAAGCAACCTGATGGCGGGCCCCTGCCCTCGCTGGAACAGGTCGAACGGCAGCACGTGCTACGGGTGCTGGGCCACACCCGGGGCAACCGAGAAGAGGCGTCCCGGATTCTCGGCATATCGCGCCGTACGCTGAGCCGGATGATCCAGCGATGGTCCTCCGAGAAAGCTGACTAACACAGTCAAGCGGACAAATTGTCCTGCGTGACGTCAAGTTGGCCGCGGTCGATCGGGAAAAAACCTTGGCCGGCCCCCGCAGTTCCCGTTAACCCGCAGAATCTCCGGCTCCGCACTCCGCATCCACCCGAACTGTATCCCATTCTGACAAAAGTCGCCCGGCACAGCGATTGCTTTTTAGCGGGCCAGGGCAGTTCACTCTCGACAGCATGGAGGCATACAGCATGAAAACAACCCGCATCTTTCTCGTCACCGCACTTGTTGCATCCCTCGGCGCCGGAGCCGCGCAGGCGCAGGGCACCAAACCCGCGACCACGCCGACAAAACGAGACACGACCCACGCAGCCCAGTCGACCAGCATGAGCCCCGCTTCGCATGCGTCATCGACGTCGATGGCCCCGGCACCGGGCAGCGCCGCGCCTTCAAAGCACTGGACCAAAGACCAGATCGAAGATGCCCAGAAAGGGCTGGCAAAGGGCGGGTATTACAAGGGCGCCGTCAACGGGACCTGGACCCACGCCACGGCCTCGGCCCTCAGGGCCTATCAACGAGCGAACAAAATGCCGGTAACCGGCCAGCTCACAGACGAAGAACTTACAAAACTCAAGGCAAGCTGAACTCCCCGTGGGACGCGCAATCCAATCCAAAGTCCCACACCAGGCGCCGCCCGGAACATCGGGCGGCGCTTTCCTATCGGGATCTGAAGGGAGATGAACGAACAATACTTCCGGGCGTGTCCGGGTGATCGCCGGGCTGCGCTGCGGTTACTGAGGGGTTTTCTTGAGCCCAGCCGAATCTGACACGGGCCTCAGGGCGACCGTCGACAGTGCTTTCTGGAAGGTTTGCAGCTCGCCCTGGAAGTTCGAAAGGATGTTGCGATACTGGGCGGAATCAGAAAGGTTTGTCAGCTCGTCCGGATCGGTGGCGCGGTTATACAACTCCGAAACTCCACCCGTGTGGGAAATAAAGTGCCATTCCCCTTGAATCAGCGATTCCGCCTGTCCCGTTTTCACCGTTCGGAAGCCCTTGGGGCGGGCCCGTGTTTTCACCTCTGAAAAGACCGGGCCGGGACGACCGGGCAGGCTGGAGAGCAGGGACGATCCTGGAAAGGCGCCTGGTGGAAGACCCACGCGCTCGGCAATCGTGGCGGCGATATCGACCGAGCTCACCGGTTGGGCTACCCGGACACCCGGCTGGTCCACGCCGATATCACGAATGATGAGCGGGACGTGGATCTCCTGACCGTACAGGCTCTGGCCATGAGCCATGATCCCATGTTCACCGAAATGCTCACCGTGGTCGGCGACGATGATGAATAGCGTATGGTCGAGGAGCTTTCGGGACCTGAGGCTGTCGAGCAAGGCGCCGATCGCATGATCCATCGCGAGCAGCGACTCATCGTAGCGCGCGATCAGGTTAGCCACGACCGGCGCTGGAGGGACCGCCTGATCCTGGTCCCATGCGCCGATCTGAAGGCCGCGGACGTTCCCAACCGAGCGCACGCTCCCGAACCTGCCTTCATAGCCTTTTGCCGGGCGATATGGCTGGTGCACGTCGTTGTAATTGGCAAACGCAAAAAAGGGATGTCCCCTGGTGCCATCAATCCATCGCAGCATCTCGGCATTGATGTCCGCCGCGCGACGGCGACCGGGAATATCGTTGTTACTCGAGAGCCATTCGATCGCCGGGAAGAGAAGCAGGCGCCCAAGAACGGTGCGATTGACGGCGTCAGCCGGGTTTCGGAAATAATCTTCGTAGTGGAGAAACCCGCGATTCAGACCAGTGCTTCGGCCGGTCCAGAAGAGGTTGGAGACAAACCCCCCGGTGGCATAGCCGACTTTGCTGAGCGACTCCGCGAGGGTCGGGAAACGATCATCGAGGTTCCAGAGGGTGCGGGTGCCCGCGCCATGTTCGTTGGATTTCCGGCCCGTCATGATGGAAGCGTGCGATGGCAGCGTCCAGGGTGCGGCGGAGAAGGCCTGCTCGAAGAGCACCGCATGCTGGGCCAGGCTGTCGATATGCGGCGTTGTCAGGCGGGGATATCCGTAGGCGGAGAGATGATCGGCACGCTCGGTATCCATGACCAGCAGGACCACGTTGGGTTGGTTTGCCTTCACCGCTGGCAGGCGGTCCAAGGTCAGTTTTTCATCGACGTAAATGCCGCCGAGCATGCCGAAGCCGATCGCGAGGACCAGGCCGACGACGCTCGGAAACGTTTTTCTCACGACCTGGTGAAACCGGGACTGGTTCCGGCCGAGATACCGGTAAGAGACCACCGCGGCCGCCGTGCCCAGAATGAATGAGGTGGAATAGGAGAAGACCATCCCGTGAAGAATGGCAAGACAGAACCCCATCACTCCGGCCAGGACCGAGAACCAGCCGCGTTCCCAGTTCACGCGCGGCCATCGCCGAGCAGCCATGTTTATGGGAATGGTCGCCAGGAGAAACAGGGGGGCATAGAAAACCGGCGCGACGAAGAGGATCGGGGCAGAATTGGCGTTCCGCCAGGTCAGCATGCCGGGGATCAGGGAGAGCGAGAAAGACAGCGCGCCTTCGGCGAGGCCGCCGATGATGCCCGCCCAGACCGCGAGTTGGAACATGTTCAGTTCTGCCGTATTGTTTCTGGTCATTCTCATGACTTAATAGCATTCCGTAAAGGATGGAAAGACCGGAAAAGGCGCCCTCGGGTTTATCACGACGGCCTCGCTTCATTGTCGCGGCGCCGGGTGTTGCCCGCGAGTCGATCACTGCTTGTTATATTCACTTCACTGCGAGCGTGGCGGAACTGGCAGACGCGCAGGACTTAGGATCCTGTGGGGAAACCCATCCGGGTTCGACTCCCGGCGTTCGCATCGCGAAGGACTATCACGAACGACGACGGCGTGGCCATCTCACCGAAAGAGGCATCCAGTATGGATGCCTTTTTCATTAGTTGCGTAACGGTCTGCCATAGTACCGGTCACGCCTGAGTTATGAGCCCTGAGCGGCTGGCGAATCTAATCCGTTCAGTCTTCACCGGCTCTGCGATTGACCGGGCCAGAACCAGCTCCGCACTCAACGGCAACCTGCTCGAGCTCAAGAGAGGTGGCGATGGGACCCGATGAGGCCCGCGGGGGCTGCATCGAGACTCGTTCCGGCTACTGTTCCCGCCCCTTGCGTGCACTCTGGCCGTTGCGCTTCGACTGATTGCGAATGGCCCCCACCACCTTACTCAACAACTCGGCACGGGTGAAAGGCTTGGCCAGAAAGAGCACATCGGGGCGCTCCAGACCCTCCCGGACGAGAACCTCAGCCTGGTATCCTGACATGAACAATACGGGGATATCCGGCCAACGGTCCTTGATAGTGTGCACCAGGTCAACCCCGCTCACCTCGGGCATGACGACGTCCATCACGATCAGGTCAACCGGCCGACGGGCAGTCTGAAGCACTTCCAGTGCCTCAGCCGCCGAAGCCGCCTCGAAGACCCGAAAACCGGCTTCGGACAACATGCGAAACGCCGTGATTCGGACCGCGCTTGTATCGTCGACGACAAGAACGGTGCGCGACCCCGGCAGGAGGGTGAGGTCGTCCAACTGAACCCCGCAATTTCGGGAGAAAGTGCTGTTGTTGTGGCCAAAGATCGGGTAAAGTAAGCGTTTTCAGGGGATTTTCTGGAATCTGGATCACAGTCTTTCATGCGACACCTGTCCCGCCTGCCCGGCACTTCTGTGCCCTGACCTCCACACCTCAGCCCGCGGAAATCGCCATTCCGCTGGCCTGGTCGAAGAAATGGACCTTGGCCGGGTCCACGGCCAGATGGACCTGGCTTCCGCTGGTGGGGGGCGAGCCGGCAGGCAGGCGGGCCGTAAGCTCGACCTCCCCGGCCCTCACGTGCAGCAAAAGTTCGTTACCCAGCGGCTCTGCCAGTTCGACCATCGCCGGGATCCCCTGCCCCGGGTCGCCGAGTCGAACATCCTCCGGTCGGACACCAAGGATGACCGCTTTGCCTCGGTACGATGCCAGCGCCTGCTGCCACGGGGGAATGGGAGTTACAATCGTTTCATTTCCGCCGACCCGGAAGGCGACGGCACCGACCTCGCCAACCACCACTCCGGGGACTAGATTCATCGCCGGACTTCCAATGAAACTTGCCACGAAAATATTACTCGGTCTGTCATACAGTTCCATCGGCGGAGCAATCTGCTGGACGCGTCCTTTATCCAGCACCACGATCCGATCACCCAGTGTCATGGCCTCCACCTGATCGTGAGTCACGTAAATCATCGTCGCGCCGAGTCGCCGATGGAGCGCGGCGATCTCACGCCGCATCTGGAGCCGCAGCTTCGCATCCAGGTTGGACAACGGTTCGTCGAACAGAAACACTTCAGGCTGCCGGACAATCGCCCGCCCCAGCGCGATGCGCTGACGTTCGCCCCCCGACAGCTGCCGCGGTCTCCGGTCCAGGAACTCGGCAATACCCAGCAGCGCGCCCGCCTTGCGAACACGATCATCGATCTGCTCCCGCGGCATGCCACGAAGCTTGAGCGCGAACGCCATGTTCTCGTAAGCGGTCATGTGAGGATACAAGGCGTAGCTCTGGAACACCATCGCAATATCGCGTTCCTTGGCTGGCAGGTTGGTCACGTCTCGCGGACCGATGAACACTCTCCCGGCCGTGGCAGACTCGAGGCCCGCAATAATCCGGAGCGTCGTGCTCTTGCCGCATCCCGAGGGTCCGACCAGCACGCAGAATTCTCCATCCGCGATGTCGAGACTGACATCGTCGACTGCGACGCGGGTTTTCCCCCCGACCGGGAACGCCTTGCGCACCGATTCCAGTTTTACGTTCGCCATGGTACTCCTCGGATCTTATGAACGAGCCAATTCGTTTTCCTGCCGGTTTTCTCTGGGGTGCTTCGACCTCGGCCTACCAGATCGAGGGTTCTCCCCTCGCCGATGGCGCGGGCCCCAGCATCTGGCACCGCTTTTCTCATACGCCAGGCCGCACGGCCAATGGGGAGACAGGGGACGTCGCGTGCGACCATTACAATCGTTACGAAGACGACGTAGACCTGATGCAGTCGCTTGGTTTGAATGCGTACCGATTCAGTATCGCCTGGGGCCGAATTTTCCCCGAGGGCAAGGGAAAGGTGAACCAGGGCGGACTCGACTTTTATGACCGGCTGATTGATCGACTGCTCGCCCGCGGGATCCGGCCATCAGTGACACTCTACCATTGGGACATTCCCGCTGCCCTGGATGATCGCGGCGGGTGGCTCAACCCGGATGTGGCCGACTGGTTCGCGGATTACGCGACGACTGTGTACCGGGCCTTTGATGACCGGGTCCCGATGTGGACCACGCTCAACGAACCATGGGTCGTCACCGATGGCGGGTATCTCAACGGACCCCTCGCACCGGGCCACCGCAATCTGTTCGAAGCCCCGATTGCCGCCCACAACCTGCTCCGGGCCCACGGTGCCGCGGTCCAGGCCTATCGGGCGGAGGGCCGGCACCAGGTTGGTATCGTGGTCAACCTCGAGCCCAAGTATCCCGCTTCACCCAGTCCCGAGGATGTTGCCGCGACCGCGCGAGCCGATGCCTACATGAACCGGCAGTTCCTCGATCCCATCTTCCTCGGATCGTATCCGGAAGAACTGCGCGAGGTATTTGGCGAAGCCTGGCCGACGTTTCCTGAGGCCGACATGCGCCTGATTCACCAGCCAATCGATTTCCTGGGTATCAACTATTACTTCCGGAGCGTGACGCGGAACGATCCTGGCAACCTGCCCGTTCGAGCCACCGCCGTTCGGCAGCCCCGGAATCCGCACACCGAAACCGGCTGGGAGATGTTTCCCCCCGCGCTGACCCGGGTCCTGCACTGGGTCCAGGATCGCTATGGCAAAATCCCGATCTATATCACCGAGAACGGTGCGGCGATGTATGATCCACCCAAGCCACTCGACGGTCGAGTGGAAGATCCGCTTCGCGTCTACTACTACCGGGAACATCTCCGGGCTGCGTACAAGGCGCTGCGGGAGGGCGTCGATCTCCGCGGCTATTTCGCCTGGTCGTTCATGGACAACTACGAGTGGAGCCTGGGCTACTCCAAGCGCTTCGGCATTGTGCACGTGGACTTCGAGACCCAGGAACGGACGCCGAAATCGAGCGCACTGTTCTATTCCGAGGTGATCCGCACCAATGGTGAATGCCTGTCGGAGGAATCGTGACAGCAGCATTGGCCCGCCTCTTGTCACCGACGCACTGAACCCAGAGAAGTGCTGAACTCACCAGGCGTTCGCGGATCACAAGATCAGCTCGAAGACGAAGGCGCAAGAGGCCGCGCTTTTCAGATCACATCGCTGGTGGATCGCTTACCGCCCGAACACCACCTCGGCCGGCATCTGTTTCACCAGAACTGAACCATCCGGACGCAGTTGATCAGTGGACCCGTTCACCCTGGCCGAGTTCGCGTTCCAGTCAAATGGCGCGTAGACGATGATTCCTCCGGAAGGCACCGACAGCGTCCCACTCAACTTTACCGTCATGGCGGACGCCTGTGCCGACAGAGTGATATTGAGTCTTCCCTGCCCGATCGGCAAATCCCTGATGACCACCCCGGGCGGATCAGTGACCCATGCCGACGGTATTCCCGCTCCGATTACAACGGCGCCGTCAGCTGTTCGAACGTAGGCGAGCATGTCGAGGAGCGAACGGACGTAGTCCGAACCGACCCAGGTATGCGGGAGGTCGCCCAGGAACTTGGGCGCCGTGCTGTCTCGCCAGACGACCTCAGGCCACTGGTTCCAGCCGGCCGGCCGGTGCCCGGTGAAGAGAATCTGCAACAGGTCCCACGCCTCCGCCCTGAATCCCATCTGCACCAGCGCGCCGACGTTCCTGAACTCATAGGGCGTATATGCCTCCCATCCAGTTGAATCCTGCCGAGCGTGCACTTCTCGGAGATAACGGCGGTAGGTGTGCTGGAGAATTTCCTGCGGCAGTGAGTCCGCCTGGCCGCCAGGCGTGATTCCAATGCTGGTCGACGTCGGGTCGTAATCGCCGAGATCAGCCGAGGCGGGGATATAGTCGAGAGAATCGGCCGAGATAGTGGCGCGAATCGACTGATGGAGATCGTGGCGGAACTCATCGCGGATTCGCGCGTACCGGGGAGCGTCGCGACCAAGTGTTCGGGCAAGATCAGCCGCGTCGGTCAGCCCTCGAAGGACAAAGAAATCGTCCCAGTAGGAATGGACTGGTTTCGCGGAATACCCTTCGTGGCTGATCGATGGCGGCATGAGCCCGTAAAATCGTCTGGACGGACCTTCAGTAAACGCCGCGGTGCGCCGGGTCTGTCGCAGTGAGTCGATGTACCCCACTGCAGCCGCCACGTGGGGCCACATCTTCTCCAGGAACGGCCGGTCACCCGTCGCCCGATAATACTCGGCGATGA
>JBDTRF010000039.1:0-17844 GCA_039931815.1 Gemmatimonadota bacterium
TAATCTCGTTCCGGAACGCCTTGCCAATCTGGGCGATCCCAAAGGGAATTCGCTGGCGCGACCCCTGGAGCACGTTCAGGTAGTTGACGTAAATGCCCTGCGCCGTTTCCGGTCGAAGGTACACCACGGAGGCGGACTCCTCGACCGGTCCCATGAACGTCTTGAACATGAGATTGAACAGGCGTGGCTCGGTCAGCTGACAGGCGGTGTGCTCGCCCGGGTGCTTGCTCGGCTTCTGGGGACAGGCGGCGTCCTGGATCTTGTCGGCCCGGAAGCGGGCCTTGCAGGTCTTGCAGTCCACCAGGGGATCGGTGAACCCGGCGACGTGGCCGGAGGCCTCCCAGACTTTGGGATGCATGAGAATGGCCGCGTCCAGCCCTTCGATGTCATCGCGCTGGTGGACCATGGCCCGCCACCAGCGTTCCTTCACATTTTTCTTGAGTTCGACGCCGAGAGGTCCGTAGTCCCAGACCGATCCCAGGCCGCCGTAGATTTCGGACGATTGAAATACGAAGCCTCGTCGCTTGGCCAGCGAGACGAGTTTATCCATCAAAGTCTGTTCGGCCATTCATAACCCAGGGAGATCGGAATTGATGTTACGCTGAGGGGGAAGAATATAGTGGGGAATCGGCGGAACGGCGCCGAGAAGCGGGATGACGGGGCGAACCAGCGAGGCTCGCGACTTTAAGGGTAGCTGCGGGCCTCTCGGCCGTCATACAACCATGCTGCCTCGACCTGGTTCTTATTGGGCCATTGCCTGGTCAGCAAGGGCAGACCAGTCCGCCCCGGCCCGCCAGAATTCATTACCATCTTGCCTCCATTCCGGACCGGAGTGCAGAAAGCCGCGCGAAGGAAATCTCCGCATTCTTTCACAATGCAGGAGGGGGCGAAGGAATCACCCCCGGTCCGTATGACCCAAGTACTGTTGCCACAACGCGTTGAATATCCTAGCTTGGAGGGCGTATTTCTTGCCTTTTCACCCCCCTTGGCTGGATGAGACCGCGAGGCTCTCACGCCGTACTCGACCTTGACTTCCTGGTAGTCGGCCTTTAACTCCAGTCGCCGGTTCTGATCGGTCGTGGAGCAGGTCGTCTCACAAGGTCCTACCGTGAGCCGAGCAAGTCCCCGCGCAGCCCCTGTCTGGCTGTGGCACATCCAGTAAATGGCAAACCGCTGGCGACAGCGGGACGCAAAGCAAGGGATCTCCCCGAGATGGCCCTGCTGCCTGGAGAAGTCATGAACGCACAACCCACACCTGGTACGCTCTTCTCCGCCCCTCGCTCGGGGCCCCGCGGTTTTACCCTGATCGAACTGCTCGTCACGATCGTGGTCATCGCCGTCATCAGCGCGATTGCCATTCCCCGCATCGATGTCGAAGCCTATAAAGTCAGCGCCGGCGTCCGGGCGATGACCAGTACGCTGACCTACGCTCAGCGACTGGCCGTCAGCCTTCAGCATGATGTCCGGGTCTCGTTCGATTCGGCCAACAGCCGCCTTCGGGTTCATGAAGACACCGATAACGACGGCGTGATGGATCCGAATGAACGAGTGACGTACACGCCGCTCGATAGCGGCGTCATCTTCGGCCGCGGATCGACCCCCGCATTTACGTTCGGGCCGGCCGCCTTCAACTTTATCGGCCAGCAAGGTGGTCTTCCGATGCTGGTCTTCCGACGCGATGGATCGGCCAGTGAGAATGGCGGGTTCTACCTCAACTCCACCAAAGCGGTCGCGACGAGCTCTCAATTCAAGGCCCGAGCGGGCGAGATCATTCGTTCCAGCGGACGAATCACCTGGTACTCCTATGGCTCCGGCGCCTGGGTGAGAGGAAACTGAGATGAACAAGCGCGGCTTTACCCTGGTCGAAATTCTGATCGCGATCGTGATCCTCACGATCGTCTCGGTCAGCCTCGGCAAGTTCGTCGCGACGTTCCTGCACACCGTCGGCACGTCTACCGCAAAGACGGTCGCCACCGAGGTGGCGCAGGAGGAGCTCGAGCTCATCCGTGCCGACCCGGCCTATACCAACCTGGTGACCGCGTACAACGGTCTTTCGACCACCGGCTTTCCCGGGTACGCAGCGATGAACCGATCGGTGCGGGTGGTTCGAACCACCGGCACTACTCCGCGCCGTGACTACACCAAAGTGACCGTCACCGTTACGGAGCCCACTATGGGCCTGCCCGTCGCCGTCACCATCGTGGTGGCCGCACCATGAGGAAACGAGCCATGCGCCGAGCCAATGCGGGTTTCTCACTTATCGAATTGCTGATCGCGATGGTCGTGCTGAGCCTGGTCATGGGATCGGTCGTGACCATGTTCAGCTCGCAGAGCAAGAACTTCCGGGTGGGCGGCGCCAAGATGGAGCTGACCCAGAACATCCGGTATGCACTGAGCACGATAGACCGTACCCTGCGAACGACTGGCTCGGGCACGGCGCCCAACCAACCGATGTTCGTCTACGGGTCAGATAGTTCCATCGTGTTCAACGCCAATTTCGCCTCGGACATCCAGGACGGGAATGCCGTCTATATCAATCCTGACCTGCCGGTGGGCGCGATAGATGGTATGACCACCGGGTCACCGATGACCATTCCCGGTACGGCCATCTCATACCCGGGTGCCAACTATTTCTGGGGCGGCGCCACGCCGACCAGGGCAGAAACGATCTCGTTCTTTCTCCGCCGCGACTCCACGACGACCACCGATCCCAACGATTTCATTCTGTTTGAACGGGTCAATGCGATGGCGCCGGAGCTGGTCGCGCGGAATATTCGCGCCTACCCCGGCCGCCCGTTCTTCGATTTCTGGTATGACAGCGTCAATGTCTCGGGTGTCGTATTCAGCCGCCAGCTGGCCGCGGGACGGCTCCCGGTACGGCACTCGGTGGCTCTCCATGGCGACCCCGCAGACGTCGGCGCCTCCGCGCTGGCGGACAGCATCCGGATGGTCCGTATCAACATGGTCGTAACCAACGGCATTCTCGGCGCGGACTCATCGAGCAAGACCGTATCGACGATGATCCGGATACCCAACAACGGACTCGTACAGCTGCGTACCTGTGGCGACCCTCCGATCCTGGGAGGGACTCTGACAGCGATACCGAATGCCGTCGGGTCACCGCCCAGTGTGACCCTGCAATGGGTCCGGTCGGTCGACGAAGTCACCGGTGAGCAGGACGTGTCGCAGTACAACGTGTATTACAAGGTGTTTGGTGCCGCCACCTGGGACACGTATACCACGATTGCCGCGGGTCAGGTGAACTACAGCCTGACAACAGGCGCAGGGCTGGTGGTCGGGACGACGTATCAGTACGCGGTCGCGGCCCAGGATTGTTCTCCGGCCGAATCAAGCATGTTGACGAGCGCTGCAACCATTGTGAACCCATGAAGTCTCATGACCGTTTTCCGAGGGAGACCCGTATGCTGACCGTTCGAAAGAGCGATGAACGAGGCGTGGCTCTCATCATGACCCTGTTCCTGGCGCTGGTCGTGGCCGGGATGGCGGTCGGGGTGATCCTGATGGCGAGTAACAGCAGCCTCATCGCCAAGTTCCACGCCAACGAAGCCATGATGGCGGCCACGGCAGACGCGGGACTCGAACAGGGACGGGATACCCTCAATGGTACCCCCGCGATAGTCCCAGTCGGCCTGGGTTTTGTCACTCTCGAGACCAATGCCGCGGTCCGCGACGCTAATGGCACCGTGATTCCCGGGTTCACCCGATCACTCTTCGCCGGGCCCAACGGTGACACCACCGGTCAGTACGGCGATTTCGCCAGCGTCATTGCCGTCATCAGCAACACCCGAGGTGCTGTGGTGGTGCGCCGAATTCAGCTCAAGCAGGATTCGTTCTCCCGCTTCGCCCGTTTCTTCAATACCTGGGGCGGCGGCGTGATGTGGGGCAACCAGGAAACCGTTTTTGGCCCGGTGCATTCCAACCAGGGAATGATCGTGCAGACCGGCTCACCCGGAGCGACGTTCTGGGGACCGGTATCCGTGGTGACCAGTGTGACCAACTCGGGCTCGGGAAACTGGAATGGCGGCCTCACGAGCGGGGCGCCGCCGATTACGTTCCCCACGACCACTACGCTGGCGAACCTCCAGAACTTTGCCACGACGTCCCAGACGGTCGTCACCGGCTACGGCGTGCTGACCGATTCCATTCCGGATACACGGATCGAATTTGTCCCGCTTGATCTCAATAATGACGGAGATGTCGTGGATGCCGATGAAGGGTTCTTCCGCGTCTGGAAGGTCAGCGCCGGCGGCACCCAGCAGGACAAGCGCGACTATACCAATGCGCGCGCCTGGGGAACGGCAGCATCACCGTGGCGGACAGGCGTAGGCTGGCCCGGCGGTGTTTCCCTCGCTGGCGATCCCAACTATGGATCCCAGAATTGCGGAGGGACGCTGATGGTCGACAGCGTTCCGGGCATCAGGGTACCACGCTGGTTCAGAGCCGATTCAATTCCCATCCTGGGTCCGACCATGGTCCCTGCCTGGGGTGCGTCGGCAATCAGGGACTCCATCCGTTCCGCGCTGCGTTCCCCCGGACGGCGCTGTTACCTCGGCGGAGACCCGCGCCTCTATACCAAGAGCAATGCGGGGCCCGTGTCGAACACCCAGACGGTACCGCAAACCGTTCTGAATAACGCCTTCGGTACGTGGCAGAACTGGGCAGGGTGGGGTGGAGCACCACCCGCCTCGATTCAGAACGCCCTCATCGCGAGTGGTGTTCCGGCTGGTTCCGCCGCGGCGGTCGGGAGCACGTATTGGCCCCTGACCCGAGCCATGAATCCGAACTTCAAGGGCATCATTTACGTGAACGGTAGTGTCGCGGTGAGCGGCCTGCTCCGGGGACGGGTAACCCTGGTAGCAACCGGACTCATCACCCTGGCCGATGACATCACCTACACCGTGACGCCCGGAACAAACTGCTGGGATATCCTTGGGGTTCTCTCACAGCGTGATATTTACTATCAGAACAACAACGTCAACGGCGTGTTCAAGAACAACAGCCTATGGACCGGTCTCTACGACGAAAGCCCGAACGAAACATTCGACGGCTTCTTCCTGACGCTCGGAGCGCTCAGAGGCGAATACTATACAGCGCCGGCTGAGCCGCTCACGACTGGTGAGCAGTGCGCCGGAACGAGTCGAGGTTGTAAAGTGCTGGTGGGAGGAACCATCCAGCAGTCAATTGCCGCCACCTACACAGGTACCACGGGGTGGGCGGAACAGGACACCTATGACGGATGCGGTGTCACTAATCCGCCCCCGTACTACCCGACCACGGGACGGTTCACCAAGAACCGCTATTACGAGATCGATCCCGTCGGGTTCAACGTGGCCACATGGTTTACCAATAACCAGTAGAACCGAAGGACAGGGACAGGGAATAAACGGCACCACGCAGACGACAAGGGACTGGTTGCGATTTCCGCAGCCAGTCCCTGGTCACTTTCGCCAGTCGCCTCTCACTTCTCACACCTCGATAATCTGGTCCCGCCTGGTTCCCACACTGACATACCGGATAGGGGCGCCTGACAGGTCCTGAAGGCGATCCAGATAGGCCCGGGCGGCGGCCGGCAGGTCGGCCAGTTTCCGCGCGGCGCCGGTCGGCTTTTTCCAGCCGGGAAGTGTCTCATAGACCGGTTCCACTTTGCCCAATCGCTCCACGTCAGACGGCATTTCTTCGCAGAGTTCGTTCCCGAGACGGTACGCCGTTCCCACCGGGATCTCGGCAAAGCCATCCAGCACATCAAGCTTGGTGACCGCAAGGCCAGTGAGGCCATTGACCCGCACCGCGTAGCGAACCACCGTCGCATCGAACCAGCCGCACCGACGGGGGCGGCCGGTGACCGCGCCGAACTCGGCGCCGACCTTCCGCAACTCTTCCCCTGCCCCGTCCAGCGATTCCGTCGGTAAAGGTCCGTTTCCCACTCGTGTCGTATACGCCTTCACCACGCCAAGGACCCCATCGATCGCGGTGGGCCCGATGCCGGCTCCGACAGCGGCACCACCGGCAGTCGTGTTGGAGGAGGTCACAAACGGGTAGGTGCCGTGATCGACATCGAGCTGGGAGCCCTGCGCGCCTTCCAGCAGCACGCGCTTGCCTTCCCGGATGGCCTGATGGACCATGAGGCCGGTGTCGGCCGCGAGCGGCAGCAGTCGCGCGGCGAGTCGTTCCAGCAATTCGACATGCTGATCGGCCGAGGCGACCTGGTCGTTCTCCAGCATGCGAAGCATGCGGTTGGCGCGCTCGACCCGCTCGCGTACCAGTGCCAGGGCCACCTTGAGATCGCGCAGATCGGCGACGCGAATCCCCCGGCGACCATATTTGTCCTCGTACGCCGGACCAATCCCCCGCCCCGTGGTCCCGATCTTCTGGCTCTTCTCGCTGGCGGCATCGAGCAGTTTGTGGTACGGCAACACCAGGTGCGCGCGCTCAGAGACAAAGAGGCGGCCTGAGGTGTTCACGTTGCGGCGGGTCAGTTCATCCAGTTCGGTGAAAAACGTCTCCGGATCGAGGACGACCCCGTTTCCCACCATGCATACGACGCCAGGATGAAGAATACCGGAGGGAATCTGCTGCAGAATGAACTGGGTATCGCCGATGACGACGGTGTGCCCGGCGTTGGCGCCGCCCTGGTAGCGAACCACCATGTGCGCCCGCTCGGCCATGACATCGACCAGCTTGCCCTTGCCTTCGTCGCCCCACTGGGCGCCCACCACGACGACGCAATGCGTCTTGGGATCGAACATGAGGCCTCGTGAACGGTCGGAAACAGGCTGACGGAGCCAAGAAAAAAGCCCCCGGTGGGGGCTGAATCCTCGGGTAAACGTAGTCTCCTGGGGTGGAATCGTCAAATCTTTCCTGGGCACACTATTGCAGATTGCTAATCGTCGAATGTTGATTGACTACAATCAATCATCAATCAATCATCAATCACTCATCAACAATCACAAATCACAAATCGCCCTCCCCGCCCGTACCGCCGACTCCAACGTCAACCCCGCCAGGGTATCGCCCGGCGTATGGATCTTCCTGAGCGTTCCCCAGTCGAGCCGGGCAATGGTCACCGCGACCGCGCCGGCCCTGGCCAGGGGAAGACTATCCACAAAAATACCTGCCGGAAGCCGGTGACGCCGGACTGGTACCGTCGTGCTCTCCAGGTGTGAGGCCGCGGAATCGGCGAGCGACATCGCCCTATCATCGTGAACGACGACCCGCCAATCCCCCTGATCATCGATAGTGTCGAAGTTGATCACCTCGCTACCAGCGACTCTGTCCCGCGACTGCTGGGCGAAATATCTCGCGCCGATCAATCCGAATTCCTCGGCACCCGTGACCAGGATCCCGACCGCGGGATCGGAGATATTTTGAGCCGCTGTGAGGGCCGCCAGCAGGCCGGTCCCATTGTCCCGCGCGCCGTGGGAGACGCCTGACAGCCGCCCGCGATTGGCCAGGAATCCCGCGACGATCGCGAGGGCGGCGGCGCCCGCAGTCGCTGACAGGGGCAACACGTTTCCCAGCCGAACCAGGACCAGTACCGTCATGACGATCGTGGCCAGTGCCGAAATCCAGACGGAGACAAGCCGCCCGGCCATCGAGTGTCGCTGGGCCTTGGTGTCGAGGTGGGCGACAATCCACCGGCGAATGACGGGCCCCCGGGTCGCCACCAGGTTGGCGTCCTCCCGCATCTGTCCGCCGAGCGAGGTCCATCCAAGTCCGAGTCCCACGGAGAGCGTCGCAACCGCGAGCATCCCGAGGACCCAGACGAGCGATGCCGACCAGGGCGGTGTTCCCGCCATTGTGAGGAGAGGAATTTCGAGAAGCGTGAGCCAGCCGAGTCCGGCACCGAAGAGGGGCAGCGCGAGAAGACCGGCAGTACTGAAGGAAAACCGTTGGACTTCTACGGTGTACCCGAGGTTTTCAAGAAAGCCGGCGACCAGGTCGCGGGCCTGTTTCGCCGATTCACTACCGGCCTCCCGGGGAATGATGAGAAGGTCACGTGCGAGCGCAAGCGCGGTCGAGTCCCCCCTCTCCTTCACTTCTCGCCGACCGGCGCCCTGGCTTTTTTCCGCGGCTTGGGCTCGGGGAGAACCAGGCTGTCCGGATCTGCCATCGCGGCGCGCGCCGTTTCGGCGCTGATGGTCCCGTCGGCGACCAGTTCCGTCATGTGCTGTTTGAGGGATCGCGTCCCTGACTCATCGCCTTCTGCGATGATGTCGGTGATGTCACCCATTCCCTGGGAATCGCGAATGGCGTCGCGCACTTCAGCCGTGGCGATCAGCGTTTCGAGCGCGGCCACTCTCCCCTCTCCATCCTTCCGTGCCAGCAGCTGTTGCGACACGATAGCACGAAGGGTGTCCGCCAGTCGCAGCCGACCGATCTGCCGCTCCTCGCGGGGGAACATCGCCAGCATTCGATTGAGCGTGGAGACCACGTCCGGGCTGGGCATGGCCGCAATCACCAGGTGTCCCATCTCGGCACCTTTGAGCGCGGTATCGAGCGTCTCGGGATCGCGCATCTCGCCGATAACCACGACATCGGGGTCCTGTCGCAGCGCGGAGCTCAACCCGACACCAAAGGACTCGGTATCGACGCCGACCTCCCGTTGCGTCACTGAACAGTTTACGTCGCGGTGAAGAAACTCGATCGGGTTCTCGATCGTCACGATGTGCTTGTGCTGGGTCCGGTTGATATGGTTGATCATCGCGGCGATCGTGCTGGTCTTGCCGCTCCCCGTCACACCGGTCACCAGGACCAGGCCACGGTCCGATTCCGCCACCCGCGCCAGGATATCCGGCAGCGCCAATCCCTCGATGGTCGGCACATCAAAGGGAATCACCCGCATCACGACCATGAACGAGGAGCGCTGGCGAAGCACGTTGACCCGGAACCGGCCAACGCCCGGCATTCCCCATGAGCAGTCGAAGTCCTTGATGCGATCAATCCGGCCGCGCTCTTCTTCACTCGCGATCAGCTTGAGCGCAATGGCGCGGGTCTGATCCGGAGTCAGGCGCTGCTTGGTGAGCGGGACGAGCTTGCCGTTGATCCGGGCCCGAAACACGTCGCCGGCCTTGATGAGGAGATCGGAGGCGCCCCGTTCAACGGCGGCTTTGATGATCTTTTCCATGGTGACTCCTCAGGAACGCGGCAGCACGGCGGGCTGGCCGGGCGGAAGAAAGCCCATTCGGTCGTGCACCACCGCCATTGTCCCACGAGCCAGGTCTCGAGCCTTCGCAGCTCCCGCGGCCAGGATGTCCGTCACTGTCGTGGGAGTTACTTCGAGTTCCTTCGCGCGGGCACGGATCGGCTCGAGCGTGGCGGACATATTCGCTGCCAGTACTTTCTTGCAATCGATGCAGCCCCACCGGGCTCCCCGGCAATTGTCCGCCACGATTGCGACGGTTTCCGGAGGCGAAAAATGCTTATGCAGCTCGTAAATATTACAGATTTCGGGAGTCCCGGGATCGGTCTTGAGCACCCGGGCGGGATCGGTCCTGGCCGGGCGGAGTTTCTGCCAGATCTCCTCCGGGCTCTCGAGAATGCCGATGGTATTTCCCAGGCTCTTGGACATCTTGGCCTGGCCGTCGAGGCCCATGATGCGTTTCGCTTCCGTCAGGAGCGGCTGCGGCTCCGGAAAATAAATCTCTCCGGCCGCGAACTGGGCATTCCATTTTCGACTGATCTCACGAGCCAGTTCGAGATGCTGCACCTGATCGTCACCGACCGGAACGAGATCCGCGCGGTAGAGGAGAATGTCCGCGGCCATCAGGATCGGATAATTGAGAATCCCGGCCGGAACGCTTTCGAACCGGGACGCCTTATCTTTGAACTGGGTCATCCGCTCGAGAGAACCGACCGGGGTCACGGTGTTGAGCAACCACTGTAACTCCGAATGTTCCGGGACGTGGGACTGTACGAAGAGCGTCGAGCGCGACGGATCGATCCCCGATGCCAGCAGGCCGATGGCCATGTCCCGGGTGCGTTCTTTCAGCGTTTCGGCTTCATACTTTCCGGTAATCGCGTGCAGATCCACGATACAGAATAGACATTCGTGGTCATCCTGGAGTCGAACCCAGTTCCGGACCGCGCCGAGCCAGTTGCCGATGTGGAGTTCACCGGACGGTTGAACGCCTGAGAATATGCGAGCCATATGACTCAAGCTACCCTGCCCCTCTCGGAGTTGCAAGATGGCTTCACACTTGGACTTACTGGATTTAGCCAGACAGGCTGCCACTCGCGCCGGCGACTACATTCGCGCGGTGGCCCGCCCGGCCGATCCTTCCCGATGGATCCGGAAAGGGCAGAGCGATTTCGTTACCGAGGTCGACCGCACTGCCGAGCAGATCATTCGCGACATTCTGCTGGGGGCCGAGCCTGGTTCAACGGTGATCGGGGAAGAATTATCGCCCGAGGTCGTTCAGAAAGGTCTCGTCTGGGTGGTGGACCCGCTCGACGGCACGACCAACTTTCTCCATGGCATCGCGGCGCACGCGGTTTCGATCGCGGCGGCGGTGGACGGAGAACTCGTGGCCGGGGTGGTTCTCGAAGTGCCGGTCAATCGAGTTTACCATGCGACCCTCGGCGGCGGCGCCTGGTGCGGCTCGGAGCGGCTTCAAGTCTCCAGCATCACGGATCCGGCCGATGCGATCATCGGTACTGGTTTCCCGTACACGGATTTTCGTCGAATCGATGAATACCTGAATCAGCTCCGCGCCGTCTCACTGGCCACCAGCGGGGTTCGCCGACCGGGAGCGGCGGCGCTCGATCTCGCGAGCGTCGCGGCCGGATCATTTGACGGCTTCTGGGAGCAGAAGCTCTCCGCGTGGGACATCGCTGCCGGGATGCTGCTGGTGCGTGAAGCGGGCGGCCGGGTGACCGACGATTCGGGGCGCGATCTTGCCATTGAGCACGGTTCGGTTGTGGCAGGGAATCCCGCGATCCATGGGTGGCTGCTGGGAATTATTGGAGGGTGATGCACGAAGAGGGAAAGGCGGGAGTGGAAACAGGCCCTACAATGGAATTTCGGAGTCATGGCGAGCGCTCGCCAGGCGATCTGGCCCGATTGTGTCGAGCCTCAATCAGATTGCGTCGGCCGCTTTGCTTTCACCATGACTCGGTTGCGGATTTGAAACCCGCAATTGAGGCGATCTAATGACTGGCCATGCGACGTTCTGGACCCGAGTAACTCACGTCGCGATGGAGGCGACGATTATCACCGGACCAGACCGACTGCTGCTCCACAATTCGGTGCGCCTCGGTGTCGTATTCCAGTCCGTCATCCTCGAGATCATTCCACCCGCCTTCGACGTTGCGAGTGGGCCGGAGCGCTGACGCACCGGTCTTTCCCTCGCTGGACAGAGACCCGCCGGTATACGATGGCCCAAGGTCGGCCCCGCGATCGCGGAGAATCGCGCGAGCTTCCATCGCGCGTTCATCGGCGCCCACCGTCACCAGGATGCCACCCTCACGAAATCCACGCTCAAAATGTTCGGCTTCCTCCTTGGAGATTCCCAGGCCAATCAGCGCGCCGATGATCCCACCAGTGGCGGCTCCGATTCCGGCGCCTGCCAATATTGAGCCCAGCACGCCACCGGCGATAATGGGGCCTATCCCCGGGATGAGGAGGGAGCCGAGCAGCCCTACCAGGCCGCCGACCAGGCCGCCGCTCACGGCGCCCTTGGCGGCGCCATCGGCGGCCGGTGCCGTGGCATCACCCCTTAGTGTTTCCGCGTCGGCCTCATCCTGCATGGCGATGCCAATTTCATTTTCGCTGAAGCCCGCCTCGCGAAGGTCGGAGAGCGCCCTGGCGGCGTCGTCGCGATCAGTGAAGAGGCCCACGACCGTGGCGCTGGTCCGGTATTGAGCGGCCTCCGGGCTGGAAGCGTTATCGGGAGCGGTTGGATCCTGCTCGCCATTGTGATCGCTGTTCAAAAGACCCTCCATTCGCATTGGACTGACTGGCACCAGCGCGCAATTCAGTGGTGCCCATTGTGTCCGGGAAAGAACAATCAGTCGCGGGAGTAGACATGAACCAACGTAAGGAGGGGCGACTTGGGAGTAGGTGACACGCCTCACTTGGGCGCTCGGGCGGCAAGGGCGGGAAAATAGTTCGTGGCTTACCATGATGAGCCGCAAATTCCGGTATGAGCTGCGTCACCGGCGGCACCTTCGGGTTCGCAGGAAAGCGGTCGGCGCCCAGGAAAAGTCGGCCTAAGGTGCGGTGGGTGACGGTGAGCTGAGTAACGCTGAAAAGAGGAGGAGTGTCTCAACGACGGAAGGGGAATTCGAAGCAGCCGCTCAGCATCAGTAACATTGGACAGAGCGTATCATCCCACCTGCTCACTCCATAGTGAGAATCCTGGGCCCTTCTCGTGTAATCGCGACGGTATGCTCAAAGTGCGCCGAAAGCGTCCCATCGGCCGTGACCACGGTCCATTTATCCCCCAGCGTTCTCGTCGTGGGATTGCCCAGGGTTATCATCGGCTCGATCGCGATGGTCATCCCTTCCACCAGGCGAGGGCCGCGACGGGGTGATCCGTAGTTCGGGATCTGCGGCTCCTCGTGGAAAGCGGTTCCAATTCCGTGGCCGACCAGTTCCCGTACCACGCCAAACCCCGCCGCTTCGGCAACCTGCTGCACCGCGTGGCCGATGTCGCCCACGTGCTGGCCGGGCCGAGCCTCCGCGATTCCTGCCGCCAGGCACTGCCGAGTTACTTCAAGAAGTCGTTGAGCTTCAGGAGAGATCTCCCCGACAGGAATCGTCGTGGCGGAATCGGCGTGGAGGCCTTCGAACCGGGCCCCCACGTCGACGCTGACGATGTTCCCGTCACGAAGCACCCGCTTGGTGGAGGGGATGCCATGAACGATTTCTTCGTTGATGGAGGTGCAGAGTGTCTTGGGAAAGCCGTACAGGCCCTTGAATGACGGGGTGGCCCCGGCATGACTGCGGATAAACTCCTCGGCCAGCACATCGAGGTCCTCGGTCGTCATGCCCGGCCGGGTCCGCTCGTGCATCAGCGCCAGCGTCCCCGCGACAATCCGCCCGGCGTGCGCCATGGATTCGATTTCGCGGGGAGACTTGATCGTAATCATGAGAACAGGCCAGCTGAAGCGACCCTTCGTGCCCTGTCGCTGATCGGCATTCGCGCTACCATCAATTCACCGCTCACTGCTCACCGCTCACTTTCCGAGCACTTTGGCGACTCGATCGGCAATCTCGGCCACCTGGCCCACGGCATCGACGATCTGGACGTTCCCGGACGATCGATACCAGTCCAGCACAGGCGCAGTCTGTTCGCGGTACGCCCGAAGCCGTATGGCCACTGCGGATGGATCGTCATCCGCTCGTCCTTCCACTTCCCGCCGACGGGCCAGCCGATCGAGAATCACCTGGTCCGGAATCTCGAAGAAGAGCACGTAGTCCATCTTGCGGTTTTTTTCCTGGAGCAGTCGACCGACCCCTTCCGCCTGGGGAATCGTGCGCACCACGCCATCGAAAATGACCCCGTTCGATGCCTCGGGCTTGGCCAGTTCGTCCCGCACAACGCCCATGATCAGGTCATCGCTGACCAGCTCACCGGCTTCCATGGTGGCCTTTACCTTGAGCCCCATCGGGGTACTCCGCTTGACCGCATCGCGGAGCAGATCGCCGGTGGCGAACTTGGGGCTGCCGAGTCGGGCGGCGATCAACGCACCCTGGGTGCCTTTGCCTGCGCCTGGAGGACCCAATAAGAGTATGTCCACGGTCGTTCGGCCTCTGTTATGGTGAAAAGTAAAAAGTGAAAGGTGAAAGGGACCTGGTTCCCATCAACCTTTCACCTTTGACCATTCACCTTTGACGCGGGTTACATGAAGCGTTGCTGGCGTCCTCTGAACTTCACCCGGCCCGTCTTCATGAAACTATCATATTTCCGCAGCTGCCGGTGCTGCTCAACCTGGGCGATCGTATCCAGCAACGTGCCGACGACGATCAGCACCGAGGTACCACCGAAAGCCGACTGGAATCCCAGCTGCTTGGAGAGCAGGATCGGCACGAGTGCGACAAAGGCCAGGAAAATGGCGCCCGGCAGGGTGACTCGGGCGAGCACGGTGTCGATATAGTCGGCAGTGCTGGCGCCCGGCTTCACGCCCGGGATGAAACCGCCCTGCTTCTTGAGATTCTCGGCCAGGTCGACCGAGTTGAAAATGATCGAGGTATAGAAGTAACTGAACAGCAGGATCATCGCCGTGAAGATGATGACATACGGCAGGTCGCCGGGAGTAAAGAAGTCGGCGAGACCCTGGAGGAACTCGTTCTTGGTGACGCTGGCAAGCGTGCCCGGGACGATGATGATCGTCTGGGCGAAGATGATCGGCATGACGCTGGCGGTGAGCAGCCGGATCGGGATAAAGGTCTTCTGTGATTCCCGCACCCGACCCCGTCCCATCACCTTGCGGGGAATCTGGATCGGTATTCGCCGGGCGGCGATAGTCATGGCCGTGGTGGCCGCGACGACCAGCACCAGCAGGACGACGTATCCGATGATGCCGAACGGGGTCACCACGCCGGCCTTGAGGAACTGGAAGCCCTGCAGAATCGCGGGCCAGAGTCGCTCGAGAATCGAGAACGTAATGAGCAGGCTCATGCCGTTGCCGATACCGCGCTCGGTGATCTGCTCGCCCAGCCACATGACGAACACCGCGCCCGCCGTGAGCGTCACGACCATCATCAGCCGGGAGCCGAAGCTTGGATTGGCGATCGCGCCAGGAATAGACTCAGTAAACAGGGCAAACGTGTAGGCCTGCGACGCCGCAATGATGATGGTGACGTAGCGGGTCCACTGGGTCAGCTTTTTCTTGCCCTCTTCGTCGCGTTGCATCTTGCCGACTGAGGGCACGACGCCGCCGGCCAGCTGGAAGAGAATGCTGGCCGAGATATAGGGCATGATGCCCAGCGCGAAGACGGTGGCGCGGGACAGTCCGCCGCCCAGCATATCGTACAGTCCGAAGAATCCGGCCGCGGCCGAGTTCCGGATGTAATCCGCCAGCGCGGTTGCATTGACCCCGGGCGCCACGATGTGGGCGCCGATCCGGTAGATCAGGAGCGCCAGGAGGGTGAAGAGAATCTTCCTCTTCAGTTCCGAATCGATGGCCAGGCCGGGAACACGGGGAGCGGTCACTTCAGGCCTCGACAGAGCCGCCAGCGGCTTCGATCTTGGTCTTGGCCGCGGCGGACACCGGAACGCCGCGAACGGTAAACGCGCGGGTGACCTCACCCGTGCCCAGGATCTTGACCTTCTCGGTCGGGCGGGTAATGAGTCCCGCCGTAGTCAGGGTGTCTGGATTGATGTCGCTGCCGCTCATCTTTCCCAGGTCCTTGAGATTGACGGGCTGCGCCCGGACCCGGGCGGGATTGAAGAAGCCGTGCTTGGGCAGACGCCGGTACATCGGCATCTGTCCGCCTTCGAAGCCGGGGTTGGTGCCGCCACCGGTCCGCGCCTTGTGACCCTTGTGACCCTTGCCCGATGTCTTGCCCAGGCCCGAGCCGACACCGCGGCCCACGCGCTTCTTGTATTGAGTCGATCCCTTCGCCGGCCGCAACGTGGACAGCGTGATCGGGGTTCGCTTTTCGTCGGCCATTATGCCTCCTGCGCCGGCATCACCTTCACCAGGTGACGCACTTTGAACAACATGCCACGAGTAGACGGATTGTCGATAATCACGAGCGTCTGCTGGTGATGCCGGAATCCCAGGGCTTCAAGAGTCCGCCGGAACGTTGCGGCGTGACCGATGCCAGACCTGACCTGCTTGACCGTGAGCTTTCCGCCTTCGGCGGCTTTCCTCGAACGCGGCTTCTTTGCGGCGGGGGCCTTCCCCGCCTCACCGCTGGCCCGCTTCGTACTAGGCATGAGTGGCCTCCTGTCGTCCGCGGAATGGCACCTGATCGACTTCGATGCCGCGTTCCCGGGCAACCTGCTTCGCGGTCACCAGGCGGCTCAACCCGTCCATGGTCGCCCGCACCATGTTATGCGGATTGTTCGAGCCGAGGCTCTTGGTCAGGATGTCGGTAATGCCGGCGCAGACAAGCACGGCGCGAACCGGGCCGCCCGCGATGATACCGGTACCACTGGCGGCCGGCTTGAGCAACACGCGTCCCGCTCCATGTTCCCCGATGATTTCGTGGGGGATGGTGGCGCCGATGCGCGGCATGTCGATCATGCTGCGCTTGGCGGCATCGACTGCTTTTCGCACGGCTTCCGACACCTCGTTCGCCTTGCCGGTTGCGACGCCGACTTTGCCCTTGCCATCGCCCACCGCGACCAGCGCGTTGAACGAGAACCGGCGGCCGCCCTTGACGACCTTGGCGACGCGGTTGATGGCGACCACGTTTTCCACCATGTCGCTGGCATGCTCACCGCGATCGCGATCCCTTCGCGGACCGCGCTCGCCGCCCCGCCCGCCGCCGCCCTGTCCACCGCGTCCGCTGCCGCCACCACTTCCTCCCCCTCGCCGGCCGCCTCCCCGTCCCTGCTGAGCCGGTGCAGTGGTCGGGGGAGCGCTCTCGGCGCCAGTGTCCGGTCCGGTGTTTTCCTGTTCGTTTGCCATCAGAACTCCAATCCGCCTTCGCGCGCGCCCTCGGCAACCGCCTGGACGCGACCGTGATATCGATAGCCGCCGCGATCAAATACGACCCTGGTAATGCCCGCCGCCTTGGCCTTCTCGGCCAGCAGCTTCCCGACGGCCTTCCCCCGGCCGACTTTGCCATTCTTTTCCACCTGGATGCCTTCGCTCACATCCGCCACTCCCAGCAAGGTCACGCCGCGATCGTCATCGACCAGCTGGGCGTAGATATGCTTGATGGAGCGGAAGACCGCGAGACGCGGGCGGTCGGCCGTACCAGCGACTTTCTTGCGAACCCGAAGGTGCCGCCGGTGACGCAGCTCGTGCCGCGTTTTCGGCGCATGAATCGCGCGCATTTACTTAGCTCCTGTCTTGCCAGCCTTGCGGCGGACCTGTTCACCCTGGTAACGAACGCCTTTGCCCTTGTAGGGCTCGGGAGGCCGCACGTTCCGGAGTTCGGCGGCGACCTGGCCAACCTTCTCCTTATCGGCCCCTTCAATTTTCACGATCGTGTTGTTCTCGACCGTAATCTTGATTCCCTCCGGCGCCTTGTACGGCACCTTGTGGGAATAGCCAACGATGAGATCGACACCATACGGCTTGACTTCCGCCTTGTAGCCAACGCCCTGGATCTCGAGGGTCTTGAGAAATCCCCTGGAGACGCCTTCCGCCATGTTCGCGACCAGCGTGCGGGACAGGCCGTGAAGCGCCTTGTGCCGCTGCTCATCGCTGGGTCGCGCGACCAGGAACTGGTCGCCTTCGAAAGTGAGCACCATGTCCGGGTGGAAGGTGCGCGAAAGCTCGCCCTTGGGACCCTTCATGGCCACCGTCTGTCCGTTGACCGTCACGGTGACGCCCTTGGGCACCACCACCGGTTTTTTTCCGATCCGTGACATGCTCGCTCCTACCAGATGACGGCGAGCAGCTCGCCGCCCAAGTTGGCCGTCCGGGCTTCCCGGTCCGTCATCAGCCCGCGCGGCGTCGAGACGATCGCCATGCCCAGGCCGTTCTTGACCCGGGGCAGCTCGCGACACTTGACGTAGCGCCGAAGGCCCGGCGTAGAAACCCGTTTGAGCTCCCGGATGACCGGCGCCTCATTGTGATACTTGAGGTAGAGCCGAAGCACACCCTGGTCGCCGTTTTCGAGGACCTTGAAGTCCGCGATGTAGTGATTGTCCCGAAGGAGGCGCGCCATCTCGGCCTTCAACTTCGACACCGGCATATCGA
>JBDTRF010000040.1:0-17257 GCA_039931815.1 Gemmatimonadota bacterium
GCTCACAGGGTCCGCACTCATCTCCACCCAAAACCCACATCAATTTTCAAAGAGCTTTTTCATTGATTTGCCCATTGTCCGGGCAGCCACCTAAAGTATTGGTGGGCGCATCCTTTGTCAAGTAATTGGTGACTCCGAAATACTCGACGGGAGCACTACCCTTCAACAAAACTTTACCGGATTGTTGCGGGGCCGATATTTTAAACCGACGTACCCGGGGAAGCAACCCCTTTTCCCCTGCTAATCCTTCCTGCCTTCACGAGTTAACCCGCGCATCGGTCGATCTCCACGTCCCTCCCTCGACACCCTTCCGAAAACCCTGAGACCAGCCCCGCATGAGGCCGGCGTTCCACCCATAAAATTCGGTTGGCCCCCGCTCCCGAACAACCCGGATGATGCCGCCAACCGGGCTCACGCCCGGACCGCACGGTTTCTCATGCTCGATCCAGCTCAATCGCTTCGGGAGCCGGGCAGTCCCGACTGCCCATCCCCCGACCCCACCGTGGGCGTCAGCCGTTCTTCCGTCGGCAACCCGAGGTACAGTCGGGCCGCATCCAGCGCATCATCCAGGCTCCCGTGCAGGCACTGCTCACCGATGTCATCGAGAAGGGCCGAACGGGAGAGAATCGTCATGGGCTGCGTATGGACGTCCGACAAAATGACCAGCGTGCCATCCCGCCGGCTCTGCCGAACAACATCGGAGAGCGCATGCAATCCGGTCGAATCGATGACCGGGACATGCCGCATCCGGATGATCAGCACCTTGGGCTTTCCCGACACCTGGGCCAACGTGTTCTTGAACTTCTCGGCCGCGCCGAAGAAAAATGGGCCGTTCACCTCATACACCTCGACCCCCTTGGGGACCACCCGGCGCTTTACCGCACTCGTGTCGGTGTCATAATCATCGCGCTCCTCCCGGTTCGCGCCCGGCAGCACGCTGATGTTGGTCACTTCCGCCATACGTTTCATGAACAGGAAGGCCGCCAGCACCATGCCTACTTCGATGGCAACAGTCAGGTCCACCATCACGGTGAGGAGAAAGGTGGTGACCATGACAATCACGTCACTCTTGGGCCCGCGAAATTCATTCTTGAACGTGCGCCACTCGCTCATGTGGTAGGAGACGACAATCAGGATCGCCGCCAGCGATGCCATGGGAATGAGACCAGCCCAGCGACCGAAGAAAAGGGTGATCAGCAGCAGGGTGATGGAGTGGACAATGCCGGCCACGGGCGTGCGCCCGCCATTTTTCACATTCGTCGCGGTGCGGGCAATCGCGCCCGTCGCCGGAATGCCACCGAACAAAGGCGTCACGATGTTGGCGACCCCCTGGGCAACCAGCTCCATGTTGGATCGATGCTTCCCGCCGATCATTCCGTCCGCCACTACGGCCGATAGCAGCGATTCGATTGCCGCGAGCAGGGCAATGGTGAACGCGGGGCCTACCAGTGCGGTAACCGTCGAGAACGACATGGCGGGGAAAACCGGCGCCGGCAGCGAACTGGCGATTCCACCGAAACGGGAACCGATCGTCTCCACGTTCAGGTGAAAGATCTGGGTCACCGCGGTCGTCACGATGAGGGCGACGAACGGACTCGGAATTTTCCGGTTGACGCGAGACCAGAGTACGATGATCGCGATGCCAAGGCTCGCCACCAGGATCGCCGAAGGGTTGAAACTCGCCGCGGCCTTGCCGTAGGCACCCCACTTGGCCACGAACTCGGCCGGGACCGGGCCCATGACCAATCCGAAAAAATCCTTTATTTGACTGGAGAAAATGATGAGCGCGATTCCCGAAGTGAATCCGATCGTCACCGGGAACGGAATGAACTTGATGGTGCTGCCCAGTTTTCCGAGCCCGAAGCAGACCAGAATGACCCCAGCCATGATCGTGGCGACGGTAAGTCCGTCCACGCCGTATTTCTGAACGATCCCATACACGATGACGACGAAGGCTCCGGTCGGCCCACCAATCTGCACCCGCGATCCGCCCAGGACGGAAATGATGAACCCGGCGACGATCGCGGTAATGAGCCCGCGATCGGGCGAGACGCCGCTGGCGATGGCAAAGGCGATGGCGAGGGGGAGTGCGACAATGCCAACGATGATACCGGCGGACGCGTCCGCGATGAACTGAGTTCGCGTGTAGCCCTTGAGGGTCGTGACGAGCTTAGGTATCAGCACCGGCGCTCAGGACTGAAAAAGGCGGGAAAGAAGCGCCGGTCCTTCGGGCTGCAAGGATCGTGGATTCCGCCATGTGGCCCACGCATGACAGCCTTCGACGTGGCGGGTGGAGAGTCTTGAAGCATACTAAGCAATAGTGATAAGGCAGTGATAAATCAACGACTTACCACCAGAAGCCGGACCACAAGCCGGGAACCGGTGATTCGGGTTCCGCGCGGCATGGTACCTGCAAAGTCAGTGAGCTATCCAAGTCACCATTTGCCGGGATTAGACCGGTTTCACGGCCGTGTTTCGCGAGGGTCGCCATGTTTCCGCCATCAGTTTCAAACAGCCTCCAGCAGTATGACACTTTCCGCGAGCTATGGCGCAAGCGTGGTTCCCTTGCCCGGGCCGCCGCGAAATATGCCCAGGGGACGGGCGATCACGTGTTTGCCGTTCAGGAAATGCTCCGCGAACATCATGAATGGCCGATCCCCGGGTTGTGGGATTCCCTCAAGACTGAACAGCGGGACGATGTTTCCATTCACCAGGCCGTGCGTGACGCGCTGGCGGAACAGCGGGTAAACTTCCGCCGCGGTCGCAACCAGCCCTTCACCACGCTGTCGCGGCTGCAGGATGAGGCGCTCGCCTGGATGCGGGAGCCCCGGATCGGCCTTCCGTCCGAAGCGACCACTGCCGCCGTCGCCGAAGCATGTTACAAGAATGTGGTGCTCGCCTCCCGGATGCTGATCGAACAGCACGCGATGAGAGAAGCGCTTCATGCCTTCGGTGTGCACCGCTCAGCCGATGACGTCATGGTCACGACGATGCGGCGTGCCAGCGACCTGGTGCTGGGCGACATGGACGCGAAACTGGAAACCGGCATGCTCCTCACCGACGCCCTGGCCTCAGAGATCCTGATAGAATCGCTCAATGGAGAGACGAGCGATAACCGGGGTGACAAGTAACCAGCCACAGCTGACAGGCATTTCCGGTTCCCGACTAGATGAGTCGCTGAAAACAAAACGACCCTCCGAGTAATCTCGAGGGTCGTTCTGCTTGCCTATCCTGTCGGATTGCAGGTCAATTATGCATCGCCGATCGGGTTCCCGGTTCCTCGATACAGGTTACTCCCCACCGGTCATGTGTTGCCTGCCGGATCAAGGTATCAACGTCCGCTGTTTGGGCTCGATCCGGACGATCCAGAGGCCGTTGAACATATCATTGACATAGGCAAGTCCGTCTTTCACGACGACGCCCCAGGTCATCGCCGCGTTCTTCACATTCCCTTCCATATCCGCCGTGTTCAGATGCCCGATCTCACGATGCTGGGCTCGGAGGTCTCCCCGCAACTCCCCTGAAATATCGAAGGCCCGGAAGCCGCCGTTGTAGGCTCCCATGTAAAGCGTGTCACCCGCCACCCACACGTTATGCACCCCGCCGAATTCGGGCTGGTACCAGGCCACGGAACGCGGATGCTCCAGGTCCGACACGTCGAGAACCTGCAGATTGCCGTAGGCCCGGAACGCCGAGGCATCCTTGGCGCCACGAACTCCGCTGGCGGGAAAGACCTCGTCGGCGATGAAGACGTAATTATTGTGCCGCCACGCCGTGTGTGTTCCCCGAATGAACCCGGGGCCTCCCGCGGCTTCCACATCGCGATACATGTCATTCAGATCGTACTTGAACTGGGTAACCAATTGAGGATTGGAAGGACTGCCACCTTTCATGCCGTTGCCGATATCGAGAATGACCAGGCCGTCGTTCCAGTACGACAGGTAAGCCAGGCCGTCCTTGATGTCGATATCGTGAAGCGTGCGCCCCGCATCGGCCCGGGCCGTTCGCCACTGGGCCACTTCCTTGGGGTGGTACGGATCGTTGATGTCGATCACGTGCATGGCACCGGTGCCATCATTGGTGAGAAAAATATGCGTGCCGAACTTTTCCTGATGGAAAATGAATGCCGAGTGCACGCCGGCGGTTACACCATCAGTGAATTCGGAAATCACCCTGGGATGGGCCGGATCTTCCAGCGACGCGATCACGATTCCATTCTTCCGGTCCGATGCGCCTTCTCGAGTGAACACCAGGAACTTGCCGTCCGGGGTGGTCATGATATCGTTGACCCGGCGAGTGTTCGCCACGATTGAATCGGTCACCGTCGGTTTGGCCGGGTCACTGATATCAATGGCGTACATCCGGTCGCCACCCGAACCGGTTCCGAGATAGGCGATCTTCCCGTTGGGATGGATCCAGACTTCTTCAGTGGTAAACAGACTCCTGGGGAGTCGCCCCACCACGGTGAGCGGGCGACGCACATCGCGATGACTGAGATTCACCGCCGCATCCGCCGTGCGGTTTCCCAGGCTCGCCGTGATCACGTAGCTGCCCGCGTCATAACCCACGAAGGCACCGTCATGATCGATGACACCTTCGCCGGGTGTGAATGACCAGCTGGGGGTAAGCCCGGTAATCGTGCGACCACGGGCATCTCGCGCCACGAGGGTAAACCGGACGACATCGCCCTCCCTGGCTTCGGCTTGTGAGGCTGTGAGATCAAGCGAGGCGATGGTATTCGGGACAACCTGGATCGTCAGCGGCTGACTGGCCGCTCCGGTCGAGGCGGTGAGTGTTACGCGACCGGCGGCAACCGCGGTCACCACGCCGTTACGATCGATTCGGGCCACCGCGGGGGCTGAACTCTTCCAGGACACCATGTCTCCCATGCGCTGGTCGCCTCCGGCGGAGAACACGTTCGCCGCGAGTCGAAGCCGCTGACCGGTCACCAGCCTCGTCACCTGCGGGTCGACGGCAACGCGCGCCGCCACTCCCGGAACCATCTTGACTTCCACTCGCTCCACCGCGGGTCGGGATCCAGGAACCACCGCCACGATGCTCACGGGAAGTGTTCCGGTCGATCCGGACATCACCAGCCCCGTCGAGTCGACCCGCCCTTCGAACCGCCCGCCCGCCGCGGTGAATCTGATGCGCGCGTTCCCGACCGGTTTTCCGGCGGAGTCCAGTGCCTGCGCCGTGAGCCGGAGGGTATCGCCCGCCGTCATGCTGGGCGAGGCGGGGCTGATCACCAGTCGGGCAATTGGCGATGGAGCGAGGGAGGGCGCGGGAGCAGGCGGTGTCTGCGGCTGCTGAATCGCGGCGAGGAGCACCAGGGAGGACAGTATCATGTTTGGTTGGGTGACAGGTGATGGCCTGCCGCGATTGCGCGGTGGTCGCGGCTCATTTTTCAGTTACGGGGGAAGGGGCTAAAGGTTTCCCGGGTGAGGGCTCCCTGTCAACCGAAGACATTCAGCGGTTATCCCTCGAGGCCGAACCGTCAGGATCTGGTCAGCGAAAGACCGGAAGTCCGCTGGGCACCTGAGCGGGAATTATCCGAACCTGGTTCAATGCTCGAGGATCGGTAAGCGTCCGGAGAAACGCAACCAGGTCCGCCACATCGCCCTCAGAGAGTGACAATGGCCGACTGACCAACGGATCGAGGCTCGCGAGAATTCTCTGATTGTCGCTCTCGCTCGGGTGATACAAGCCGCGATAGCGGGAGTCCAATTGCGCCGGCTCGTATTCCTGCAGGGATTGTGAGGGGTCGCGATAATGCTTCACGGCAGCTTCAAGCGTGGAGTACACCCCATCATGCATCCAGGGCCCGGTTACACTCACATTTCTGAGCGGAGGCGTTCGAAAGGCAAAACGATCGACGGAAGATCCACTCACGGCACCCCTGCCCTGGTCCAGCGAATCGACACCGGGCCGCTCCAACGGCGGCACGCCGATGTTGTGAAACTCCTGGTCGGTCATGAGGCTGCCGCTATGACAACGCGAACACTGTCCCCTTCCATAGAACAACAAGGCTCCGCGCTTGGCGGAATCGGACAGGGCCGTTCGGTCCCCGGCGAGGTAGCGGTCAAAGGGTGAGTCGAGGAGAGTGAAGGTGGACGATTCGAACGCCGCCAGGGCAATAGCGACGTGCTCAAACCCAAGGCTGGCCGAATCCACCGAGGGAAACGCCGCTCGAAACAGAAGGACGTAGGCCGGTATGGCCAGAACCCGATGGGTGAGTCCCTGCCACACAGGCTGCCAGTCATCATCGGGATACGGGGCCAACTCATTGGGCTCGCCGATTGACGTCGTGTCACCGGGATAGCCGCGCATTTCGTCTCGAGCCACGACTGGAAACATCGCCTGCGCCACGAGGAGCGAGGTCACGCCGGCGGGCAGGGCGGAACCCGCCGGCGTTCGCAGCGTGGCTCCCACCCGCGCGACCCTCCCGTCCCAGAACAGGGAATTCCATTCCAGCAATCCCCGATTGTAAAGATCCGAAGTGTTGCGGGCACTCAAATGGGCACTCAGAACCTGGCGGGTGGCACCGGCGTGCAGGCCACCCGTCCCGATTGCCAAAGCCAGGTTATCGGTCGAGTGATACGATGGATGGTGACAGGTGCCGCAGGAAATATTCTTGTTCCCGCTCAGGATCTTGTCGAACATGAGCAGGCGACCCAGCTCAACCAGTTCACGGGAAGGCGCGGGTGGAGATCCAAGCGGCTCGACACCGGCAGTGGACAGCGCGGATACCAGCTCCGGGTCCAATGAGGCCGATTCCTCGAATCCCCGGTCGAGGCAGGCCCCGACAGTGAATAGGGCGAAAAGGCCGATGACCGCCATGACGGCAGTCCATCGGCCTTCCACAATAAATTGAAAGGTGCGTGCGGGGTCACTCACTTCATGGACAGGTCGGTCCGCTCATCGTCCCCTGAGCCCCGGAATCGAGGTCGTACACTCCGCCCATCGAGCCATTGGGCACATCAGGCACGATCGTAACATTCCCCGGATGGCCGCTCATGACCGCCTGATCGTTGCCGGAAAACCCGCTCACCACGCCGTGGAACGCGTTGCCCGCCCCGGCCGTCCAGCCGCCGCGAATGGCGTTGGTTGAGGTGTTGTACACGAAGGCATAGGTTCCCGCAGCCGCGCCTCCCAGGTCATCCGTTCCGTTGAAGCTCGCGCAGAATTTCGCAAGCGCCTCCCCCGCACCCTTCCCCAACGCCGCGATGAACCCGCCCCCGGCGGCCGAGGTATAGCTACCGTCGATGACGGCACCATTGATCGTTCCGTCGAAGGCAAAGCCGTTGCCGGTCGCTGTCAGGTGCCCGTTTGCCGTCGAAACGTTCTGCAGGGTGGTCACGACTGCTCCAACCTTGAAGGATCCAGTTCCCGTTCCGTCGTCTGAGACATTCACCGATACCGTGCCGGCCTCGGCACCATCGTTGCCACCCAGAACGCCTTCAAATGCTGAAATGACCGGCGGCTTGTTATTGTCGGAGCCGCTGGAGCAGGCCAGCGCGGCAAGGGTCACCAAACCGACAACAGTGAATCGTGAATGCTTGCCCATGTAGACTCCTGGAGAGAGACCTGTTGATGTCGCTGTGATTCGCTGACTCGCCGCCGCTGCGATCTCATTGTCGGGCTGGAGGAGGAGGATCGGCAAGGCCGGGGACGCACGAATGGACGGGACCAGTTGCCGGACTCACAAGGTAATCTGGAGTTCCCAATGCCCGGCGCAAGTCCCGGCACCCCACCGGCTTTCCATGAACCCAGTCACGCTCCGACTTGGAGCGCTACCTCGGTCGGGTTGCGCTCCATCGGGTCATCCGGTAGGATGCGCGAGCAATTCTGGCCTCCATATAGGACGAATCAACTCCATGCGATTTCACCCCTTCTCTTCGCTCCTTCCGGCGCCCGGGCTGGCCGCCGAGGTGGCCGCCCCGCCCTATGACGTCGTAAATCGAGAGGAGGCACGAAAACTGGCCCTGGACAATCCGGCCAGCTTTCTCCATGTGGGGCGCTCGGATATCGATCTGCCAAACGATGTTGACGCCTATGATCCCCGGGTCTACACCGGCGCCAGGGATGCGCTACGCCGACTGGAACGCGAAGGCATCCTGCGGCGTGACAGCTCACCCGGGATTTACCTCTACCGGCTGATCATGAACGGGCGGTCGCAAACCGGCGTGGTGGGGTGCGTGCACATTGACGACTACGAGAACGATGTCATCAAGAAACACGAACGGACCCGGCCCGATAAGGAGGATGACCGGACTCGCCATGTCCTGACCCTCAAGGCGAACGCGGAACCGGTTTTCCTGACTTTTCACGATACCCGACAACTCAGAGAGCAAACCCAAGCGGACATCGGGGCTGAGCCGCTTTTTGATTTTGAGTCGTCAGACGGCGTTCGTCATACCGGGTGGCGCGTGCCGCGAAGTGAAGCCTATGTCGCTGCCTTTGGTGATGTTTCGGCGGCATATGTGGCCGATGGACACCACCGCTGTGCCAGTGCATGGCGCGCTGGACGGGAACTTCGGGCAGCCAATCCGGGGGATAGTGGCACCGAGGAATACAACTGGTTCCTGGCCGTGCTCTTTCCCAAGAGCGAATTGGGCATTCTTCCTTATAACCGGGTGGTTCGAGATCTCGCTGGTCTCAAAGGACCGGAATTTCTGACCCGGCTGGCCCAGGTGGCGACGGTCACCCCCAACGGCACTGCTACCCCTCCCCGGTCTGGCACTTTCTGCCTTTACCTCGATCGTCAATGGTCGCTGGTTGAATTTGATCCCCGGAGCATTGACCTGAACGATCCGCTTGCCTCGCTCGACGCATCGTTGATTCAGGATCGAGTGCTGGGCCCGATCCTGAGCATCGGGGATCCCAGGACCGACAGGCGAATCGACTTTGTCGGCGGAATCAGGGGCACCGCCGAACTCGAGCGCAGGGTTGATTCAGGAGAGATGGCGGCGGGGTTCTCCCTTTATCCAACGACCATGGACCAGTTGCTGCGGGTGGCCGACGCGGGATTGATGATGCCGCCGAAGAGCACCTGGTTTGAGCCCAAGCTCAAATCGGGGCTGTTCGTGCATACGATTGACTGAACGCGGCGGGGGCGGCAGGCCTGCCACTCTCTGCCCTACCCTTCCGCTCTATTAAGTTATGGCCTGTCATTTCAATGGAGCCCGGTGCACATGAAGGTGTTGATCGCGGACAAGTTCGAAAAAGTCGGGGTGGACGGACTCAAGGAATTGGGATGCGAGGTCATTTCCCGACCCGATCTCAAGGCAGATGACCTTCCCGCCGCCATGCGCGAGATCGATCCGAGAATCCTGATTGTTCGGAGCACCAAGGTCAGCGCTGATGCCCTTCGGGCGGGGACCAGCCTGGGCCTGGTGATCCGGGCTGGCGCGGGGATCGACACGATCGATGTCGCGACGGCCTCAAGCCTTGGCGTCTTCGTCTCCAACTGTCCGGGTAAGAATTCAATCGCCGTGGCTGAGCTCATCATGGGATTGCTGCTCTCCTGCGATCGCCGGATCCCCGACCAGGTCGCGGACCTGCGAGGCGGAAAGTGGCAGAAGGGCGAATACTCCAAGGCACGCGGGGTTCATGGACGCACGCTCGGCATTGTTGGCCTGGGTCAGATTGGGCGTGAAGTTGCGAAACGAGCCCAGGCGTTCGGCATGCACGTCGTCGCCTGGTCGAGGAATTTCTCATTTGCCGAAGGTCAACAGCTGGGCATTGGGTACTGCCAGACTCCGCTGGAAGTGGCCCGCGCTGGCGACGCCGTTTCGGTCAACGTTGCGGCCACGGCGGAAACGAAGCACCTGTGCAACGGGGAATTCTTCGCGGCGATGAAGCCCGGTGCGTATTTCATCAACACCGCGCGGGGAAGTGTCGTCGACGAAGCTGCACTGGCGCACGCCATTCGGGAAAAGGGGATCCGAGCCGGCCTGGACGTTTTTCACGGCGAACCGGCCGGTGCCACCGGTGATTTTGCCAATGCGATCGTGGGTGAGGCTGGCGTCTACGGAACCCATCATATCGGTGCCTCCACCGACCAGGCCCAGGTTGCCATCGCCCATGAAGTGCTTCGAATCGTGGCGGTGTTCGTCAAATCCGGAGAGGTCCCCAACTGCGTGAACCGGCTGGCGAAGAGCACCGCGTCGTATGTGCTCGCCGTCCGGCACCAGAATCGTCCGGGGGTCCTCGCGCACGTGTTCCGGGTGCTGGCCGAGCGGGCGATCAATGTCGAAGAAGTCGAGAACATCAGCTATCATGGCGCGGTCGCGTCGCTGGCGAGAATCCACCTGGATAACAAGCCGGCCGACGCTGACCTCGACGCCATCAAAGGCGGCAACCCTCACATCATCAGTGTCGAACTGAGCGGCCTCAACGGACGGGGATCATGAGCGATCGCATCCATAATTTTGGCGCGGGTCCGGGAGTTCTCCCGGAGCCGGTGCTCAAGCAGGCGCAGCAGGACATCTGGAACATTGGTGGCAGCGGCATGGGCATCATGGAGCACAGCCATCGGGGCAAACTCTTCGATCGAATCATCCAGGACGCGGAAAAGGCGTGTCGCGATCTGGGAGGAATTCCCGATACTCACGATGTACTGTTTCTCCAGGGTGGTGCCTCGCTCCAGTTCTCCATGGTACCGATGAACCTGCTCGGGGCGGATCGCACCGCCGACTATATCAACACCGGCGTCTGGTCGCAGAAAGCGATCAAGGAAGCGCAGTCGGTCGGCAAGGTGCACGTGGCGGGCTCGACGGAATCCCAGGGCTTCACCCGGATACCGGCCGCGAGCGAGATCACGTACTCCGATCGCCCGACCTATGTCCACTTCACCAGCAACAATACGATCTATGGCACGCAGTGGACCGGCGAGCCGACGCCACCGGCCAACGCTCCGCTCATCTGTGACGCCTCGAGCGATATTTACAGCCGCCCGATCGACGTCTCCAAGTACGGTTTGATCTATGCCGGGGCTCAGAAAAACCTGGGACCCTCCGGTGTCGTGCTGGTGATCATCCGAAAAGATCTGATCGAGACCGCACCCAAGAACCTCCCCACCATGCTGCAATACCGGACGCACGCCAAGGAACGGTCACTCTACAATACGCCGCCCACCATGGGGATTTACATCATGGGCGAAGTGTTCAAGTGGATTCGAGACCAGGGGGGGCTGAAGGCGATGGAGGATCGAAACCGCGGCAAGGCGGACGTGCTCTACCGTTTTCTCGACAGCAGCGATTTCTTCAGCACCACAGTCGAGGTTGCGAGCCGATCGCAGATGAATGTCTGCTTCCGCGGACCCAGCGAGGAACTCGAAGCGAAGTTCATCACCGAAGCGACGAAAAAGGGCATGGAAGGTCTCAAGGGCCATCGGTCAGCTGGCGGCATGCGGGCCAGCATTTACAACGCCTGCCCCCCGGCCTCGGTGGAGGCGCTGGTAGCGTTCATGAAGCAGTTCGAGCGCGCAAACGTGGCAACAGAAAGTAAAAGAAAGTAAAACAAAGCAACTCGAAGAAACACGAAGTAATATCTCGTTAAAAGGGACTGGAGACAGCTTCGCTGCTCCAGTCCCTTTTTCCGTGGGTGACGTGGCAAGGCTCCGCCTGCAGCTGCAGGGCGTGACCTGCAGGTACTTCAGTTCCTTTGATTCACTTTCATTTTACCTTCCGTTACTTCTTTAGAAACCTGGACGATCATTGATGACCGTGAATCGGCCTGCCCGACGAGCATTGCCCGCCTCCACGTGATAGAAATACACCCCACTCGACACCCGCCGGCCAGTCCGATTCCGCACGTCCCAATCTTCCGCCCCGCCAAATGTGGATGAATGATGCTCCAGCAGTTTGACGAGCACCCCACTGGAGGAATAGATCCGGATCACGGCGTCCACCGGCAGGTTCACGAACTTGATCACCTGGCCATTGGGGTCCGATTCGAAGGCATTGGTGAGGTAGTACGGGTCGGGCACGGTATGCACAGCGCTCAGGTCGTGATGTGTGGGCGCATTCACCTGGTTCACCACGTCGTAGCTCAGGCGCAACTCGATCCCGACCGCGGTGAGAGGAAGGACATTTTCAGGATTGCTGTAAATGTATGGACCAAAGGATCCGGCTACGCCATTACCACCGCTGATGCCACCGACGTACTGGCGAAGTGTCCACACTCTGCCCGCGGGGGGCAGGGCGCCGCCTTGCAGCTCGAAGGTGAACCAGTCTCCGGCGAGGTACAGGATGAAGCCGGGATCAGGCGCTGCGGGTGCTGTCGCGGCGGTGGCAACGCTCTGGCCGAAAATCACGATAGCGCCGGGAACCGCGGTCTGACGCAAAAAGTACTCGTACCCGCCAGATCCGCAGGAAATGACGGTGACATAGGACCGGATGGGCTCAACACATCCGATATCCGTGTTGGACAACTCAGCGCGCCCGTCGGGAGTGCCGATAAACGGTTGCGCGTCCTCCTGATTGAGGATGCCCCAGGAGCCACCCAGCACGGAATCGAAGGGCACGACGACGTTGTGGGTTATGTCAATCACTGAATCAATATGTCCTGCCGCACCCCAATACACATTGAAATCCGCCCCCCGGTGGGCACCGGCCTTAATCCCCTCGACTGGGCGATACTCTGCCCCGATCGCGGTCTCGTACGCCATGGTATTCAGGATCGACGCGACGCCGGTGAGACGTCCTGCATTGGTGAAATTGACAGGATTGATCGGTCCGGGTGAACCGACATTCGATGGATTGCCCTGATTGGGATCAGGAAAGGTTTCATTGTTGGCGGGAGATGGCCCATCGAACCAGCGCGAGCCGTTGTAGGCACACGTTGAACCGGCGTCGAACCCAGGGCGACGGTTGATGCAGCCGCGGCCATACAAGGTGGAATAGTCTGGACCGCCCAGCGCCTGGGTCAGCATCCCCTGGAGGACATAGCCAGAGCCACCGCCAAAACGCGAGGCCAGTGCGGGGTCTACCGAGACAGCGGCAAAGGCAACGGCATTCGCACTATACCCAATCTCCTGATTCTGGAGAATGGGGACGGAAAAAGACGAGCGGGATCCCGAGCTTGTCGACGTAGCGGTCCACCAGTACTGATGGGGCAGATTGTCATACGGAGAGCCCAGGTGGATGCTGTCGAGGGTGACCGAAAAGCTCCCGGAGCCGGCCAATGCTTCGGCGAGAAATGAGGAGAACGTGAGGTTCCAGCCGAGGAAAGTCGGGCCTGTCGCGGGTGGAAATGGTCCACTGAAGCGTCCGGTTCCAGGATCAATGGCGGGGAGCGGCAGGGTGCTGTCCAGCGCTGTACCACGGCCGAGCATCTCTACCCGGGTAGCTCCGGCCGTGTTGTCGTGGTTGGAGGCCGGGCGCACCGGGGTCACGCTCTTGAGCACGCGGACGGACTCGAACGACGACGGCCCGGATTGCCGCGAGTTCACATCAAAGGCGGTGACGGAATAAAAATATCGGACATTGTTGCGGACCGTGTTGTCCACGAAGGCCAACGGCACTCCGTTGTCCGACAGGTCCGGGGCGGGCATCGTATCGATTCGAAGCTCGAGCCCGGTACCATCGGGAAGGCTGATCCGATCGCCCAGCTGCACCTGGGAAATGCGGCCAGCGAGCGGCACATCGACGTGGACCGAGCGGGACTGGCCCGGGGCCACCGGATCATACACCACGCCGCACTGGGTCGTGATACCTACCTCCGGAGCACAGAAGCGATTCGGATTAACCTGGCCCTGATAGTCTGAAATCACGGTGCCGGCGTAATCGAATTGCACCAACAAGACCAGCGCCGCCGGATCGTCGACTCGGCTCCGGTAGATCCGATAGCCTTCGACATCGAACTGGCGATAGTTGGGATCGTACAGCGGATTGGGCACCATGACGCCGCTCGCATTCAGCACCTGGGCATCACGGGCGATAGTGTAGTAGGCGTCCCCGGTTTGTTCCGTGGCGGAAGGACGCCAGAGCACGGTGACCTGACCGTCACTCGGAATCAGAAAAAAATCTGGTGCGGCTGGCGCTGCCGGCATGAGAAACTGATGATCGAAGACCGCCTGCGCGACCTGGACCTTGCCGAGAAGGGAGCGTGGGACGGTCACGAACTCGTCTGCCTGCAGCTGGCCATCACCGCTCAGATCCGAAGCGCCGGCAAATCCCGCGATGGAGTCGATCAGGTTGACGCCGTTGGCCACAACGGCCGGGTCGGACAGACCGGCCATGATACTGGGATTACCCGGTTTGATATCGCAGGACCCGGCACAGGCCATAACTCCCGGCACAGCCACCGGAGCGGCAAAGACGTATGCCGTCACGCGTGAGACGTGCTCGCCTGGAGCCAGGGCAAAGACAGTGGACGACTGAGTATGCCTTACATCGGCCGCCGCTGAGGTCAGGACGTAACAGATTTTCGTGGTAAGCGGATTGAACGTGCACGGATCATCACCTGCCGCCGGAGATGGATTGCCGGACAGGAGCCGGTACAACGTAAACACATTGGGCGGAGAGAAGAAATTTGACCCGTTGCTCGATCCCGAGAATACGTTCAGGCCTCCTCCGCCGGAAGCATCCGTCAGCTGGGCAATGCCAGCAATCCCGGATCCAGCAAAAAATGGCGATGAAAAAATGCTGGGGTCAAAGGTCCAGCCACTCAAGGTTGAAAAGGATCTGTCATACACTTCGGATAATGAAAAAGGAACGTTGACAGTCGCATAGTTGTTACCGGCATTGGCGACGTCGAAATCGGCGGCAGTCGCCGAGTAGACGCTGGTCATCGTGTACCCGCCAGGGGGGAGGGTGACACCGAATCTGGCGTTGCTCTGGTCGTGGAAACGTTGAGCATAGTCGAGCAGAATCGTGCGAAGGGAAGGCCGGACAGAGGCATAGTCTGCCGGATTCAGTGAGGTGATGTTGTAGAATGTGGTGACAAAGTAGAGAATATCTTCGTTGCCGCCCGGGTAGTTCCATCCCATCGCTCGCGTTTCCATTATCACGCCTAATGGATGGAGGCGCCCCGCCAGCTGCAGGGTATCGCCTTCCCAAGTGAGCCACCAGGCATCCCCTTGCGAAGCGGATATGCTTCCTTGCAGGGAAGGATGAAACAGAGCTCCTTCCGCCCCCGTGGGAACCCGGGCCTCTTCCGGCCATGCGGCGGCATCGTTCGCATCAACAGCGTTAAAGATGTTGGTAATCCCTTCACCGTGCTCGGTCGTGCCCTTGGGATCGAAGAAAAAGGCGCCGGACGTATCCCCGGCCCATGGACCGCCGTCAGGCCCGATAATGCCGGCAATCTGATAGCCTGAATTGAACACATACATGTTCGCCGTATTCTTCGGCCAGAATGCGCCACCAATAGCGCTCGAGTAGGTCACATCGAAACATGTCTGGCCATCGTTGGCAACACCGCAGGAAACCCGGTTAACCATGAGAACCGTGCCCGGCTGCGAAAAGAGCCGAAACCCGTGGCGAGTTGGCGAAGGCTTGGTCTGAGCGCCGAGAAATCCGGGGATCACGAGTGCTGTGACCAGCAAGGCTGATACGTTCATGCCCGACCCCCGGCGTGTAATGATGACGGTGAACCTGCGGGCGGCAGAGGGTGCCGGCCTGAATCCAGTCGAAACGCCTGTCGGCTGAGCGAGCACCAGGCTTGCCAGCGGGTTCCGCGAGGAAGGTCGCCCCTGGCGCCCAGCCCAGCCGATCATGATCTATATCTGTGAGAGCAGCCGGAGGTCGGAGTTCGAAGCCGCGGCCAGCGGATTCAAAGGTGTCGGCGCTGGCATCAATGACGACCATGCCTGGGCCGGTTGCACAACAGGGTAGAAGGAAGTAGCCGAACGTGACTCAAAGAAACCTAGAAGGACACCGCCTGAGAGGAGCGGAGTGCGGCCTTCGCCGCGCCAGGCGGGCTACAGTGGCAAGGCCCCGGGGTGAGGAGGTCGGTCCACGACGATCCGGCTCAGATCCCGTCGCAAACGAGTCCGCACGCGAGCCAGCAGGAGCACGGCCACGGCTCCCAATCCCGCGACGAACCCCCACCAGAGTCCGCGGGGGCCCAGTCCAGCGTAGAACCCGAGATAGATGCTCACCGGCATCCCGCATGCCCAGAACCCGAAGACATTGATCAGCATCGGTATACGGGTATCCCCGAGCCCGCGCAGAATTCCTCCGCTTACGGCCTGAAGGCCGTCGAAGACCTGGAAGACGCCCGCAATGGGAATGAGACCTGCCGCTACGGCGAGAACCCCCCGGTCGGTCGTGTAAAAACCGGCGAGCAATCGAGGAAGAAGAAGAAAGATGCCCGCTGTGAGACTCATGAAACCGGCGCCGCACACCAGCGTGGCAACCGCCGATCGCCGCGCCGCCGCAGGATCGCCCCGTCCCACGGCGTTTCCCACCAGGACAGCGGCCGCCGCTGAAACCCCCAGCGGAACCATGAAGGTGAGTGATGCGAGGTTAATCGCGATCTGGTGACCAGCGACCTGGGTCGTGCCGAGATGGCCCATAAGCAGTGCGATCGCGGCAAAGGCGCCGAACTCGAGCAAGGCCTGCATTCCAATTGGCGTTCCGATGGCCAGCATTCGGAAGAGCGGACGCGGCGCGAAGGCTTCTCGTCGGAAAGGCCGCAGGTATTCGCGGAGTGGATGCCATGCCAGGACGATGAGGGCGATGACCATGAGCCAGCGACTGACACTGGTGGCCCAGGCCGAGCCAACGACCCCCAGTGGCGGAGCGCCGAGGTGACCGAAGATGAGCACCCAGTTGAGCCCCGCGTTCACCAGGTTTGCTCCGACGATGCTCCAGACGATTGCACGGGTACAATGCATTGCCTGGAGGCTCTGACGAAGCACGACGAAGAGAAAAAAAGGAGCCGTGCTGGGAATCATCCAATGGACGTAGCGCACCGCCAGCGGCACTACGTCCACCGGCTGGCGCGCCAGGGTGAAGAGCGCCTGGGCCGGGAGCAGCAGCAGGCTCATGGGAATGGCCAGCAGTACCGCGAGAACAGAACCGCGCTGAATGCCGCGGGAGATCGCGGGTTCATCCTCCGCGCCCACGGCCTGGGCCACGATCGGGTCGAGCGCCATGAGAATCCCCTGCCCCAGCACGGCGACGACAAAGAAATACAGGTTCCCGATGGCCACCGCGGCGAGACCCTGGGCGGAGAAATGGCCGATAATCAGGGTATCGACGACACCCATGAGCATCAGGCCAACCTGGATGAGAACCATCGGCGC
>JBDTRF010000041.1:0-17225 GCA_039931815.1 Gemmatimonadota bacterium
CTGCTCGCGTTCGGTCGGGCGTGCGGGCTGGATCTGGTGGTTGAGGTTCATGAGAAGGATGAACTTTCTTTGGCTTTAGACTCTGGGGCCGATATACTTGGAGTCAACAGCCGCGACCTCAGCACCTTCACTATTGATCGGCCACACGCCTGGGCTCTCCTGCGATCGATCCCGGCACAATGCATCGCGATCGCCGAAAGCGGAATGTCGTGCCTGGCCGATGTCGAAGCGGCCGCGGCAGCGGGAGCTGATGCCGTCCTGGTGGGTAGCGCACTGTCTGCCGCGAAGGACCCTCGTGAACTCGTTCGCCAGTTCGTGTCGGTAGAACGCCGTGACCGTTGAAGTAAAGATCTGCGGTCTGACCCGGTCGGAAGATGCCGCTCGCGCGGCGGGCGCCGGGGCGTCATACCTCGGCGTCGTTTTCGCCCCGAGTCCGCGCCGGATCGACACTGCGACCGGGAAGCAGATCGTCAAGGCATCCGGTGGAGTTCCCGTTCTTGGTGTTTTTGCCGGTCAGCAGGTTTCCGAGATTCTCCAGATTTGCACCGCGGCGGGCCTGGCCGGGGCCCAGTTGCAGGGCCTGTACTCTACGGCCGACGCTCGCCGCCTTCGGGAGAGTGGGATCCTGGTCTGGCGGGTCGCGCGGCTGGCTTCCGAGGCGGACCTGGGCTGGCTGCTGCAGCTTCGCGAAGCTTCCAGCGCCGTCCTGGTGGAAGCGGCGACCCCCCAAGCCTTGGGAGGAACCGGGGTATCGTTACCTTTATATCTGGCGCGCGAGGCACGCGCGAACCTTCCCGGTCATCAGATGGTTTTGGCAGGCGGACTTACTCCCCGGACGGTCGCGGACGCGATTAGTGATGTCCGGCCTGACGTCGTGGATGTAAGCAGCGGTATTGAGCTTCGGCCAGGGGTAAAGGATCCGGAGAAAATGATGCGTTTCATGGAGGCGGTTGTTGGCCATCACACTACCCGCTGAGCGCGCGACCGAAGGCCGGTTCGGGCCCTACGGGGGCCGTTACGTGCCCGAGACGCTCGTCGCGGCGCTCGAAGAGCTCACGGCGTTATACGACTCGGTCCGTGATGACGTGGCGTTCTGGAATGAGTTCCACGATCTGCTGCGGTCCTTTGTCGGACGGCCCTCTCCCCTGACCGAAGCCGCCGGCTTCGGCCGCCGCCTGGGCTGCCGCCTGTTCCTCAAGCGGGAAGATCTGAATCACACCGGCGCTCACAAGATCAATAACACGATCGGCCAGGCGCTTCTCGCCCGACGCATGGGGAAACACCGGATCATCGCGGAGACCGGTGCCGGACAGCATGGCGTCGCCACCGCGACGGTGTGCGCCAGGTTCGGGCTCGAATGCATCGTGTACATGGGGGCCGAGGATATGGCGCGACAGCGGCTCAATGTTTTTCGGATGCAGCTGCTGGGAGCGACGGTTGTCCCGGTCGAGAGCGGCACCCGGACACTCAAGGACGCGACCAACGAGGCACTGCGCGACTGGGTCGCCCATGTTCCGACGACTCACTACATCATTGGCTCAGTGGTTGGACCTGACCCCTATCCCCGCATGGTTCGAGATTTTCAATCGGTCATCGGCACCGAGTGTCGCGCCCAGGTGCTGGACCAGGCGGGCCGACTTCCGACCACGGTCACGGCCTGCGTGGGCGGGGGCTCCAATGCGATTGGTCTCTTTGCGGGATTCCTGGATGACGATGCGGTCGAGCTGATTGGGGTCGAGGCCGCGGGTCACGGGCTCGAGTCAGGGCAGCATAGCGCTACGCTGACCGCCGGCGCACCCGGAGTCCTCCACGGCTGTTTCAGTTATCTCCTCCAGGATGATGACGGCCAGGTGCTGCCCGCGCATTCGGTCTCGGCGGGACTGGACTACCCCGGCGTCGGGCCGGAGCACAGTTACCTGAAGGATTCCGGACGGGTGAGCTACTTCTCCGTCACGGATAGTCAGGCCCTGGCCGCGTTTCACCTGGTCAGCCGAATGGAAGGAATCATTCCCGCATTGGAAACGGCCCATGCATTCGCCTGGCTCGAGCACTCGCGCGGACGCTGGAACGCGGATGACGTGGTAGTCCTTGGACTGAGTGGACGAGGCGACAAGGACGTGGAGCAGGTCGCCGCCCTGTCGGGAAGAAACCCATGAGCGAAGCCGCCACGCCATCGACCCTTCCTGTCGCCCAGGTCGAGGAGCTCATCAAGTCGATGACCAAGGCGCTCCGCGCCTTCCAGATGTACCTGCCCAACAATCCGATCTATCAGAAGGCGCACGCCAATATCATCCAGGCCTTCAAGCCAGTCTGGGAAGCGATGGACGAGTTGATCCTCTCCATTGCCGAAACGGATTTCGTCTGGGAAGAAGCCACGGTCTACCATCAAGCCAATAAGAACGACAGCCTGGCCTGGACGCTCTACAAGGACGGTATGCGGGTGTTGACCCTCAAGACCGGGGCCGAGGTTGAAGAGATGGCCCGGTTCCTCGAAGTCGTCCAGCGCGCCCGAATGCTTCCGGCCGATGCGGACGACGATCTCAATACCCTGCTCTGGGAACAACAGTTCCAGTTCATCGAGTATCGCTTCAATGAATTCCTGAGTGATGCGGCCCTGATCGAATACACCGGAGAGCACCAGCGTGGAGGCACGCCGGACGTGGTGCAGTCCCAGGTGCAGGAGGAGGTGTCCGAGGCCCAATCTTCGGCAGCGACAGAGGGCGCAGGACGGACCGGCATAGTGGACATGGAGGATTTCGACTCCACGCTCTACTTCCTGGATGAAGCGGAGATTGCCTACATCGTCAAGGCGCTGGAGGCGGAGTACAGCCAGGATTTCCGCAGCTCTACGCTGAGCATCCTGCTCGACCTGCTGGAGCTGCAGGTCGATGAGGAGATTCGAGCGGAGCTGTTCGGGATCCTCGAAGTTCTGATGCCGAACCTCCTCAATGCGGGCGAGTTCCGCTCGGTTGCGACTATTCTGCGTGAAGTGCGGGTGATTGGGGATCGGGCCAAGGGATTGACCGATCCTCAGCGGGATCGGCTGGAGAACTTCCGGAGCCAGCTGAGCGCGCCGGTGGTGTTGACCCAGCTGCTGCAGGCGGTGGACGAGGCAACGGCGGCGCCATCGGCCGATGATCTTGGTGAGCTGTTCCGGGAACTGCGGCCCGGGTCTCTCGAGACCATCCTGGTCTGGCTCCCGAAGATCAACGCGCCAACCGTGCGCGATCTGCTGGTCGAAGCCTCGGAGCGACTGGCTGACGGGAGCCCGAGTGAAATGTTGCGCCTCCTTGGCCTGTCGGATTCGGAGGCCCTGGGCGGAACGGTCGATCTCTGCGGACGACTCAAGTTGCAGGGATCGGTTCCCGGCCTCGGCTTTACCATCGGGCACACCAGCCGGGATATCCGCCTGGCCAGCGTCAAGGCGCTGGTCGAAATCGGAACCGCGGGCGCCCTCGGCACCATTGAAAAGGCGCTGGATGACGAGGATCGCGAGGTGCGCATTACCGCCGTCCGCGCGCTGGGGGCGCGGGGCTACAAGAACGCGCTCAAGCGGATTCAGAATGCGGTCCTCAACCGGGGACTCAAGGAGGCCGATCTCACCGAGCGGATTGCTTTCTTTGAAGCCTATGCAATGATTGCCGGACCCACCTCGCTCGATCCACTCGCGCGAATCCTTCTGCCCAGCGGAATCTTCCGGCGAAAGGAAACCGCTGAATCTCGAGCGTGCGCCGCGATCGCCTTGAGCCGGCTGGGAACTCCGGAGGCCCGCGATGTCCTGCAACAGGCCAAGGACGACAAGGAACTGGTGGTGCGGAACGCGGTGAACCGCGCGCTTCGTGAATCGGTGAGCATCCGGAATCCGACCCGATGACCGACGCCAACCGGCAGCCCTCGCGCGCGGCCACCCCGGACTCCCCCCGTCCGGGCAGCGGGGAAGGCGCCTTGCGGCACAGCGGTCGCTTCTTCCTGCTGGCGCTGTACACCGGCCTCCGCAGCCTCAAGCTCTATCCGATCGAAAACGCCACGGCGCAGAAGGCGCTGGACGATTTGCAGGCGGCCGCGGTCAACCTCCTGGCCAGTGAGGAGGAGATTGAGCTTCGCATCTCCGGTGACTTCCTGTTCATCAACGCGACCCGGCTCCGACTGGAACTGGAGAACTACGCGTCGTTCAGCTACATCCTGGCCATGTTCGCCACCTTTGATATCGGCACCCTCCGGGTGCGCCAGGGGGTTGAGCGCAAAGAGTGGCAGATCTTCGTCGGCCTTCTGCTCAACCTCTCGGCGATGGCGGAAAGTCCCGACAAGCTCGTGGAATTGAGCGAGCGGCTGAATACCGCAGATGTCACTCACCTCGAAGTGGAGCCCACGGTCGAGACGCAGGAACAGCTTGATGAAATGGAACGGGCGAAGGAGTTGGCCAAGCGGACGTATTCCCAGGGGGTCGCGGTCACGAAGGAAGTGGTCAACAGTATTCGCATGGGTCGGACCGCGAGTATCAAGAAAGTGAAACGTGCGGTGCAGGCGATCGTGGACCAGGTGCTCAACAACGAAACCTCCCTGATGGGTCTCACGACCATCCGGGACTACGACGAATACACCTTTACCCACTCGGTAAACGTCTGCATTTTCTCGGTCGCCCTGGGGCGCCGGGTTGGATTTTCCCGCCTCCAGCTCTACGACCTCGGCCTTGCCGCCCTGATGCATGATATCGGCAAGGCGAGAATCCCCGTCGAGATTCTCAACAAGGCTTCGGGTCTCGACGAGAAAGAGTGGTTCATCATCCAGGCGCACCCGTGGCTGGGAGCACTCACCCTCTTCGAGATGCGCGGGTACAGCGAAATTCCCTACCGATCCATCGTGGTCGCCCACGAGCACCACATGAAGATCGACCTCACCGGTTATCCGCGCATCGTGCGGCCGAGGGAGCTGGGACTCTTTTCCCGGATCGTGGCCGTCGCCGATGGATTCGACGCCGCGACGACCCGGCGTTCGTACCAGAGCGTCCCGATCCAGCCCGACGAAGTCCTTCGAGAAATGTGGGAGAACCCCCGCCGCGGGTATGATCATGTCATCGTCAAGGCGCTGATCAACCTGATCGGTGTGTATCCGGTCGGGACCTGTGTCATCCTGGATACCTTCGAGGTGGCGATCGTCGCGGCGGCAAATCCGGATCCCCAGTTTCTCAATCGACCGCTGATCAAGGTGGTCATCACCGCGGATGGTGCCGTCATTCCCCCTCCGGCCCTCACGATCAATCTCGCCGAGGCCGACGCGAGCGGAGCTTTTGTCCGATCCATCGTCAAAGTCACCAACCCGGATCGATATGGCCTCACGGTCGGCGACTACTTCGTCTGAATCGTCGCTGACGGTTGCCTGGGCGGGGCTCCGGGGCGAGGGGCGCACCGCGCTCATTCCGTATATCACCTCCGGCTTCCCCGACCGGGCCCGGAGCCTGGCCCTGCTCCAGGCCGCCGACGAGATCGCCGACATCCTGGAAGTCGGTGTGCCCTTCAGCGATCCCCTCGCGGACGGCCCGACGATTCAGCGCTCGATTCACCAGGCACTGCGGGGGGGGATGACTCTTGCCGGTACCCTGGAACTGATCAATCAGGCTTCCCTTCAACGCCCGGTCGTCGTGTTCAGTTACCTCAACCCGATTCTCCGGTACGGGGTCGAGAAATTTCTTCGCGATGCGGCGGCGGTTGGCGCAGTCGGCCTTCTCCTGACGGATTTGCCCACCGGGGCCGACCCCGCGATCGAAGCCATGGTTCAAGACAGCCACCTCGACCTCATCCGATTGGTGGCACCCACCACCAGCACGGCTCGACTCGAGGAGACGGCCAGGGATGCGCGCGGCTTTCTCTATCTCATCGCGCGGCTGGGGGTGACCGGAGCGAGCGGGCAACTGGACCCGGGCCTGGCCGCCTCCATCGCCCGTGTACGCGCGGCCACGGCACTTTCCGTCGCCGTTGGTTTCGGTATTTCCAGGCCGGAGCAGGCCGCAACCGTGGCTGGCCTCGCGGACGGGGTGGTGGTAGGGAGCGCGCTTGTTGAGTGCCTGGCGACCCATGGTGTTGACGGGGCGACCGCGTTGCTTCGTTCCCTGCGATCCGCGCTTTCGCCATGAAGATCCAGTCCATCCTCGAGTGGTACGCCCGCCTCCTGGTGACGGTGGGACTGATCGTTTTTCTCGCCGCGGTCAGCTTCGATCTTACCTGGATTGAGCACCCGCGGATCGCGGTCCTGCTGCTCGGCATGGTAATCATTCTCCGGGGCGGCCAGGTATCCCTCACCAAGTACGCCTACCTCACCCAGATTGGCGTGCCCGCGCTGCTCGGCGTCGCGGTGGCAGGCCCTGGCGCCGTGGCCTTCGCGCTGGGAGCCGGCGTGTTCAGCGCCGACCTGCTGTGGATCCGGAAGAGTGTCGTCGCGTCGATGGTGAACGCCGGTCGCGAGGTGATCGCGTTCGTGGCGGCCTTCGGCCTCTATGTCGGCGTCCTGTCCGTCACCCAGCCGACCCATCTCTCGCTGGACTATCTCCCCGCCGTCGTCACGTTGCTGGCGATGTACTTCTTTCTGTCTCGCTCCATGTTCTACTTCACGCTGCTCTTCCGGAACAAGCTCGAGAGCGACGAGAAGCTGGTCATCCTGCGTTACGAGCTCCTCACCTATCTCCTGACGGTCACGGCGGTATTTGTCATCGCCGGCGCGATGGCCACCCTGTCCACCCTCGGCTGGTTCACGGTGCTCCTGGTGGTCGGGGTCATCGGAATGCTGACAAAAAAGATCCTGGAAGACGCGATTGGTGCGGAAGAGCTGAACAAGGTCCACGTCCGGGAAAAGGTGATTGCCGGGAACCTGAGTCTCCAGGATTCCTTCGCCGAGATGGAACGGCTGGCGCACCGGCTGCTGGACTGGGGCGATATGCGGGTCTATCGGGTGACCGGCGCGGGCGCGGTGCTCGCGTATCGTGGTGCGTATGGTCGCGACAAGCGGCAGGAGCCGTTGTACGATGCCAGCGCACTGCGCACCCAGGTCCTGGTAACCTCGGAACCGGTGGTTATCAACGACTCGTTGCGGGACCCCCGGATCTCCACGCCTGACCCCTACGCCCGCAGCATCCTGATTACGCCGCTCAAGCTGGGTGACGAGACGATCGGGACGCTGGAACTGGAGCATCACAAGCGCCACGCATACCGGTCGCGGGACATGGAAGCGGTCGTCGCCTTTGCGGGGCAGCTGGCGACCGCGATCCATATCGCGGACCTGCGGCAACCCCTGGTGGAGACGGTCGAGAGAATCGGCCGCCAGGTGGAGAACTTCGGGCGGCATGCCGAAATGCTGCGGCAGACAACGCTCATCGTGGCCGCGGCATCGCAGTCCATCCGCGACGGCATGGCGGAGCAGGGGAAAGTGGTCAAAATCGGGCTCGACACCACGACCTCTCTCGCTCGCGCTGTCGGCGATATGGCGAGCGAGGGGGCGCAGGCGGTCGCAGCAGCGGAGAGTGCCAGCAAGGTTGCGGTGACCAGCCAGGTCACCATTGGCGATGCGGTGCAGCGGCTGGTCCAGCTCAAGGGCGTGGTAGCTGAAAGCAGCCAGCAGGTCGATGACCTGGGCCGGATCACCGGCCGGATCAATGAGTTCATTGGATCCATCCGGGAGATCGCCGACCTGACCAACCTGATCGCGCTCAATGCCGCCATCGAAGCGGCCCGAGCGGGAAAACAGGGACTCGGTTTCGCCGTCGTTGCCGATGAAGTGCGGCAGCTGGCGGGTCAGAGCGCCGGCGCATCCCGGGAGGCCGCCATGCTTCTCGAACTCATTGCCAACCAGGTGGCGAGTGTGGCCGGGCTCATGAAGCGGGGGCAGCATGTCGTGATGGGGGTGGAGGATCTCAGCGCGGCGGCGGCACGGGCATTGACCGATATCGTCGAGTCAACCCGGGAAGCGGGAACCCACGGTCGGCGAATCGCCTCCACGGCGGCCAACCAGCATCGGGCGTTCGACCAGCTCCGCGGACAGATCGAAACCATCGCGTCGGTCGCCTCGCGAACGCTGGTCGAAGCCAATGACATGGCGGGGCGCGCGGCCCAGGCGACGGCCGGACATGCGGAGATGGAGCAGGCCATTCGCGACCTCGGTCTCGTCGCCAGTCATCTCCAGGACATTGCCAAGACTTTCGCGGTCGAGGGATAGAATGGCCATGCCTCGAGAGCGGGTCTACCTCGCGCTCGGCAGTAACCTGGGCGACCGCGCCGGGTATCTCGCCTTTGCCCGAACCGAGATTAGCCGACTGCCAGGAACGCATATCGTCGCGGTTTCTTCGGTGGAAGAGACCGCCCCGCTGGGGGGCATGGACCAGCCGGGGTATCTCAACCAGATGATCCTGGTCGCGACGGATCTCGAGCCGCACCCGCTGTTGATGGCCTGCCGGTCGATCGAACGCGCTGCCGGCCGTGACCGCTCCGCCCGCTGGAGTTCTCGAACACTCGATATCGACATCGTCCGATATGGCAATCGCACTCTCGATGAGGCCGATCTCAGGATCCCCCATCCCGGACTGGCCAATCGCGAATTCTGGAAACGGGAAATTGCCGAGGTTGAGAAACTTCTGACGGAGCGAGAAGGGCAGATTCAGGTGTAGATTTGCACCGAGCGGTTGCCTCAATGCCTGCTGGACTTTGAACGGAACTGACATGACGGATAAGCGGCCGAAGTCGATCCTTGATCTCATCACGATGAAACGTGAAGGCAGAAAGATCGTCGTGCTCACCGCGTACGACGCTTTATTTGCCCGGCTCCTGTCCGATGCGGGCGTGGACGTTCTCCTGGTGGGCGACTCCGTCAATCAGGTGCTCGCCGGGGCGGACACGACTCTCTCGGCGACGCTGGACCAGATGATCTATCACGGCAGGTCGGTCTGTCGCGGCAGCGGCGAAACGCTGGTGTTCATTGACCTCCCGTTTCTCTCCTACCAGGTCTCCATACCCGAGGCCATACGAAACGCCGGCAGGGTCATGAAGGAAACCGGCGCACATGGCGTCAAGCTGGAAGGCGGAAGCCACATGGGTTCCACGATCCGGGCCCTGGTGGACATCGGAATCCCGGTCATGGGTCACGTCGGGCTGACCCCGCAGTCGGTCCATGCGCTGGGCGGGTACCGGGTACAGGGACGGGATCCGAAAGCAGCCGACCGAATGCTGGAGGATGCTCGCGCTGTAGAGTCGGCTGGCGCCTGCGCGGTGGTGCTCGAACTGGTGCCGGCCGCGCTTTCGGCCCGGATCAGTGCCGCGTTGACCATCCCGACCATTGGCATCGGGGCCGGAGCCGGTTGTGATGGCCAGGTCCTGGTTACGCCCGACATGCTTGGCCTCAACGATTCCTTTACTCCGAAATTCCTCAAGAACTACTCCCGAATGGCGGAAGAGGTTCGCCGGGCGGCGCGCGAATTCGGGGACGAAGTTCGGGGGGGGACGTATCCTTCCAAAGAGCACAGCTTCGAGTGATACGACCCCACCGAGCCGAAATCCTGCCGAGCTGTCCATGGTTGAGCTGAACCATCCCGAGGAACTGAAAGCCTGGATTCGCGCCCGTCGCGAAGCCGGCCAGCGGATTGGTTTTGTTCCAACCATGGGGTTTCTGCACGAAGGTCACCTCAGGCTGGTGGATGTGGTCCGCTCGCACGCCGACGTCGTGGTGATGAGTATCTTCGTCAACCCGCTCCAGTTCGGACCCGACGAGGATCTCGCGAGGTATCCTCGCGACCTCGATCGTGATCGGGTGCTGGCTCAAGGCCGGGGCGTGGATGCGCTTTTCGTCCCCGCCCGGGAAACGATGTATCCGCCTGGCGCGGAGATCATGGTGGTTCCGGGGGTCACGGCCAGCCGATGGGAAGGGGCCTCACGACCCGGTCATTTCACCGGTGTCCTCACCGTGGTTGCCAAGCTGTTCAACCTGGTCACGCCTGATGTTGTCGGGTTCGGCCAGAAGGATTTCCAGCAGGCCACGCTCATTCGGCGAATGGTAAAGGACCTGAACTGGCCGGTGGAGATCGTGCTGGTGCCCACAGTCCGCGAACCGGACGGCTTGGCGCTCAGCAGCAGAAATACCTATCTCGATCCGGAGAATCGGCGAAAGGCGCTGGCCCTCAGTCAGTCACTTCGCACAGCCGCAGAATTGTGGCTCGCGGGGGAACGACGCGGCGCACGTCTCAAGGAAGCGATGGAAGTCGGGTTCAGGGTTTATCCTGAAATTGTCGTGGAGTATATTGCCATCGTTGATCCTGAGAGCATGGAGCCGGTGGAAAGAGTCGAAGCAACCACCGTGATCGCCGTGGCCGTACGGGTGGGCGCCACCCGTCTCATCGACAACATCGTTCTCGGCCAGGGAATCCGATGACCCACCGTGGTGAAGTACAGGTATCGCGCTTCCTCGCCCCCCTCCCGAGGGCGCAGCGGGTATGGCCCTGCATGGATGCCCGGCGTTGAGCGGCCCTGGCGACGTGCGGAAACCCCGTCAATCATCTCCCGAGCTGCGACCAACCATTCCCGAATGGGCGATCATGTCGCCCGAGCGGGTCGCTCATGTTCATCGAGTTGCCGAACTGATCTCGCATTGGGCGGAGGAATTGGGGGTCCCGGATTCTGAGCGTAACCGCTGGCTGCGGGCAGCCTGGCTTCACGACGCCATGCGGGATGCCAGTGAAGAAGAGCTGGTGCGTTGGGCGCCTTCGTCCACCGGACCCGTGGAGCTCCGGCATGGCCCCGCCAGTGCCGCGCGAGCCAAGGGCGAGGGAGAAGTCGATCGGGGCGTCCTCGATGCCGTGCGGTACCACTCGGTGGGACTCGCCGAGTGGGATATGGTCGGCCGGATTCTGTATTGCGCGGATTACCTGGAACCGGGCCGCACGTTCGACCAGGAAAAACGTGCTGATCTTGCGGAACGTCTGCCCAAAGACCTGACCGGAGTTCTCCGGGAAGTTGCCCGTCTGCGTATTGCCCGCCTGGTCAAGGAAGGCTGGCCCATCCCCGAACCTACCTATCGCTTCTGGAATAAGCTGTGCTCTCGCGAATCACGCGCATCGGCCTGATCGCGGGCGGCGCGCTTCTCGTCGTCGCCGGTGTCGTGCTCGCTGCCCGCCTTCGCCGGGACCAGGTCCCCGGGCACGCGTATGCCATACCTTCCGCTGACAACCGGGTCGTCATTGAGGTGATGAATGGAACCCCACGCCAGGGATTGGCCCGGACAGTGACCCGTCTCCTCCGGGAGCAGGGTCTCGACGTCGTTTTTTTCGGAAGCACTGACAGCACGGATTCCACCAGGGTCGTTGTTCGACGAGGCGATCATCGTGCGGCGGAGATGGTGGCCAAGGCGCTCGGGACGGGCCGCGTGGTCGAGGAGATCGACACGCTTCGCCGAGTCGATGTCAGCGTCATCCTGGGGAAAGACTATCGTCCGGTTGCGGAGATTCATCCGTAACAGACCTGATGCCCCAACATGATTGGATAAAGTTTATCGCCAATCGCGTTGGCCTCCGAAGGGCATAGCACACCACTCAACCTCACCGCAGCAGGTCGGAAGAGAGTCTTGCAACGGTCGAATCGGTCCCGGAGGAACGCAGGGCGAGCCGGTTCAATCCGGCACAATCAAGCCGATCACCAGGTCCATTACGTTCGTCCCGGTCGGCCCGGTATGAAAGAGAGCGCCGGCAGGCCGCAGGGCGGTGTACGCGTCATGGCGGCGTACGGATTCCTCCGTATCGATCCCGCCTGATCGGCTGAGCCCGATGGTATTCCGGTCCACGATGGCGCCGGCCGCGTCGGTCGGACCATCGCGGCCGTCGGTTCCCGCCGCCAGGATCGTCGCCGGTATCTTTCGGTCGGCCAGGGCGGCGCTGACCACCAGGGCAAGCTGTTGACACCGGCCTCCTGAGCCGTGGTCCGCTCCAGTGGTGACGGTGGTCTCGCCCCCCCAGATGATACAGTGAGGGTGACCTGACATCGCGGATCCCAGCCGTTCCACGATGACCTGCGCAGCGTCCTGGACGTCCCCGGTCAACGCGGGTTCCAGAGAAAATGGAATGTTCAACCTCGCGGCCTCCGACGCGACGCCTTTCATCGCGGTTTGATTGTCCGCGATAATGGTGAAGTCGACCTGATCGAACGCGGCGTCGCCCGGCTTGGGTGTCTCAGGAAAGCGGCCGGCAACGACCGAGTCAAGATAGATGCCAAGCCCGGGATGTTGCGCCGACACGCGGTGGGTTTCGAGAAGGGCCCGGATCTCACGGCCGGTCGACGGATCGGGACTGACCGGGCCGGAGCCGATGGAGGCGGGGTTGTTCCCCGGGACATCGGAGATTGCGAGGACCGATACCTGTGCTCCGGCGAGCGCAGACGCGAGGCGGCCGGCGCCCCAGGTCGTGAAGCGTTTCCGGATCAGGTTCATCTGATGAATATCCAGTCCGGAGCCGAGGAGGTCGGTGAAGAGGCGGCTTACATCGGTCGGAGCCAGGTGCGCGACTGGTGCCGCGATCAGGCTGCTGGTTCCGCCGGACAGGAGGACCCACACCTGGTCACCCGGGGCGACGTTGGCCGCTGCTGCCTTCAATGTGGCGGCCGCCGCGAGGGAGCCTGGGCCGGGTATCGGATGGTCGCCACAAATCCTGGGGAGTGCAGCCGAGGTGTTGCCGGGTTCCACGCTCACGACCAGACCGCCGGCCGGAGACACGCCTTGTTCCGCGAGAAACCTGAGCGCGGCCTCCGCCATCCGATCGGCGGCCTTGCCGATGGACAGCAGGTGGACCCGCGAGGGACCCGCGATGGGTCGGTTGGCCAGCGTCCGGGTTACCGCCGTTCCAGGATCGACGGCGCGCACGCCCGCGTGGTACAGCGTTTCCAGAATGGCGCGCGGGGATGCTGGCATGACAGGTAAGTTCTTCGGACCAATCCTCCTTGGCAACAGGATGCGCCCCTCAGACCGGAGAACAGGACGGTGACACGATGAGTCGACCTGTTGTGGTAGTCACGCGGCGGTTACCGGACACGGTCGAGCGCGAATTGCAGGCTCGATTCGACGCTCGTCTCAATCGGGAGGATCGCGCATTTTCCGAATCGGATCTCGCGGATGCGCTAATGGAAGCGGACGGACTCCTCTGCACCGTAACAGATCCTGTGTCCAGCGAAGTGCTTGGGGTCCGTCCGCTCCGAGCGAGGATATTGGCAAATTTTGGTGTCGGCTATAACCACATCGACCTCAAGGCTGCCCACCAGCGAGGCCTTGTAGTCACCAACACCCCGGGGGTGCTGACCGAGGCCACGGCGGACCTTGCCATGGCGCTCCTGTTGATGGTGGCCCGACGCCTTGGCGAAGGCGAGCGCGAGGTGCGAGCGGGTGCGTGGAACGGGTGGCGGCCAACGCATTTGATGGGCGCTGACGTATCCGGCCGAACATTGGGCATCGTTGGCTTGGGTCGCATCGGGCAGGCCGTTGCCCGGCGGGCGCATCGCGGATTCGGGATGCGAGTCGTGAGCTATACCCCGCACCCGGTCGACAATGCCACCGCCGCGGCATCCGGCATCACTCAGCTCGACGCGCTTGGGTCGCTCCTGTCCCAGTCCGATTATGTCTCTCTTCATTGCCGGGCGACGCCGGAGACCCGGCACCTGATCAATGCTGCGGCGCTGGACCGGATGAAGTGCTCGGCCTTCCTGATCAATACGGCCCGGGGTGATATCGTCGATGAGGCAGCTCTCATCGTCGCGCTCGACGCGGGCCGCATCGCCGGGGCAGCGCTCGATGTCTACGACCGCGAGCCGTTGGTTCCTGCCGGACTCCTTCATCGCCAGAATGTCGTGCTCCTCCCCCATCTCGGGAGCGCGACGGAATCAACCCGCGTGGCCATGGGAATGCGGGCGGTGGAAAATCTGACGGCCTTCTTTGAGACCGGGCGGCCGATCGATATCCTGTAGATGCGCGGCGCGACAACGGGCGATCTCCGGAGAGGAGAGCGCCCGCCGCCCGTCAGGAAAGAGCTTACTTGACGGTGAAATCCTTCTTCTGCACGCTCTGACCATTTAACAGGATTTCTATGGAATAGCTCCCGGCCGGCCAGCGGCTGGGCTTGGAGATGTGGAACTCGGTGATCGCATCGCCGGTCGGGGCGATACTCCGCGAGGAGGAATCAACCACCTGGCCATCCTGAAAGGTCCACCGGGCCGCGAGATTCCCGGTGCCGGTGCCACTGGTTGCGACCGCGGCGTAGATCGTGTCCCGGGTTCCAAACTCGGTGGTCTGGGTGGTCACCTTCATGTCGCTGCCAATCGACTTGCCGATATCCAGGCTGGTCACCTGGACTGGTGCGGGAGCGGGCGCCATGGCCGTCGTGTCAACCGCAGGCGGAGGGGGTTCTTTCTTCTTACACCCGCCGCCCACGATGACGGTGACGGCGAGCGCGGCGAACCACGGGCGAATCTGGGCATTCATCGGCTGGTCTCCAGGATGGAATTGAGGGCGAAATCTGAGCGTCGTGGGAGAGGAGATCCCGACGGTCTACTCGGATGGAATAGTGAGCACCTGCCCCGGGTAGATCAGGTCAGGGTTGCTGATGATACCACGATTGGCTTCAAAGATTCGTTTCCAGTGCTTGGCGTCGCCCAGCGTGTGTTTGGCGATTTTGGAGAGGCTGTCGCCCTTTTCCACCGTGTAGGTGCGGGTCGCCGTCGGCGCACTCGGAGCCGTGGAACTCGAGCCGGACTCCACATCGGAAAAATCGGCCTTGGGTTTGTTCGGATCAGGCATGGTGGCAATCTCGGGGTTAAGGCAAATGACGAAAGGTCGGGCACGCGGGGAAGCGCTCTTTCGCGCCGGCCATGAACGCTCTATTGTTGGACCGTTCACGTCTTCACACCGTGACCGGGCTCACCCCGGGTCAGCCATGTTGGCTCGGCGCCATCGACCCATGGCACGCAAGGATTAACCATGTTTCCACTTCGGATCATTCCCGCCGGATTCATCTTTCTGGCGTGGACGGGCCTGCCCACACCGGTGCCGGCCCAGGGGTGTGCCCCTTCGATGGGAAGCGCGCGCATGAACAGCCTGACTCCGGCTGAAAAGACTGGCGGCTGGCGGCTGCTATTCGATGGCCGGTCGACTGACGGATGGCGCGGCTACCGGAAGACCACCATGCCGGAAGGCTGGAAGGTCATCGATGGCACGCTGACACGGGCTTCGGAGGCGGGAGACATCGTCACCCGGGACGAGTTCGCCAGCTTCGAGTTGAGCCTGGAATGGAAGATCTCGACCGGCGGCAATAGCGGTATCATGTACCGCGTAACCGAGGCCGCCGACGCGAGCTACGAGAGCGGCCCCGAGATGCAGGTGCTGGACGATGCGGTCCATGCCGACGGTCACTCCCCGCTCACGTCCGCTGGTGCGGTTTACGGACTGTACCCGGCGGAACGAGGCGTCGTCAAGCCGGCGGGGCAGTGGAATGCAGCCCGGGTGGTTGTCCGCGGAAATCACGTTGAGCACTGGCTCAACGGGGTCAAACTGGCGACCTACGAGCTGGGCAGCCCCGACTGGGAGGCGAAAGTAAAGGCGAGCAAGTTTCATGAATGGCCCGGATACGGCCGGGCGACGAAGGGATTTATCGCGCTGCAGGACCACGGCGACCAGGTTTCCTACCGAAACATCAAGATCCGGGTTCTTCCATGAGCAGCAATCGCATCAAACTCTCGACCATGATGTTCCTCCAGTATTTCATCTGGGGCGTATGGTTTGTGACCATGGGGACGTATCTCCTGGAGACGCTCAAGTTCACCGGGCAGCAGGTAGGACTGGCCTATGGGGCCACGGCCATCGCGGCCCTGGTTTCGCCTTTCTTCATTGGCATCGTGGCCGATCGCTTCTTCTCGTCCGAAAAGCTGCTGGCCGTGCTGCATCTCGCTGGCGGCGTCGCGATGTGGTACCTCTCGACCCGGACGACGTTCGGCACGTTCTATCCGATCCTGATCCTCTATGCTCTCTGTTACATGCCCACGCTGTCGCTCAGCAACTCCATCGCGTTTCATCATGTCGAGGATGCGGCCAGGGATTTCCCTCTGATCCGGGTGCTGGGCACGATCGGCTGGATCGTCGCGGGGATCCTGGTCGGCAAGGTCCTGCATGCCGACGCGCAAGCCACACCGATGCGACTGGCGGCGGGTGCCTCGATCCTGATGGGGATCTTTTCGCTGGTCCTTCCGCACACACCGCCCAAATCGTCCGATGTGCCGTTCAGCGTTCGCGATGCGCTGGGGCTCGATGCGCTGCAGCTTCTTCGGGACCGTTCGTTCCTTATTTTCGTGGTGGGATCATTCCTGCTCTGCGTGCCACTCCAGTTCTACTATAGTTTCGCCAACGCCTTCCTGAACGAGATCAAGGCGCCTGACCCGGCGTTCATCCAGACCTTCGGCCAGATGTCGGAGATCGCCTTCATGCTGGCCCTGCCGTTTCTTCTTCGACGCTTCGGCATCAAACTCATCATGCTGGCGGGAATGCTCGCCTGGTCGTTGCGCTACCTTGCGTTCGGGAACGGCAACGCCGGCAGCGGAATGTGGTTGATCTACCTGGGCATTATCCTCCACGGCGTGTGCTACGATTTCTTCTTTGTCAGCGGCCAGATCTATACCGATCAGCAGGCCGGCCCCCGGATTCGGGCCGCCGCGCAGGGATTTCTCAACTTTGTTACCAATGGGCTGGGATATTTCGCTGGTGCTATCATATCCGGACGGGTGGTCGAGGCGCACCTTGTATCGGATGGTGTGCACGACTGGCACCAGATCTGGCTGGTGCCGTCCATCGGCGCCGCAATCATCTTCGTGATATTCGCCGTGGCGTTTCGCCCGCGATCAGCAGCGTAAGCGCCCGGAGCAGCCCGCGCGAAGACTCGACTGATCCCCAGCCTGTAATGGGGCCAGCACTATTTCCATTGATCCGAGTCTTACGAGTCTCGTGCTGATACGTCGAGTGACTGCATAAGGCGCCGCTCCTCGCCTCCTCGCCTTTCGAGTGGAATGATGGTCTCAGTGAAGGCAAAGCAGCCAGGAAAAATGGATGCCACGTTTCCTGGGTGTGTGGTGCGGTGTTCGCGTTTTGCGCGCCGCGGTGGTGGTTCGATCGATGCCTTCGGGCACGACTCAATTTTCGATTGAGGTTCGCCGTGATTCTTGTCCCCCTGCTGG
>JBDTRF010000042.1:0-16950 GCA_039931815.1 Gemmatimonadota bacterium
GTCGGAATTGGTGACGCCCATGAACTTCTCCGACGGCTGCGTCTTCGAAACCACCCGAAGATTCCAGGACGCTTCGGCGGCATTCATCAATCCAGCCCGGAGACCCACACGCGGATCGGGATTGGGGGGCGTCGTGGACATGCTGCCGGCGCCCGCCGATGGGGTCGCCATGTTGCTGCTTCCCGCCGACGAGGACGATGAGGCGCACCCGGCGATTGACAATGCTCCAAGAGCGAGTGTCAGGTTGCGAAACGTCGCGGCGGTTGATCGAACGCCCGAACGGCGGGCTTGAGCTGCGGATTCCATAGCTGCTTCCTGTGAGGGGGCGGGGACGGGTGAACGGACTGGAGATATCGAAGTTTTCATTGAGTGCGGCCCTGGAAAAGAATACCCGCAAGCATCTTCTGCATGCGGTCAATCTCGGTCGTCTGGTCGGCGTAGACATCCGAGGCAAACCGGAAGATGACCTCTTCTTCTCCCGCACCCTGGGATCCGAAGAGCGAGTTCACCATGACTATCGCGCCGTTGTGGTGCTGGATCATGTCTTTGAGGAACAGTCGGTCAAACTCCGGTCCTCGGGCACTATCGAGCTCCGCCAGCTGCCCTGGGGACAGCATGCCGGGCATCATATCCATGCCGGAATGGTCCATCCCCGCCATGGAGTGGTCCATTCCGCCCATCCGGGCAGACATGGTATCCCCCGCCGGGACGGCCTCATGTCTGTCCCGGAGCCAGCGCTGCATGAGCACGATCTCATCGTGTTGACCGCTTACAATCCGCTCACACAGGGCCACAATGCTCGGGCTGGCCCCGTGGGTCGGTGCCCAGCCGGCAATCAGAATCGCCTGGGCATGGTGCCCGATCATACCGGTCATGAAATGCACGTCGGCCGGGGTATACCGGAGACGAACGCTGTCGGCCGCCGTCTGGGCCCGGAGGGGGGTCCCGGCCATGGCAAGCGTGGCGATGGTGAACAGAATGCGCGGAAACGATGTTTTCATAAGGGTTTATCTCCCGGAATCACGGGGAGCGATGGCGTTGTCGGGACCTGGCCAGGTACCGGTTTACATCCGGTATAGCGTACGATAGTACCTGATACGGGCTTGGTTGGAAAGTTGTTGCAAACCGAACCGGGCCAACTTTCCAGATTCCCTCCCATACCCCCGCCGGACCGACGGACCAAAAGCCCGCATCTGCTGGACGCGAACAGCGGATTTCGGCCCGAAACCCTTACACAAACAATTCAGGACACCCGTTCCAGGACCATCCTGATCCCGTCCCGCGGTCGAAGGGTAATGGAGGGTCTGGGAACCACGGTCTGATCTGCCACCAGTCCTGGCCGCCAGGTTTGCATCAATGTCGCCAGCACCAACCCGGCCTCTATCCAGGCAAAGGTTTCCCCGATGCAGACCCGGGTACCGCCTCCAAACGGGAAATAGGAGAATTTCGGACGCGAGGCTCTCCCTTCCGGAGTCCATCGATCGGGGTCGAACCGATCCGGCTCGGGATACCATCGTTCATCATGGCCGGTGACGTACTGGCTCATCAGTAGAATGGATCCCCTGGCGATGGTGTACTTCCCGATCGGGTAATCGGTCAGGGCCCGCCGGCCCAGGATCCAGACGGGGGGGTAACATCGCATCGACTCGGCCAGCACCATCTCAGTGTAGGGAAGGCTGGGCCAGTCCGACATCGTCGGTCGACGTCCGTTGAGAACCCCGGTGAGCTCGGCTCGGAGACGGGTTTCCACCTCCGGATGCTGGGCCAGCAGATACCAGGTCCAGGTGAGAGCCAGGGCCGTGGTTTCGTGGCCGGCGAGGAAAATGGTGATGGCCTCGTCCCGTATCTGCTCGTCGCTCATCATGGCGCCCTGGTCTTCCTCGTCTCGCGCCATGATCAGCATGGAGAGCAGGTCACCACGATCGGTGCCGCCCGCCCGGTGCCCGGCAATCATTCGATAGATGGTCTGATCCAGGCGAGCCCGGGAATTTCGAAACCGCCGTCCGGGGCCGAACGGCAACCGCTCGATCAGGTCGGCGTAGGGAAACCACATATGATTGAATAGTACGAATGCCGAGGCGATGGCCTCGCCGATTTCTTCGGCCTCCTCCTCGACTTCAGCGCCAAACAGGGTCTTGCCCACAATGGTCAGGGTCAATCGAGACATTTCATGGGCCATGTCTACCTCGTCACCGACCTTCCAGCGTGCGCTCGTTCGCTCGGCGCAGTCAACCATGACATCGACATACCCGGCCACCCGCTCGCGATGAAACGCCGGCTGGGCCAATCGTCGTTGCCGAAGGTGAAAACTTCCCTCACTGGTGAGCAGCCCCTCGCCCAGCAGCTTCTTTGCGCCTTCCAATCCTTTGCCCTTCTTGAACTGCCTGTTGTTGGTGACGAGGATGTCCCGGATCGCCTCGGGATCATTCACCAGGTAAATATCCTGCTTTCCGAAGCGCAGGTGGACCAGGTCACCGTATTCGCGCGCGATCCGTGGGAGATATGCCAGTGGGTTGCGACGCATCGCAATGAGTTGCTGACCGGGAAAACCTCGAGGAGGACCGGGAGGAAAGCGTGCGGTCATGGATTCAGTCTTGAAGCCGGAGCGGGGTTGATCGGATGACGGCGAACTGCCTCTCGACCTGGCGCAATCGCCGCCACTTCCATCATAGGCCCAGCACGCCGGCCGCCAGGAACCCGGGTGGATTCCATGCGGCCGGTGCTAAGGAAGTCACATCGTTCTGGAACTGGTGATCAGCTGCCGCGCCGTGGAAGCACCGGTGGCAGCGGAGGAATCGTTTCACCATTGTTCCCCGCCGCGGCGTCCAGAATACCGCCTCGAGCGACCAGTTGCGCGGCGAGCACGGTCTGGATGACGCTGGTGATGTTATTGGTCGTGATTTCGGCGGCACCCGTGCCGCCGCCGGCGATGGTGACCAACCGGGCTTCCGACAGTGCGTTCGCGATGACAGGTGCAATCTGGGGTAACATCTCGATCTGGCGATAGCGGAAATAGCTCTCTCCGCCGGCCTGGATCGCCTGGTTCACCTTCTGGATACTCTCCGCCGTCGCTTCCGCCAGCTTCCGGATCTTGATGGCGTCCGCATCGGCGCTCGCTTCCGCCTCGATCCGAACCCGGGCTGCATCGGCCTTTGCCTGGGCAATCTGCGTGGCATCGAGTTCCGCTTCACGCTGATGACCCGCAGCCTCCTGCCGCTTCGCTTCAGCCTGCGCAATGAGCGCGGCGTTGGCGGCTTTGGTCTGTTCCAGTTCCCGCTGCTTGTCAGAAATCGCGCGCTCGGCGTCGAGTTGCGCTTCCTTGGCTCGACGGGCCTGGTTGGCCGCCACGATCTCCGCATTGGCCTGCGCCTCGGCCGCCGACTGTCGACGACGAGCTTCCGCTACCTCGGACTGCACAACCTTGATGTTGAGCGAATTGAAAATCAGGCCGAGGTCCGTCAGTTCACGGGAGCAGGCTTTGCGGATGATCACCGCGAGCGGATCGTCTTCATCTTCGATCACGTTCATGTCGCCGGGCTGCATCGCCACCGGCACGGTGGCGACGGTCTTGACCGGTGACATGGTGGGGCGGGTGGAAGGCAGCAGGGCGCTTGCCGCCGGCGTCGCCTTGGCCGAAAAAAGCTGGTCGTGGGTCAGGAGATTAATCGCCCGCCGGCCCGAGCTCGAGAGCAGGTCGGTAAGCGTGTTGAGTTGATCGGCGTCGTTCTTGGAAAAGAATCGATTCGCCGCCGTCTTGATCAGGGTATCGGTATCGCCTACCGACACGATGGCACTGGCCAGAATGCGGACCTTGATCGGTCGCGGCGTGCCGGAATCGTCGATGTCCGCCGTCTGATCCGTAATGTCCAAGTCGACGTTGATCACCTTGCTCGAAATCGTCGTCCCGGTCGTGAGCAGCGGGATTTCCTTGGATTTCCCGGGCCCGCGATAAATCACGGTTCCCCCGTGAAGCCAGCTTACCATGCGAATGGTCCCGGCCTCGACGCTTTTCAGGAAACTCGCCACGATGAGCGGTATGACGACGAGGACGAAGCCGACCACGCCGCCGATCAGCAACCACCCCGAAATGCCCGACATAGGTGACTCCAGATGAAGAATTGTTTGCGAAGAATCCTGGACTCGACGGTCGTCGACCCGATTCTCTCGGTGGGCCAGCGGAAGGAGCGTCTAAGGCACCGACACCGTGCAGCGATTGCGCTGGGGATCCACGTCTTCAATGCGAACGCGGTCGCCGGCCCGGACTCGCAGGCCGGCCTCGCGATCGGAGGATTGAAGCGTCCCCAGGACCTGGACCACCTGGCCATCGACCTCGATCGCCACCAGCCCCTGTCCGCGTTTATCGAACGTCGTCACCGCCGTCGCATCGTCGGTCACGCAACTCTCCAGCGTCAGCGCGGGCCGGGACGCAAAGCGAAGCAGGAAATTCCAGAGCGGAGAGATCACCAGTCGCTCGAAGACAATTCCTCCACCGAGCGCGACCGCGAGGAGGGGGATGCCACCGAGCAGGCTCCGCGCGATGGAACCCGTCAGCCCCAGGCCGAGGAGAATGCTGAAGAGGATGCGGGGGGAGAGCAGGGCAAGCGCAGCGCGCGACGCGCTGTGCGTCGCGTGATGGGCCGATCCGGTGGTATGGTTTCCGTGGTCCTCGCTGGAATGGCCGTGGGAGGAGCCCGCAGGGCCGTGATCGGTATGCCCGGTGGCATGACCATGGCCGGCATGTCCCGACGCGGATCCGGCGTGATGTCCCAGGCTATTGAACGCCATTGCGGCCAATCCGGCACCGCCCAGCATCAGACTGAAAGTGTAGAGATCCATAGCATTCGTTTCCACCCATTCGTTGCGTACCGGCCATCCGTAACATGGGTCAACCAGTTTCACTGGCCAACACCGTCCTGTACGGTGTGCGTCGCGCTCGAATCGCTTGAGTGGGTACGTCAAGAATACTCGGTTTTGTGCGGGCCGCTATGGGATGCGTACCGGGGGGCGCCGGGAGTCAGGTGTCCAGAACGACTCGCACTTTCCGCGCAAGGATGTCCGGGGTGAATGGCTTCTGCAGGAACGCGAAGTTCGATGTCAGAACTCCATGATGGATAACAGCTTCGTCGGTGTACCCCGACATGAAGAGAACCCGGATAGCGGGACGCAGTTTCAGCAGTTGACGAGCCAGCTCTGATCCGGAATACTCCGGCATAACGACGTCGGTGAGCAACAGGTCGATCTTCGAATGTTCCTCGGCGAGCGCCATGGCCTCGGCGCCCCGGGCGGCCTCGAGCACCGTGTAACCCTGTCGCCGGAGAGCCTTTGCCGCCAGCGCGCGAACCGCATTCTCATCTTCGGCAATGAGAATGGTCTCCGAGCCTCCGATCACGGCCGCCATCGCGGGACGCGTGCGCAACTGTTCCGCCGTCTGGGCGGCCCGAGGCAGGTAGATCTTGAAGGTGGTGCCTCGGCCGGGCTCGCTGTAAATCCAGATGTTCCCGCCGCTCTGTTTGACGATACCGTACACGGTGGACAGGCCGAGGCCGGTGCCCTTTCCCGGAGGCTTGGTAGTGAAAAATGGCTCGAAGATCTGGGCCTTGGTAGTATCGGTCATGCCCACCCCGGTGTCGCTGACGGCGATCATGACATAGGGTCCGGGCGCGACGCCGAGATGCTCCTGGGAGTAGATGTCATCCAGGTCGATGTTCGCCGTCTCGATCGTGAGCTTCCCCCCGACCGGCATGGCGTCACGAGCGTTGACCGCGAGATTCATTACCACCTGCTCGATCTGTCCCGCATCGGCGAACACCGGCCCGAGCGCGGGGGTCAACCCCAGCTTGAGGTCGATGTCCTCACCGATCAGTCGGCGAAGAAATCGGTCGAGATTTTCGACGAGGTCGTTGAGGTTGAGATTCTGAGGCTGCAGGATCTGCCGGCGGCTGAAGGCCAGGAGCTGGCGCGTCAACGCCGCGGCGCGTTCGGCGGATCGCACGATCTCCTCGAGGTCCACTCGCTGCGGATTCTCGACCGGGAGTTCGGTCAGCAGGATCTGGGAGTAGCCCATGATTGCCGTCAGCATATTGTTGAAATCATGAGCGATTCCCCCGGCCAGTCGTCCCACCGCCTCCATCTTCTGCGACTGCCGGAGCTGGTCCTCAAGTTGCCGCCGAAGCGTGATGTCGGTGCCCACGCCGAGCATCATCTGCCGTTCATTCCCGGGCAGGGTGAGCGGTACCTTGATGGTCTGGAACCAGCGGGTGAGTCCGGTGCTTGGGTCGGTCACCGGTTCTTCGGCGATCAGCTTCGGCTGCTGGCTCACCATCACTTCCTGGTCATCCCTCAGAAACCGCTCGACCTCTTCCGGGTTCTGACTGAAGTCGGCGTCGGTTTTTCCTACGAGTGTGCGGACCGGACAATGGTAGATGTCGGCCACCGCCTGGTTGACCAGGACGAAACGCCCATCGAAGTCTTTGACAAAAATGAGGCTGGGATCGGTGTCCAGCACTTTCTGGAGCATCATCTGCTGCAGGTCGAAGGCCTTGCGCTGTTGTGCCTGCTGCAGGGCGCCGAGTACGGCCGCGCCGAGTCGTCCGGTGCGATCCTTGAGGATGTAGTCGGTCGCGCCGCCTTTCATGTACTCGACCGCGGTCTCTTCGTCCAGCGAACCGGTGACGAGGAGAAAGGGGCAGCGTGGCCGCTGCTCGCGGGTCAATGCCAGTGCCTGGCGTCCAGAGAATTGGGGAAGCTGATGATCCGAAACAATCAGGTCGGGATTGAATTCGTCGAGTGCCGTGCGAAACGCGTCCTCGGTATCCACCCGGCGCATCTCGAGATCAGGAATCGCGCGCTGGAGGGAGCTGGAAATGAGGTCGGCATCGACCGCGTTGTCTTCCACCAGGACAATGCGGGGACTCATCGGGCGCTCGTCAAAAAGCGGCGCAGCCGACAGGACGCAAGAGCGCAGGGCGTCGCGGTGAAGGGCTCGATCGCTGGCAACATGGCGATAACCTTGATGACATGGTCGGCCGCCCCATTGCGGTCGTGGTCCTGCGCCGAGCGAAGAGATGAGCCAGGGGGCAGGCCTCAGGGCGGTTGAACGGCATCAGAAGGGTCGACCCTCACGATATCCCTGTCGTTCGACTATATCCGCCGGACGGGAAACCACAAGGCCCGGTGCACATGCACCGGGCCTTGGATGGAGAGCCGCCAGGCAACGGGATCGGGCCCTACACGTCGAGATTGCTCACGTACTTTGCGTTCTTTTCAATGAACAGTCGGCGGGGCTCAACCTCGTCCCCCATGAGCTCTTCGAACAGCTTGGCCGCGTCGACGGCGAGATCCATGGTGACGCGGAGGATCGTTCGTTTGGAGGGGTCCATCGTGGTGTTCCACAACTGGTCCGGGTTCATCTCGCCGAGACCCTTGTAGCGTTGAATGTTCACCGAGCCCTTGCCCTCGCCGTTGCCGAGGCGTTTGACATAGCTGTCGCGCTCGACCTCGGTATAGGCGTAAAACTCCTCTTTCCCCTTGGCTACCCGGTACAGCGGGGGCTGGGCGATGTAGATATACCCGGCTTCGATCAGCTGATACATCTGCCGGAAGAAAAGCGTGAGCAGCAGAGTCCGGATGTGCGCGCCGTCGACGTCGGCGTCGGTCATGATGATGATCTTGTGATACCGGGCATCTTCGAGCTTCAGGTCATCCTTGACCCCGGTGCCCAGGGCAGTGATGATCGCCCGGATTTCCTCGTTGCCCAGGATCTTGTCGATCCGGGCCCGCTCGACGTTGAGGATCTTGCCCCGGAGGGGCAGAATGGCCTGGAAGTTTCGATCGCGACCCTGCTTGGCACTGCCACCAGCCGAGTCGCCTTCGACGAGATAGAGCTCAGAGAGTGCCGGATCGTCAATGGAGCAGTCCGCCAGTTTCCCGGGGAGGACGCCGCTTTCCAGGCCCGATTTCTTCCGGACCAGGTCCCGGGCCTTTCTGGCGGCTTCCCGGGCTCGGGCGGCGCTGACCGCCTTCTCAATAATAGCGCGCGCGACCGGGGGATATTCCTCGAGAAAATTGCCCAGGTGCTCATTGACGACCTGCTTCACGATGCCTTCGACCTCGCTATTGCCCAGCTTGGTCTTGGTCTGGCCCTCGAACTGTGGTTCCTTCACCTTGACGTGCAGAACGCAGGTGAGACCTTCCCGCGCGTCCTCGCCGCTCAGGGTGAATCCTTCCTTCTTGAGGAAGTCGCGTTTCTTGGCGACGTCGTTGATCGTCCGGGTCAACGCCGACTTGAGACCGGTGAGGTGGGTGCCGCCTTCGTGCGTGTTGATGTTGTTCACGAAGGTGAAAATGTTCTCGTTGTACCCATCCTCGTATTGCAGCGCGATGTCGACCTCGACGTCGTCCTTGGTAGTGCTGAAGGCGATGGGCTTGGGGTGGACGACCTTCTTGTTTCGATTGAGCCATTCGACGAACTGGATCAATCCGCCTTTCGCGAAGAACGTTTCTTCCTTGGGCGGTTCCTTCCGCTCGTCCTTGAGGGTGATGGTGACGCCCCGATTGAGAAACGCCAGTTGCCGCAGGCGATCCGCCAGGGTGGCGTAGTCGTACTCCAGCACCGTGAAGATCAGCGGATCCGGCTTGAATCGCACCGTCGTGCCGGTCCCCTTCGCCTTGCCCTTGTTCGACAGCTTGGCGACGGTCGCTCCCCGCTCGAACGCCATATGGTGACGGCTGCCGTCCCGGTCCACCAGCACCTCGAGTCGCTCGGACAGCGCATTGACCACCGACACGCCGACGCCGTGAAGGCCGCCCGACACCTTGTAACTCGACTTGTCGAACTTGCCGCCCGCGTGGAGCACCGTCAGCGCCAGTTCGACCCCAGGGATTTTTTCGGTCGGATGAATATCAACCGGAATGCCACGACCGTTGTCCGAGACCGTGATCGAGTTGTCCTTGTGGATGATGACACCGATCGTGTCGCAGTATCCGGCCAGCGCTTCGTCGATCGAATTGTCGACGACCTCGTACACGAGGTGATGTAACCCGTTTTCGCTGGTGGACCCGATGTACATCCCGGGTCGTTTCCGGACCGCCTCCAGCCCTTTCAGGACCTGGATCGACTCCGCGTCGTAGTCTCCGTTACCACTCTGTTCGGTCTTGGCCATTGTCTCCGCTTGTTGTGTGAGGTCTTTGCTCTGCCTGCAAGGTGTTCCCGAATCCTGGCCCGTCGCTTACGACGTACCGCGATGGAATAGGCTGGCCCCGGTCCGGAATGAACTGCATCCGCTGGCGAACATTCCGGTAACTGCGCTCCCTCGTGTCTTTACCGGCTGACCGGCATTTATTTTCGGCCCGAGGCGACCCACCGAATCTCCTTGATTCGACCACTTCTGCCCGCGTTGAGCCGGGCCATGATCCGTGGAGTCATCAGGCTCAATTCATTGGCCCATGCCGCCGTAGTCACCAGGACTCGCAGCACGCCATCAGCCGTGACCGACTCCGCCTGAGTCACCGCGGCAATCTGCGGTCCGACCAGGGTATCCCAGTCCGCTACGATGCCCGCTTGTGCCACCCGCTTGGAAATGCCGGCGCGGGCGAGGAATTTGTCCACCGCCTCACCCGCGGTCGCGAGTCGGCCCTTCTTGACCGTGGCGCGTTGTTCTCTGAGCCACGCGGTCGCCTTTTCCAATCGATCACTGGCGTTATCTGCCATCATGACTCCTCAGGCCGGAAGAACCTGTCCCGCGCTGACGCTCCACACCGGTAACTCAAGGTTCGGTGGCAACTCGTCCGCCCGAGGCGAGCTGAGAAACACCTGCCGCTCTCCCGCGCGGGAGAGCCGGGTGGCCAGCCGTTCCTGTCGCTCGCGGTCGAGTTCGGCGAACACATCATCCAGCAGGAGCGCTGGGGGTGCCTGCCTGGCCCGCTCGAGGGTGGACAGTTCGAGAAACTTGAGCGCGATGGCGACCGTGCGCTGCTGGCCGGTTGATCCGAACTCCCGCACACCATGACCGCCGAGACCAATCCGGATGTCATCCCGGTGGGGACCAATACCGGTGTTGCCGCGCTGCCGGTCCCGATTCTCTCCGGCCAGGAGAGCGGCCGGCCATGCGCTCGCATCGGTGAGGTCGCGATTGCCGGCGTAGGTGACCACGACCGGGGCCGGTTCGCCCAGGGCATCCAGCTCTGCCGCCAGCGCCGTCGTTGCTTCATCCGCCCAGCGCACCCGATGGACCAGGACCCGTGCTCCCGCTTCGGCAAGGATCGAATCAAAGGCATGGGCCAGGTCCATCCTTCCCTGGCGAAGCGCGGCATTCCGTTGTGCCAGGGCGGCCCGATAGTGAGCCAGGGCGACAAAATACTTCCGGTCCGCAATCGCCAGCATTCGGTCGAGATAGCGCCGGCGCTCGGTCGCCGGGCCGGCGGCAAGGCTGAGATCCTGCGGAAGAAACGCCACCGCGAGCCACCGGCCCACGTGCTCGGCCAGTCGGGGGGCCGGGCTGCCATCCAGCTCGATCTGCTTCTTCTTCCCGGCGGCGAGGAAACGGATGGCAATCTGGTGCCGACCGCTCGTGGCACCGACGTCGCCCTCGAGTCGAAAGCCGGGCCCACCGAACTTTACCAGCTCCTGGTCCAGCGCGCCGTGAAAGGAGCGGAAGAACACGGGGTAATAAATGGCTTCCAGCAGGTTCGTCTTGCCCTGGCCATTCGCTCCGAGCAGGGCAACTCCCGTCGGCGGAAAGACCAGTTCGGTGTCGAGAAGGTTGCGAAAGCCGCGTGCGACCAGCCGCTCCAGCCGCACTACTGCACAGTGACCTGGCGAGAAACGGTATCGCCGTGAATCGCCGCGAGGTTTACCGCCGAAATTGCGATGGTGATTGTGCTGCCGGCCAGTCCGTTGGTCGTCACCGGAAGCGAAAAAGTCACCGTGTCTGCTCCATTCGCCAGGAGGGGCGGAAAGCTCGAGAGACCGCCCTGCACGTCGAAATAGACGGTATCAATGCCATCAGAGTCGACCACGCGACCGGCGATGAGTGCCGCTGGACCGGCCGACACCGTCGTATCCTGGCTCGGATCAGTGATCGTCACGTCCGGTCCCAGCCCGTCATCCGAGGTGGGAAAGGTGAGTCGATCCCGTCCGGAACAGGCCAGAAAAAGGAGGCCCGTTCCGACCGATGCAAAACGGATCCTTAATGGAAAGAGCATCGATACAATTTAGCCGGAACGGACCCGAAAATCGAGGGTTCGAGGTCGCCTAACTTTCGCTGGGAAAGATAGATAGCAGGACTCCCGGAGCCGATCGAGTTGGCTGGTGAGGGATTTGACGACCATGCCACTCCCGTCCACGGGCATATCTGCCGTAGATTACGGGACCCGCCGGTCTCCAGTCGGTCCCCTTTCAGGTTCATGGTCCTCATGACTCTTCAGGAATGGAACGCCAAGGACATCCTGCTCTTCGCCCTGGGAGCCTTTGCCGTTCTCTACCTTGTAATGCTCTGGCTCGGGATCGCGCGGGATCGAAACCCGGATCACCGAGGCGTGGATGAGGTCAATCCGACCGCCGCGACGACAGGGACCGGATTTGTCGCAAACTTTTTTGATACGCTCGGAATCGGGTCCTTCGCGACAACCACGGCGATCTTCCGCCAGTGGCGCCTGGTGCGGGATGAGGTGATCCCGGGAACCCTCAACGCCGGTCACACCCTGCCGACCATCGTTCAAGCCTTCATCTTTACTCAGCTGGTACCGGTGGACAGCCGTACGCTGATCCTGATGATTCTCGCCGCGGTCGCAGGGGCGTGGCTTGGCGCCGGTGTTGTCGCGCGCTGGCCCCGTCGAGCCATCCAGATCGGCATGGGGCTGGCGTTGCTTGCCGCCGCCGGACTCATGCTGCTTGCCCAGTTCAAGCTCATTCCCGCGGGAGGTGACGCGCTCGCCCTTCATGGCCGCCTGCTCTGGATCGGTGTCATCGGCAACTTTATCCTCGGGACCCTGATGACCCTGGGTATTGGGCTGTATGGTCCGTGCCTGATTCTGGTGAGTCTGCTGGGGATGAACCCGACGGCGGCATTTCCCATCATGATGGGCTCCTGCGCCTTCCTGATGCCGATTGCCAGTGCCCGCTTCATCAGGGCCCGGCGTTACCATCCCGGTGCGACGCTGGGCCTTCTGCTCGGCGGAGTGCCCGCAGTGCTGATCGCGGCCTATATCGTCAAGTCGCTTCCCCTCACGGTCATCCGGTGGCTGGTCGTCGTGATCGTGGTCTACACCAGCGTGAGCCTGCTTCGCGCGGCGCGACGTCCCACTCCGGTCAACGCCCTCGAAGGTGGAGCGAAGGAAGTGGCCGCAAGCTGATGATGAGACCGTGGGCCAATTGTTCCGGTGGAGCCCGTCGGTTGGCCCTTCTTCTCCTGATGATTCCTGTGCCAGTGGGGACTTTTCAGGATTCTCCACTCGTCACCTGGGAGGATTTTCTTCCGGGCCGGGCCGGCGTGGTACTCTGGGTCCGCAATCCGACGAAGGATTCCATTCGGGTGGACTCGATCCACATCGAGGCCTGCATCAACGTCCGCCGTGGATGCGGTTCGCGGGCGATGGACCTGGTGCTGGCACCGGGGACACGAAAGCAGCTGGCTCGGCTGGAGCCAGCTGTCAGAAACGACCGATTCGGCTATCGCTGGTCATTGGACTGGAAGGCGATTCGCCCTGATACGCTGGCACCCCTGAGACCAGCTCCGACTCCTCCGCCAGTAACTCGTCAAACCTGGTCCCGTTCGACTCGGGCCTTCCGCACTACCTGATCGCGATCAACCGCCGGACCAGGTCGCCACGAACATGGTTCACGTTTGCACCGTAGACGATAAAAATGATCGTGTCGCCAGGGGTGCCCGTCACTTCCAGGGGAAAGGAGAACCGAACCCGGGTGGCGCCACCCGCGCCGAGCGGTGGTAACTCCGACTGAGTGCCAACGGTACTGAAGAAAACCGTATCCACGCCTTCTTCATCGACCACGGTCCCGCCAATCAGCAGCGTTGCGCCCGAGGTGAGCGTGGTGTCTGCGATCGGGTCGGTGACCGTGACTTCCGGACCCACGCCGATGCCGCTTCCTGTTGGGAACGTGGGTCGCTCGCGTTCGGAGCACCCGCAGAGCAGAAGGACCGCCAGCGTCCCAGTCGTGGCGCCACTGATCCAGCCGTTTCGACCTGAATTCATGGAGTTTCCCGGACGTTTGATGACACAGCTCTTCCCTAAAACGAACAGGACGGCTCCAGTCGCACGTCTCGCATCCCACCCGGGCCGCGCTTCTACCTTCCGGTGAAATTGGCCTTTCGCTTCTCAAGAAACGCCGCCATTCCTTCTCGCATGTCCTGGGTAGAGGCGAGAAGTCCGAAGTAATTGGCCTCGAGGAGCAGTCCTTCGTCCAGGGTCGTCTCCAGCGCTGAGTCGACCGCTTCGATACAGACGCGGAGGGCGAGTGGGCCATTTTCCAGCATGGTACGAAGGAGTTTTTCTGATTCATCCAGCAGGGTGTCCGCCGGGACCACGCGATTGACCAGCCCGATACGCCACGCTTCCTGGGCATCAATCATCTGACCGGTGAGCAGCAGTTCCAGGGCCCGGCCCTTTCCAACCAGGCGGGGAAGCCGGACGCTTCCGCCATATCCTGGCGCGATCCCCAGCTTGGCCTCCGGCTGACCGAATTTTGCCGACTCGGAGGCGATCCGAATGTGACAGGCCATCGCCAGTTCACACCCGCCTCCCAGGGCGAATCCATTGACGGCCGCAATGACGGGCTTTCCACTCCGTTCAATCCGGCGGAATACCGCCTGCCCGACCATCGCACGAGCCTTCCCATCGAACGGCCCCTGCTGCGAGAGCTCGGCGATATCCGCTCCCGCGACAAACGCCTTGGTGCCGCTTCCGGTGATGATCGCGCCCTTGATAGCCGGATCAGTTTCGATCTGGCCGATCGCCAAGCCGAGGTCGGAGATGACCGCGTCATTCAGCGCGTTGAGCTTATCCGGTCGGTTGACGGTGATCCGGGCGATTCCGTCTTTGACGTCGAAAAGAAGATTGGAGTAAACCATGGGCTCTGGGAAAGAAGAAATGGATGGAGGCCGGAACATCGGGTTTCCAGTGCGCCAAAGTAATCGGATTTGGCCCGACCTGTTGCTGCAATGCTCCCGCATTTTTCTCAGCCACTCATGGCCAAAAGGTGCCAGGGTGACCTGGACCACGCTGATTTCTGACTAAATAATTTACATCTAGCATTTTCGTGAAATTCTCTAAACAATTGCTTCATAATTAATTACGGATCATTGCCTGATCATGTGTCAAAAAAATAGACATTTCCGGACTCTGGTGGTATCGGCCTTGCCCTATGCATTCCCGTGAGAAACCCGCGTCCGCCCTATGTCAGCAACCGGGGTGGCGGTCGAGACCAAGACCGCGGTATCGTCGCATGCTGCCAACCATTTCACGGAGTGCTCGAATGAAACGTTCCCGTCTGCTCTCGAGTTTGATTCTGGCCTCTGTGTTGATGGCGGGATTGAGCTGTTCTACCGATCAGTCGTTGACGGCGCCGCCCACGGCACCCACGGCCGGCCCGGAGTTGTCAGGCGGGTTTCTCGGAACCGGCATCGGGGCGGGGCTGCTGTACTGCTCGCCGCTTCCTTATGCGTCGGCCAGCAAGGCCATCGGGGCCGCGGGTGGCACGATCAATGTCGGCCCTCATTCGCTGTATATCCCGCCGGGCGCCTTGAGCCAGACCGTCACGATCACGGCAATCGCTCCGCGTGATAGCGTCAACTCGGTTCAGTTCGCTCCCGAAGGTCTGACGTTCGCCCGGGGTCGGCCTGCCACGCTCACCCTGAGCTACGCCAACTGTTCGCTGCTGGGACGGCTGTTGCCGAAACGGATTGCCTACACGACCGATCTTCTGCGGATTCTCAGCTTGCTGCCCTCGCTCGACAATATCCTGTTCAAGAAGGTCAGCGCACCGGTGGAGCATTTCTCGCGGTACGCCGTCGCCTGGTAAGCTCCCACCGTGATCGTCCAGGATCCTGGTTCTTTCACGAATGCAAGCGCTCCCGCAAGGGAGCGCTGTTCCTCTGAAATCCTGGCCACCGCCCGCGAACACGAGCGCAGTGGCCGGCACGCCGAGGCGTTTCGGGAATTCCAGCTGGCCATCGAGTCGGCTGAAGAGGAAAACGCCGGGATCGTCCTCACCGAGGCCCTGAGGCGCCTGGCCGTCCTCCGACACCACCGCAACGAGCGAGTGGTCGCCCGAGATCTCTGTCAGCGCAGCTACCAGGTAGCACTCGCCATCAACGAATCCCTGCTGGCCGCCGAAGCCATGAATACCATGGCCCTGCTTTTCTTCGAGGCCGGAGAGATGGAATCGGCACGGGAAAAGTTCCTTGCAGCCCTGGAACTGGGAAGCGCCCGCGAAGAATTGCGGGGGCGAATTCTCCAGAATCTCGGTATCCTGGCCAATGTCGAGGGCGACTGGACCGCGGCGCGAGATTTCTATCAGCAGTCTCTTGCGGCATTCGTCCACGCGGGTGACGAGGGCGGCTGTGCCCTGGCGTATCACAACCTCGGCATGATCAGTTCTGATCGAGCGCTGTGGGAGGAGGCCGACGGCTATTACGTGAAGAGTCACGCCATCGCAAGCGCTCTGGGAGATGCTCACCTGCAGGGACTCTGTCTGCTGAATCACTCCGAGGTCCACCTGGCGCGCCAGCATTTCGATCGGGCCCGGGACAGTGCCGAAGCCGCGCTGCAGACCTTCGACCGGCTTAACGCCCGGCTCGACAAGGCCGATGCCTACAAGGTGCTCGGCATGGTGTACCGCGAGACGGGGCGGACCTCTCTCGCCGAGTCGAGGTTTCGCGACGCGATCGGCCTGGCGGTGGAGAGTGGATCAGTGCTCAGTGAAGCTGAGGCCTCACGGGAGCTCGCGTTGCTGTTCCAGGCCATGGGGAGGAACCAGGATGCCCTCCGATTCCTCAATACCGCGCACCGGCTCTTTGGACGACTCAATGCGAGGGTCGATCTGGTTGATGTGGGCGGCAAGGTGGCACAGCTTGAAGGAACCTATCTCGCCGTGGTGCGGGACTGGGGTCAGTCCATCGAATCGGCAGACAGTTATACCTTCGGTCACTGCGAACGGGTGGCCAACTATGGAATTGCGGTCGCCAGCGCACTTGGCCTTGAGGAGAGCGAGCAGACCACGATCCGTCTCGGTGCGTATCTCCACGACCTGGGAAAGGTCCGGGTTCCCCACGAAATCCTCAACAAGCCCGGCAAGCTGACGGTCGAGGAATTCGAAATCGTCCAGAAGCACCCGGAATGGGGTCTCGAGCTGTTGAGTGCCGTGGAGTTTCCCTGGGATATCAAGCCGATCATTCGCTGGCACCACGAACGCTACGATGGCACCGGCTATCCTGACCGCCTCAAGGGCGAGGAGATTCCGCTGGGGGCGCAGATCATCTGTATTGTGGACGTGTATGATGCCCTGACAACGACCCGAAGCTACCGGGCCGCAATGTCTCGGGAAGAAGCGGTGGCAAGGATGGAGGAGTCGCGCCACTGGTGGCGGGAGGATGTATACCAGGCCTTTGTGACTAACATCGTGAGCGACCCGATCTCAGAGGGTGGATGATCGCGTGAAGCGAGCAATTCTCCGGAGTATTCAGGGCCTTCACCTTCAGGGCCTGGTCCAGTCGGGGCGCTATCGTGATGCGCTCGATTGCTATGTCGCGATGGAGGATTCCGCGCTCAAGCTCGATCCGGAGTGCCAGCTTCTGGCGGGTGATGCTGCCGCCCGGCTGGGTGACGTCGAGCAGAGTGATTCCCTGGCAGCTCAGGCCTACGCCCAGTTCAGCGGTCCCCGGGAACGATTCGGCCGGATGCGCGCAGCCAACCTTCTTGGGGCAACTGCCTTCGAAC
>JBDTRF010000043.1:0-16836 GCA_039931815.1 Gemmatimonadota bacterium
AGGTGGGCAGCGTGGTTCGGGTCATTTCGCAGGAGCGCGGTTGGGCGATGGTGAGAGATAGTGCGGGGAAGATTGGGTGGCTGCCACTCGATGTACTCGAACGCATCTAATCCTGGCCGGGTCGCACGCCACCATCATGGTTCAATCGACCCTGGGCTGTCACTCCAGGTACTTGACGCGAAAACGCGAAACAGCAAACACGAAACGCTGACGAGCGACGTTGCCGCGGGGCCAATCGTAGAGACGTCATCCAGGTTCGAGCATTTATTTATGGAAATGCATTTGGAAGAGTAGCTGCACTCCAGGGAGTGGGAAGTTGTTTTCGCGTGGTCACTCTTTCGTGCTTTCGCCACAAGTCTTATGAGCGCCTCGGCCACCGGCCAGGGGGTTCTACCTTTCCGGATTAGATTCCAGGTATGACTCGTCGCATATCCATTCTCCCTGACGCCGTAGCGGACCAGATCGCCGCCGGTGAAGTTGTCGAGCGCCCGGCTTCGGTGGTCAAGGAGCTGGTCGAGAATGCCCTGGACGCGGGGGCGACTCGCGTGCGCGTGGAATTGGAGAATGGCGGGAAGACCCTGATCGAAGTGAGCGATGACGGATGGGGCATGGGACGGGAAGATGCGGTCCTGGCCCTCGATCGCCACGCCACCAGCAAGATCAAGGTTGCCTCCGACCTGGTAGGCGTTCAGACGTTCGGTTTCCGCGGCGAAGCATTGCCATCGATCGCGTCCGTTTCCCGGTTTGTGCTGACGAGCGCCGAGGGCGAGGGCGAGGCCACGTTACTCGAGGTGCTCGGCGGTCGGCTGGAAAAGGTCGAAGCCGCGGCTCGGCAACGGGGCACGACGGTCTCAGTGCGAACCCTCTTCTTCAATACACCCGCTCGACGCAAATTCCTTCGATCCGTTTCCAGTGAATCCCGGGCTTCCTACGAGGCAGTGGCCACGCTGGCTCTCGCCCACCCGGAGGCAGGGTTTGACCTCCTGCTTGATGGCCGCTCGCGCCTGTCGGTTCCCGCCGGACAGGATTTGAGCGAACGCCTGAGCGGGGTCTGGGGCCGCGACCTGGTCAGCACACTGGTCCCGGTCAATCACGCGGCCGGCAGTTTTCGCGTGACCGGTTTCATCCAGCGGCCCGCCGATGCTCAGCCCACCGGCCGCCGGACCCAGCTGTTCATCAATGGAAGGCCCTTTCGGGATCCATTCCTCGTTCGTGCGGCGGAGGCCGGGTATCGCTCGGCCATCGCACCGGGGGACCGCCCTTCCGTGCTTCTCCTGGTCGAGGCGCCGGCGGGCGAGATTGATGTCAACGTTCATCCCTCCAAGCTCGAGGTAAGGTTCCGCGATCGGATCGGCGTCGAGCGGGTGGTAGAGGAGGCCGTGCGACATGCCCTGGGCGGCCTCTTCGCCGCCGCTCCACTGGGGCACTGGGGCAACGCGCCAGGCGATGGCCCCCAGGCGGCATGGACCAGCTACCCGGCGAGCGAAGCTGGCCACGCGCTTGATTCACAGTCCGCCCACGATCTCTTCGCGCCGTCCGTTGTCGATCAAGAGGAATCGAGCGAACCGCTCGTACCACCGCCGCTGCCAAACCTTGTGCAGCTCTTCGACACGTACATCGTGTACGAAGTCCCCCAGGCCTGGGTCATTGTGGACCAGCATTCGGCCCACGAGCGCGTCATTTATGAGACCGCGATGGCGCAGCTGACCGGATCGCCGGTGGCGGCTCAACGCCTCCTGCTCCCGCTCACGCTTGATCTCACCGACGAAGAGCAGGATGTCGTCGAGCAGCACAAGCCGGCGCTCGAACGGATTGGCTTCGAGGTGTCGGCGTTTGGTGGTCGTACCGTCATGATACAATCGGTGCCCAATCCTCATCCCCGGTTTGACGCCGCGCGCTGCTTCAAAGAGATGATTGCCGACCTCGCCCGCGGCCGGTTCGGTGGCTGGGCGAATCCGCTCGAACGTTTCGCGGCGACATTCGCCTGCCGGTCTGCCGTGATGTCCGGGGACAAGCTGGATCAACGGGAAATGCGCGAGCTGATTCTCCGGCTCATGGCCTGCTCACTCCCGCCCCACGATGTGCATGGACGCTCGACCATGGTTCAACTCCCGCGGGAAGAGCTGGAACGCCGGTTCGGACGTCGGTAGCCCGTCTGGCTCGGTCCGGCGCGTCTGGCGTATCGCGAGGCACTGAGACGGCGGATCGTCGGGGTTCGAGTCGGGTTGCCCGCCTGACCGCCGACAGGTAAACTGGCATCCTTCGATATAATCGGATTTGAACCGTGTCGCCGGGCTTACATTGCCGTATGCCATCCGCGTATCGCTTCCGTCGATTCACCGGTAACCCAAGGATGCCGTTTGAGTGAGACGGGTGGAACGGCCCAGTCGAAGCTGGTTCCCGTGATCTGCGGACCGACCGCCGTGGGGAAGACGGCCGTCGCCCTGGCCCTTTCCGCGCTCTGGCCGATGGAAGTGATCTCCGCTGATAGTCGGCAGATCTACCGCAATCTCGACATCGGCACCGCCAAACCAACCCGGAAAGAACGCGCCCGGCTGCCGCACCACGGGATCGATGTGATCCGTCCGGGTGAGCGATACAGCGCTGGCCGCTTCGCCCGTGACGCGGCCCTCTGGATCCGCGACGTGCGTTCGCGGAAACACACGCCGGTCGTGGTCGGTGGGACGGGACTCTATATCCGCGCGCTTACCGAAGGGTTGTTTGCCGAGCCGTCACTCGACCCGAGTCGTCGTGCGGAGCTCCAGGAATGGACCGGTGAGCTCGAGGATAGTGAGTTAGTGCGTTGGGCCGGCCGTCTCGACCCGGGGTTTCGCGGCGGCGGACGGCAACGGGCTCAGCGAGCGATCGAAGTCGCCATCCTCACGGGGCGAGCGCTTTCCTACTGGCAGCAGGCGGCGCGGACCGGAGGAGCGGTGAAGGCGTGGTGGGTCGTGCTGACGGTACCACGGCCGGTGCTCCACCAGCGAATCCTGCGTCGATCCCTTGATATGGTGCAGCGCGGCCTGATCGAAGAGGTGGCCGCCGTGCTGGCGGAAGGCCTGTCGGAAAATGCGCCGGGGCTCGACTCGATCGGCATGAGAGAAGCGGTGCAGTATCTCCACGGGAAAATCCCCCGTGAGCAGGTCGCAGAAACAATCGCAACCAGCACTCGTCAATATGCCAAGCGCCAGGAAACCTGGTTTCGTCACCAGCTTCCCGGGCGGGTATTGACGCTGGACGCGACGCGCGGCCCCGAGATCATTGCGGCTGAAATCGCACGGGCATGGGCTGATCGGAAAACCGCAAGCTGAGATGGTGAGCCAGGGCGCGGCACAGCATAGGCGAGGGGCCGGTGGGGATTAGATGGAAGAAGCCGACCCTGACAGGCACCCAGGACGCCGATTGAGGGTGGCGCGCGCGCATCTGCTACTCGCCATAGCCCAATCGCACACCATGTGGCTCGCAATGGACTTTGCCGCGAGGCGTCACTATCCTCTGGCGGAATCGCCAGGCGATCCGCGATTAACGAGACCAGATCATTCAAGGCGCGACGCAATGAAGATTGGGATTACCTGCTATCCAACCTATGGTGGAAGTGGCGCGGTCGCGACCGAGCTGGGACTCGCCCTGGCCCGCCGGGGCCACTATGTGCATTTCATTACCTATGCCTCCCCCTTTCGCCTGCGCGGGTATTCGGAGCGGGTATTCTTTCACGAGGTCGACACGCGGATGGGACGGTATCCGCTTTTCGATCACTTCCCCTACACCCTGGCGCTGGCATCAAAACAGCATGAGGTCGCGTTGCGCGAGCGGCTGGATGTGCTCCACGTCCACTATGCCATTCCCCATGCGACCACGGCGTATCTCGCCCGCGAGATGCTGGAAGGCGAGCTGCCGCTCAAGGTGATTACGACGCTCCACGGAACCGACATCACCCTGGTCGGGCAGGAGCAGAACTTTTACGCGATCACCAAGTTCTCGATCGAGCGGTCTGACCGGGTCAGCGCGGTATCCAACTACCTCAAGGACGAGACCTACCGCGCCTTCGGCTGTACCACCTGTGACCTTCGGGTGATCCCGAATTTTGTAAACCTGGAGGAGTACTCTCCGCTCCCGGCCTCGATCGACAATGACTGCCGGCACAGTGTGGCACCCGAGGGGCACAAGGTCATCACCCACGTGTCCAACTTCCGCGAAGTGAAGCGGGTGAAGGACGTGATTCGCGTCTTCGCGCGGATTCGACGCGCGATGCCGGCGACCTTGCTCATGATCGGGGATGGTCCGGAGCGGGAGGACGCCGAAAAGGAGTGCCGCGACCTGGAAGTCGGCGATGACGTGCGCTTCCTCGGGCGCATCGACAAGGTGGCGAACCTGCTCCAGGTGAGTGATCTCTTTCTTCTCCCCTCGCAGACCGAGTCCTTCGGGCTCGCCGCACTCGAGGCCATGGCCTGCGGGGCTCCCGTGGTGGCGAGTCGCGCAGGTGGATTACCGGAGGTCATCGATGACGCGATCTCCGGAATCCTGGAGCCGGTGGGGTCGGTCGAAGCAATGGGGCGGCGCGCCATCGAATTACTGCGTAACCCCGACGCGCATCGCCGGATGTCGGAGGCCGCCATCGCCAAGGCGCGCACCTATTCCGCGGATATCATTGTCCCAATGTATGAGTCGCTCTACGAGGAAGTGCTGGACAGCTAAATTGGTGCATAGCGCACAGTGCAGAGTGGGTGTTGTCGATTGATCCGGGTGTCCGATGCCTTGCCTTCCACATTGCCCGCACGTCATGCGCCGTGCCAGATAATCCGCCCTTCCCGGTGCCCTGATGCCAGATCTCATCAAAGCGGTAATCCTCGGACTGGTTGAAGGGATTACCGAATTCATCCCGGTCTCCTCGACCGGACATCTCATCATCGCCAGTGACTGGCTTGATTTCACCGGGGATCGGGCCGCCACCTTTGAAATCTTCATTCAGCTGGGGGCGATCCTGGCTATCGTCTGGCTCTATCGCGCCAGGTTCATCCAGGTGCTGACCGGCTGGCGCCGGTCGGGCGGGACCCGTGGACTCGTGATCAACCTGGCCATCGCCTTTCTCCCCGCTGCCATCGTCGGATTTCTCTTTCACCACTGGATCAAGGAGCATCTCTTTCAGCCGTTCACGGTCGCACTGGCCCTGGTCGCTGGCGGCGTTGTCATTCTCCTGATTGAACGCTGGCACTCCATCCCCCGGATCGACACCGTCGAGGCAATTCCGCCCTCGACCGCGCTCGGCATCGGCCTGGCCCAGGTGCTCTCTCTCTTCCCTGGGGTCTCCCGGTCTGGGGCAACGATCATGGGAGGCTACAGCCTCGGGCTGTCCCGGAAGGCAGCCACGGAGTTTTCCTTTTTCCTTGCCGTCCCGGTCATGATCGCGGCCACGCTCTTCGACCTGGTCAAGAGTCGGGATGTGCTCGTCGCCTCGGATGCTCCTCTCTTCGCCGTCGGGTTCGTCGTCGCATTCCTCTCCGCCCTCATCGTCGTCAAGGCCTTCCTGGGCTATGTCTCCCACAAAAATTTTGTCGTGTTCGCCTGGTATCGAATCGTGCTGGGAATCGTTGTCATCGCCTACTTCTGGTCTCCGGTCAAGTAGCCCCCAGGGCCGGGATCGATTCAGCATCGGCGCATGAGCCATCCGGAGAGTCATCGACTCACCCAGGTCCCTTCAACCCTGGATGTCATCCACGAGCTTGCCGCTGGCGGCGCGCCGCACGGCACAGTCGTGCTGGCCGAGGAACAGCTGCAGGGCAGGGGCACGCGCGGACGGACCTGGCACTCTCCTCCCGGCGGATTCTGGTACAGTATTCTGTATCGAGAGATTACCGAAGGCGCGCTGGAGCTGCTTTCACTTCGAATCGGACTGGCCGTTGCTCGCGCGATTGAGTCGGTGGCCCCCACCGTACGGCTGGGAATCAAGTGGCCCAACGATATCATGCTTGACGATAAGAAAGCTGGCGGAATCCTTTGCGAGGCCCGCTGGCAGGGCGCGGCGCTCAGCTGGATCGCGGTCGGGGTCGGTGTGAACGTGGCGAACCCGATTCCCCCCGATGTTTCGGACACCGCGACCACGCTGGCGAGCCGGATACCCGGTATCAACCCGGAGTTGCTGCTGGCTCCGATCTCGCGCGCGCTCCGATCGCTGCCGTTGAATGTCGCGGCATTCAGTGCCGACGAGCAGGCCATGTTGAACGGCAGGGACTGGCTCCAGGGCAGGGCGATGAAGGAACCCGTTGCCGGAGTCGCGCGCGGAATTCAGCCCGATGGATCGTTACTGGTGGAACAACCTGACGGCACCATCCTGGGAGTCAGGGCGGGTCGGGTGCTGCTTGATTAGACTTGAGTCACTGGGGAGGCTCAGGCCAGGACCGAAAGCACAATCAGGATCATTGCGAGCCTTGAGTTTCTTGTTTGCGAGCGTGTTGTTGCCACAGGCTCGTTAGCCTTCGATGGGTGCCTGATCCGTAATCCCTGATGGTTTGCGTTTCAACCAATTCCCCTGACACGACTGCATGCTTCTCGCTCTCGATATCGGCAACTCCGAGATCACGGTCGGCCTGTTCCGCGGCGATGCCCTCTCCGCTCACTGGCGCCTTACCACCAATCCGGATCGGACCTCGGACGAATGGGGGGCGGCGGTCGGCGCGTTTCTGCTACAGTCCGGCCATTCGCCCAACGAAGTGCGGGCGGTCTGTCTGGCCTCCGTCGCGCCCCAGGTCACTCAGAGCCTGGTTGCCGGGCTCGAGACCACGACCGGCATTGTGCCAGTTACCATCGATCCCCGCTCCCGGCTCCCGATCATCCTCGATGTCGATGAGCCGATGAGTGTTGGCGCGGATCGTATTGTCAACGCGCTCGCCGCTCTTTCGATTTTCAACACCGACACGGTCGTCGTGGATTTCGGAACGGCCACCACGTTTGACTGTGTCACCGCTGACGGTCGCTTTATCGGTGGGGCCATCATGCCTGGACTCCGGACCTCCGCCGATCAACTTACCCGTCGTGCAGCCAAGCTCCCGGCCACCGAGCTCGCGCCGCCGGAACGCGCCATCGGCCGGCGCACGGAAGACTGTATCCGCGCGGGCGTATTGTTCGGCGCGGCCGATGCCGTCGATGGCATGATCACCCGGATCCGCCGGGAGTGGCCCAACAAGGCCAGGCCGAAAGTGGTCGCGACGGGTGGCCTCGCGACGATTGTCACGCCGTTTACGGTCTCAGTCGATGCGGTCGATCCTGACCTGACCTTGCGCGGCCTTCGCATCGCCGCCCGCCACCTGGAACTCGACTGGTGATTGTGCCGGCGTGGGCCGAGGCGAGTCGAGCCCGCCGCGCCGGCTACCGTGTCTTCGGATCCGGGTTCGCCTATCTGCTTCACCTGCGCCCCACCGAATGGCCCATCATGCTGGCCCACACGGCATTGGGATACCTCCTGGCCGTCGGAATCACTGACACCTTCGGAGTTCATCTCGGCCAGGGCGTTGTCGGAATCCTGCTGTGGGTCGCGTGTCTGAACGGCGGAACACTGGCGATCAATTCGGCGTTTGACCGCGATGAAGGAGACATTGGCTACCTTCGGCGCCCACCTCCCGTGCCGTCGCATCTGTTTGCCTTCGGCCTCGGGCTCATGGTGCTGGGCCAGGTCCTGGCGTTTTTCCTTCCCCTCGAATTCGTGTGGGCGTACGCGGCCTGCTTTCTTCTTTCCGTCCTGTACTCGGTCCCACCGTTCCGATTCAAAGCGGTGGCAGGCGCGGACTGGATCATCAACATGTGGGGGTTCGGCACGCTCACGCCGTATGCGGGCTGGGCGGCGACGGGTACGCCGTTGAATACGAGCGGCCTGATAGCGCTGCTCGCCTTCTGTCCGCTCTTCGCGGCTTTGTATCCGCTGACGCAACTCTACCAGTTCGATGAAGACCAACGACGAGGCGATCGCACGCTCGCGCTCAAACTGGGAAAGCGCGCGAGCCTGGATATCGCGCTCGCCGCGACGGCGATCGCCTTTGGACTCTTGGCGTTCGCCGGCCTGAAGGCCGGGTGGAGTTCTGCGCGGGGCGATCTTCTTCGGTGGACCGGGTGGGCAATCGCCTTTCTGGCCTGGCTGGTGATTCTGATCCCCTGGCGGGTACACAGTCAGTCAATGACGCCGGATCAGCATCAGCGGGGCATGTACCAGGCCCTGGCTGCCTGGGCGGTCACGGATATCGTCGTGGTGCTCGCACTCGGCTAGGTCTCCTGGTTCGTGATGCAAGTATCGATGGCCCGTGCGACATCGAGGGGAATGACGCAGGTCGCACGCTAAAACCGGATTCGCCGTCCAACCTATGGGGACCTCACCGAAGGAGGAGCCCAGCCGGTTTTGTTCCTGCGGTTTCGCCGTGGAGAAAGCGGCGCCCGTTCCTGTGCGTCGAAACCGCGAGTCGTCTATGATCCGGCTTGCCGCCGGAGATCCCGGATGCGATGCCTCATACGCCGGCAACTCCGGACGGAAACTGGGCCCGGAGACTACCCGCAACCCTCAGGCTCTGTTATAGTTATCGCGTTCGATTCGCGGCCGCCCTGACGCTCGATTCAGGGCACGGCCATCCCGGGGAAACGCTCAACGCTCAACGGATATGACCAGCGCAACGGCGCCTCGCACCATCGACACCGTGACGATCCCCTACATCGTCCGGCGGGCGGTCATCCTCGGCTTCATCGTCGCCATCATCGTCGGTCTCTTCGCGGTCGTCACCCGATTGTTCGACGGGCCGGTCGAAAAGATCCTCGAGGCGATTCTCCTGGTGATTGGCCTCAGCGCAACCGTGATGCTGCCGGGACTCTGGACTCGGGCCCGCAACATCGATGGAATCGCCGCGGCTGCCGCGATCGGATTGGGTGGGACTGTCGTCTTCCTCCTGATTGATGTCGCTGTCCTCCAGCCACTTGGTGCCTACACCTTCCGGTGGCGTGCCCTGGGCGGCGGGAGCAACTGGTGGTATCACCCCGTATGGTGGATGGTGGGGACGTATCTCTCCTGGATGGGCGGATTTATTTTCGCTAACCAGACCGTCAAGAACGGTCAGCCCTCCGTGATCGGCCTGGTCATGCTCACCCTGGTTGGAATGCTCATCTTCGGTGTGATCGGCATCGTACTCCACGTTCCGGGTGCCGCATGGACATTGCCGACCTTCGGCGTGGCCGTGCTCCCGGCGCTTGCCCTGGCCGCGATTGTCAGCGGGCTGGGGACTCGCCGACCGTGAGCTGATGCGGATCCTCCGCTTCCTCGGTCGACTGGTAGGATGGCTGCTCACGCCCTTGATCGCGTGGGCAGCTTCGTTTCTTGGTGCGATGTTCGGCGCGACCCTGGCCTCGCGATTCAGCAGCCCAACCACCGGATTCGTCATCACAGCCGTCTGTGGCGCCATCGCTGGTTTCGGAACTCTGGCGGTCGTGATCCACTATCTCCGTCGCTCGCCCCGTCTTCGCCAGGCCCTGCATATAACCGAGGACGCGATCCCGGATGCCAGTGAATTTCTCACTCCTCCGGTGCCGCCGGAAGGAGAGAAGTCATGAGGATCACTCTCGCGCTCCTGTCCCTGGGGTTGACCCTTCCCGGCTGCCGGCCGTCGCGGCCAGCGGTATCCACCACCGATTCGACCGAGGCGGCCAGGCATATTTTGCCCGACTCGATGGTCCTTCGCATGAAGGATGGTGCCGAGATCTGGCTGGCCGCCGGCAGGCCGGATACATCGGCCGCCGGTGCGGTGTGTCTGGAACGGCTGTTCGAAGTACGCACCAGTGGCCGGGTCATTCCGGTCCCGCTGCTCTACAGCATGGGGCCGCCGGAAGTCGTGAACGACTCGACGGTTCGGGCTGCGCTCACCCGCCACTGCGTGCCCAGCGCGTGGTACCTCGTTAACACGCGTAGCGGCCAGCCAGTGCCGGACAAGCGATGAGGCATCTTCGCCTCCTGGCCCTTGCCATCGTTCTCTTCCTCGTGCCGGGAAGGCTCTCGGCCCAGAGTGTCATTTTTGAGTTGGGCCGAATCTTTTCAAGCCCGGATTGGACGCTGTACCAGGTCGGGTTTGGTCAACCGCTCTCCGGGCCACTGGGGTACACATTCTACGGGGTGCACGCCGGTGAAACCGGGGCGGCGACCGGAAGCCTCTGGGGACCCGGTGCCGATCTCACGCTTTTTCGCGGCGGACAGCCCGGACCGTATCTCGCGGCAGGCCTCTCCGGCGGATTGGCGACGGGCGATGGAGAACGATTCTGGGGATCCTGGTCGGCAGGGCTCGGTTACGAGTTGCGACCAACCGGTCTCATCTCTCTTGGTGCCGAGGGCCGATGGCGGGAAATCCAGTATGCGCAGCACCAGAGCGGAGTGGAGTTTGCGCTGAGACTTGGATTCGAGTTTGGACGAACCGGCGGTCGCCCCGATCGACCGGTTCCGGTCGCGCCCGGTCCGGCTACTCCGGCCGCCGCGACGACGCCTTCGCTTCGCACTACGGTTGAGCGGTCAGGAATCCCGGGAGACCGCATCGACCTGGTCGCGAGCGTTCTCCAGACGGCCACCGATGCGATGGGAACTCCGTACAAGTGGGGGGGGACCGGAGCGCAGGACGGCGGATTCGATTGCTCCGGCCTGATCCAGTACGCCTACGGCCAGCATGGAATCACCTTACCGCGTCGCAGCGGCGATCAGGCCACCCAGGGCGAGAAGATCGATAAGAAACTGGACGCGCTGCTTCCGGGGGATATCCTGACTTTCTCCAGCAGCGGTCGGGGTCGCATAACTCATGTGGGACTGTATCTCGGAGACGGACGTTTCATTCACAGCGCGAACGATGGTGTTCAAATCAGTCTTCTCAGCGCGGATGATGTCTACGGCCGCTGGTGGTGGCGACGCTGGGTTGGTGCCAGGCGCATTACATAGCGGGGCAGGCGGAAAGGCGGTCAGACGGAAGGGCGGCTACGTGCCGCCCTCTTTTGTTATTGAAAGATCACTGGCTTGTCTGGTTGAGCCAGGTTTTTGTGGGGATTCCCTGCCGCCCCGCTAGTGGTGGTGCATCTCTCCCATGCCGCTGGTACCCCGCATCTCGAGCGACATGATGTCTTTCTCATAGATCGGGTCCCTGGGATCGACCTGCGGCCACTTGGCAACATCGTCGGGCGCAAACAGGCCGACCATGTGCGCCATGCCGCCGTTATGGAGCGTCTGCCCGGTGGTGTTGTTGTATTCTGCCACCACGCGGTACCGGTGACCAGCCCGAAGTCTCAGTCCGTTTCCCCGAACGCCAAAAAGCTCCCGGCCCATTTTGACCACGTTTCCGTTGTCATCCAGGGTCGGCTCGACCTTGGTCAGCACCTTACCCGTCTCTACATCCTCCAGCCGAACGACTTCTCCGTAATTGTGGATGTGCCCGCTGACTCCGAGCAGGCGTCCGCTCACCGGAAGAGTGAACTCGTAGGACTTGGTGGATCGCCCCGGTGGAACATCGAACGTGTTGGTGCCGCCGACCGTGAGGTTCACGTCCATGTACATCGGAAGGACGTCGATCGGGCGGGGGTTCTGTGACTTGGGCATCCACTGCATGGTGAGCCGCAAGGTCACGCCCACAATCTCCTTCCCGCTTTCATTGTGCCAGGCGACATACATACCGAGGTTCGTGTTCGCCTTGAGCGGGACACCGATGCTCCTGGGCACGGAAGCATCTTCGGTCTCCGTACCGGCGCCAAACAGCCGCTCAGCCGCCGAGTAGACCAGTTGACGCCGATCGTAGTTGAGGATAACCAGATGATGCATCAATGAGCGCGGCAGCGGATTCCCGCGCGCGTCGAGTACTTCGATCCGGAAACCGCGGAGCCAGCCATCAACCGGCCAGCTGAAGCGGTGAACTGGTGTGTCATGCGCCGCGCCGTGGTCCATGATCCCGTCGGGACTGGGCGGCATATTCGGAAGGTTGAAAGGTCCAGCGGTCACGACCAGCTCGTGGCGGCTGGAATCGATGCGCACGCTCGCCGACGGATCGATCCGGTTCGAATCCGGCAGGGCATGCGACGATAGTGCGGCCAAGGCGAGTGCCAGGGCAGGGGACAGCATTTTACGCTCCGTGAAAAAGTCAAACGCGAGGCCTTGCTGCTATATTGCGCGGCCTCCGACAACACCCAGGATCATGTCCATTTCTGACGAGAACACTCCGCGGTTCCCTTGGTGCACCTCCTTTAGAACGGAGGCATACCACAGAGTGTTTCAAGTTGGCAACAAACTTTTGCGTTCGTGCCTCAAAGTCAAGCGTATGTGGGGGTTATCCCGACAACAGTTAAGAATTTTCGCGGCTTTTATCACCGTTCTCCTCCCCCATACGCTGCTGGCTCAGACCCGGATCTTTCCCGATGTGCCGGCTTTCGAATTCCCAACGGCCTCGCCCCGGGTTGCCGGCCTGGCCGGTCGCCTTATCAACACAAGTATTGGCGATAACGAATTCGGGCCGGAGCGAGAAGGCGAGGCGGCCATTGGGGAGGATTTCCCCGTATTCGCGCTGCGGCAGGGTGTCCGGCCGATCACATTTGGATTCGGGGTCGAGGTCTTCGGACGATTCAGTCTCGATGATCCCAAGAGCTCAATGATCAGCAATGACTGGGTCGTCCGATTCAACACCCACTTCGACCTCCGGCCGTGGGAATTCGACGTCCAGGTTTACCATGAGAGCAGCCATCTCGGAGATGAGTACAGCGCCACCTTCAATGCCACTCGGCTCGACTGGACGCGGGAGGTGTTGGGGTTGTGGGCGGGCTACCGGACCGGCCCGTTCCGAATCATGGGAAGCGTCAATCGAGTCCTGATTGACGAGCTCCACTTGCCTCCCTGGGGAGGGAGCCTCGGCCTCGACTACCGGACCCACGCTTTCGGGATCATTGGACGGAAGGTGTTCGTGATTGGCGGGGCTTTTGCGGAGGTAGAGCAGTCGACCAATTGGCGGGTCAGCAGCTCCGGCAAACTCGGGTTGGCATTTGCGGGTGCTCGACCAGGCAAGGAACTCCGGTTTTCTCTGATCGGGCATGATGGTCTCTCCACCCAGCGCCAGTTCTTCCGTGCCCGCAGCAGATATGCGGGAGTGGAGATCGAATTCCAGCTCTGAACGTGGATGATCGTTGTCGAGATCCTGGTGTTGCGGTACCGCTGGATTGTGCGCCAGCCTCGCGCCGGCGGGTCCAACAGTGGAGGAACGGGGAGGAGTTGTTTTTCCCACGCCACAAGTATCCACCGTGCAGTCAGTTGCGGCTATTGACAGCCTTCGTTACTGGGTGCACTATCCCTGCTCCTAAATGAACCAAGCCAAGTCCGCCTCCGCTGGACCTTCGTTTCGTTCGCCGGCTTTCCTCAGGATAGCCGGCGTTGTTTCGCTATCCGTGGCGCTCATTACCTGCGGCGGCGGCGACGCGGCCGGTCCGTCAACGCCTGCGATCGGCACGGTCGCGTTCGGGGCGGTGTACCCGTCCGGGCAATTTTCGGGTGGCAATCTTACCATAGATGGTGTTCACGCGGTGGTGGTTCGTCCGCCGAGTGATACGCTTCGGGAAACGACCCAGGCGTTTGACCCGGGGTTGGATCAGTTGCAGCTCAAGTTGACCGCTCTCCTGCTCACGGCGACCGCCGAGTCGCTTGATGTCACCCTCGACCTGCTCAGCGGATCCCAGGTTCTGTTCACCGGAACCAGCCGTCTCGAGGCCCGCGCGGGTTCACCGCCGACTCCGACCGTTCCGACCGTCCCGCTGGTCTTCGTTGGACCGGGCTCGCAACTCACCCAGCTCACGCTCACCCCGATCGATTCATCCCTCACCCAGGGCGACAGCCTCCCGATGGTGGTGACCGGAGTCGATGCTGGCAATCAGCCGGTGCCGGCTTTTTATGTGGGCTGGAGTTCAAGCGACACCAACCTCGCGCGGATCAATGGGGACGGCGTCGTCCGTGGCAGAGTCCCGCGTGGGACGGTCTACATCCGGGCCCGGACTCCGTCCACTCTCGCCTTGCCCCTCGGCGTGGTCGAGAGCACGACGGTGACTTTGTTGCCGCTCCCTGCTTCGCTCGCCAAGGTTGGAGGCGATAACCAGACTGGTCCGGCCAACACGGTTCTCCCGCTCCTGCTCGCCGTGGAGGTTCGCGGGTCGGACAACCTTCCCATTCCCGGCGTGACAGTGTCGTTCGCTGCCGCGACTGGCGGGGGATCGGTGGACAGCGCTACCGCGACGACGGATGCGGCGGGCGTTGCCCGAAGCGGCGCCCACCTCGGAGCGACGGTAGGGGCTCAGACCTTTACCGCGAGCGCCCCCAAAGCCGGCACCGCCACGTTTACCGCCACGGCATCCGCTGGGCCGATTCCCACCTGGACGGGTGCAGTCTCCACTGACTGGAACACCGCGGGCAACTGGAGCACCGGCTCCGTTCCGACCGGGACCGATGATGTTACGGTTCCCAATGTCGCAAACCAGCCGCTGGTTGGGGCGACATCCCAGGTCCATGATCTCTCGATTTCCACTGGGGCGGTGCTGACCATCGGAGCCGGTCTCCAGCTGACGGTGAACGGGAACCTGGCGCTCTCGGGAACAGTGACCTGTCCCAACTGCAATCTCAGCGTGGTGGGTTCCGCCACGACGCAGACGGGCAGCACCCTGGCGCCGTCGGTGTTCTCGATCGCTGGCGCTCTGTCGGTGAGCGGAACCTACGCCGTCTCGAATAACACGCTCTTCACCGGTACCAATCAGCAGATTCCAGCGGGGCTCACGTATACGAACATTTCCGTGAGCGGGACGGCAGCGCTCACCGGGCGGACTTCGGCGGGCACCCATTCGGTCAACATTTTCGGTACCGGCCGGCTCACGCTGGGCGGCCATACCCTGGTGACCGGGTTGCTCCAGGTGGGACAGGCCCCGGGCGAAACCGCGGCGCTGGTGATGACCAATGCGCTCGACAGCGTTTTCACCACGAACGCGGTATTCAACGGCGGGAGTGAGGCAGGTTTTCTGACCAGCGGCGTCATCCTCGTGGCTGGTAACTTCACGCAGCTCGCGCTCAGCAGCACACAGTCGTTCGCGCCGTCCGGGGCCCACCTCGTAATGCTCAACGGCAGCGGTGTTCAGAACGTGAGCTTCGCGACGCCTGGCGTCGCCGCCTCGTTTTTCCGAACGCTGATCATCGCCAACACCGCGGGTGGCCTCACCCTCCTCAGCAACATTCAGCAGTCAGGTCCTGTCGCCTTTGCGACGGGGGTGCCTCGAATCGTCCACGGGAACGGATCCACCGTGTCCTTTGCCGAGCTGCTGGCGGACAGCGTGACCCTGGACAACGTCCTGATCGCGGCGAATAATGCGCTGCTCACCCAGTTCGACAGTGTCACCTTCCAGAACTACTCGCCGTCCGCCACACCGCTGACGATTACCAATCCCGGCGCGGGCAGTCCGTTCGCTTTCGATAATATCAAGTTCCAGGTAGTACCGTCCAGCGGGTTCTATATCAGTGTGACCGACAACGCGCCAGCTGATGGCGTCCCCTTCACGGTCAATCTCGTGAACCCAACCCCGGGAACGGGAGGGGCGTTCATCAAGACCGCCGGTGGCGCAGTGGTAAACTGGCCGGCGGTGGCGACTCCAACGCGTATGTGGACCGGTGTCACCAGTCAAAACTGGTCTGTGGCTTCCAACTGGAGTCCGGCGCTGGTACCGACCAACGCGGATGATGTCATCATTCCAACCGGCACGCCGGTATTCCCCCAGCTCACCACCAGCTGTTCCGCCAAAACAATTACAGTGAACAGCGGCGCGTCGTTGAGTTTGAACGGGATCAATTGCCAGGTGCAGGGCAGTGTGTTCGCGGACGGCGGCATCTCGGGTCCGGGCAGCGTCCAGATGCAGGCGGCGGGGCAGGTCCACGGCAACCTGCCGGGCCTCATTGTAAGCGCGCCCGTTACCATGAATGGGATCACCAGCGTCAGCGGCTCGCTCACGATCACCGGGGTTGGGAGCAAGCTTACGCTCAACGGCAACACGATCTCAGTCTCAACCAACTTTGCAACTCAGGGCGCGGGTCTTCTGGAGATGACCAACCCCGCTGATCAGCTTGCGATTGGAGGCAGCGCCAGCTTCGATGGTGGCAATGAGCTGACCCATATGTCCGCCGGCGTGCTTACGGTCTCCGGGGCGTTGAACCAGAGCGCCACTAGCTCCGGTGACAGCTTCCACCCCTCGGGCACCCATCTCACGATTCTGACTGGCGCGTCGCCCTCGATCGGTTTCGCGACACCTGGAGACGTCCCTGGAACCTCGCATTTCCAGGAACTGCAGTGGTCGGGCAGCGGGACGCTGACGATGCAGTCGAACGTATTCGCCCACGGGACGTTTACCAGCGTTGGCGGAACCATTACCAAGTCTGGCGCCACCTCTCCAACGCTCACGGTTGGTAACCTGGTGAACTCGGCCCTGATGACGCTCAATAGCGTCCTGCTCCGGATCAATCAGCCGGCGGCTAACCCCATCGCGATGAGCAATGTTTCGTTCACTGCGACACCTGGTAACGCGGTGGCATTGACGGTCGACCATCCTGGAGGTGCTGCACCATTCACCTTCGCGAACCTGACGTTCAGCACCGTACCCAGCACCGGCAAATACCTGGTTGCAAACGATTTGAATTCTTCGGACCTGCAGCCGCTGACACTCAATCTGACGAATCCGACGCCGGGCGCATCGGGCGGATTCGTGACGGTCACGGGCGGCGCCGTGATCAACTGGCCAAGTGGTGGAGCGGGGATTACGTGGACCGGTGCCGTGTCCAAC
>JBDTRF010000044.1:0-16788 GCA_039931815.1 Gemmatimonadota bacterium
CCGTCGCCTGCTCCGGGCTCATGTATGCCGGCGTGCCGACCGTCACTCCGATCTGCGTAAAGGTCGACGATTCCCGCGCGGCGGAAGCCAGCGCTTTGCCGATTCCAAAATCGGCGACCATCGCGTGGCCTTCATGGAGCAGAATGTTCTCCGGCTTGATGTCCCGGTGAACGACGTTGTGCCGGTGGGCATAATCGAGGGCATCGGCCACTTCACTGGTAATCCGGAGCGCCTCGTCCACCGGCAGGCTCTTCGTCCTGTCCAACCGGTCTCGAAGCGAGGCGCCTTCAGCGTTCGGCATGACGTAGTAGAGAGCACCCTCTACCTCGCCTGAATCGAACAGCGGCAGGATGTGGGGATGACTGAGTCGGGCGACCAGGTGGATCTCTCGAAGAAATCGATCAGCGCCCAGACTCTGGGCCACGTCGGATCGGAGAATCTTGAGGGCGACCTTACGGTCATGCCGAAGGTCATGAGCGAGGTATACCGTCGCCATGCCGCCGGCGCCGAGCTCCCGCTCGATGGTGTAGCGGTCGGCGAGCGCGGCGGCGAGTGATACCAGCACGTCAGCCACAAGTTCCTTTTCGACAGCTCAAGCCGTCACGTTGCTCTCGCAACCAGGACGATGCTGGATGAGATCGGCTCATCGTGTAGCCTTCCACCTGGCAGGTCGCTTGAGCGACCCGGTGCCGAGTGGCGGCTTCAGCCTTCGAACACCGGCCTTGCCCGTGCCACCTTGCCGCGCCTTGCACTCTGATGTTTCCAATCATTGTGCCGCCATTCGCCGCTTGAGATCATCCAGGAAATTGAAGACAACCACAATCCCCGGGTTGATTCCTGATTCGCGACGGATCATCACAAAACGCTGGCCGTCCTTCGATATGTCGAACTGCGCCTGGTAGGGGTGGATGTAGTAATCGGCGGTCGAAAAGAGGACCCGCGGCGTTCCGGTTTGGAATGCTGAGCCCGAAACAATCGGAACGGAGACCATATTTTGGGGACCTTCGGCATCGATATAGAACAGCTCCCGTCCATCGGGACTCCAGAGCGGCGTCACACCACCGGTGGTTGACACCTGGAAGCGCGCTGCATCGGTGGCGGGAAAGGGCCGCACGTACACTTCGCGACGACCGGATTCATTGGACGAATAGGCCAGCCAGCGTCCATCGGGAGAAATGGCCGGCGCCAACTCCTCCGCCGGTGTGGCGACAAGTGGCCGGGCAGCCGAATCCACACCTGGCCGGATGGCCATGATGTCTCCGTTTCCCATCGCCTGATCATCCGTACGAAACACCAGCCACCGCCCATCGGGAGACCAGGCGTGCCCCCCGACTGCGCGATCGTCGCCGATCGACAACCGATGAATCGCTCCCTGGCCGCTGGCGTCTCGCTCGAAAAGATATAATCCCGCATTGCCGAGGTCGTCCTGGTCGCTGAGAAAAGAAATGTTGTTGGTGCCCGGCCTCCACCGGGCGCGAAAGTTGATGTTGCCATCGAACGTCAGGCGAACTTTGGGGGCGGCTTCAACTGGCTGAAGCCAGAGGTGTGATAAACGGTCATTGCCGGCCATTGAAAACACGAGGCGCCGGCCATCTGGAGAGAGACCGACCCCGTCCATCAAAGCGCCACCGAGTCCCTCGGCAAACGGTTTCCACGCTCCAGTTCTCTCAACCCACACCGCGCGCACGGTGCCCTCACCGCCAGAGACATAGGTAAGCGTACCGGATCGATCGAGCGCAATATCCGTGGTGCCCGGGTTGGCGTTCCCCCGCCGGAGCGCGACCGTATCGCCCAGCTCACGGGCGGTGCCGGTCACCTTGAATGAACCGGCGTCAAAGGGCACTCCCCACAACACTCCATTCGGCTTCACAACGATGAGGTAGCCGGTCGGCGAGTAAATGGCTCGCACCCCCTGGAGAATCACCCGTACCTGGCCGGTCTTGAAGTCGGCAATGCCTATCGACGCCCGCGCGGGATCGCTGGCGCCAAGGCGCCGAACCACGGTGACGATGGCCCCTTTGAAGCCGGGAAGCACCTGGGGCCAGAGGAAGGCAGCGTCGCCGCGCGTGGAATCGAATCGCGCCACGGTTTCCTGCGTGCCGTTGCGAGGATCGATGCGAAGCAATCCGCTGAGACCGGGCACGTACAACCAACCATCTGCCCCCCAGTCGAGGCCACCGGACCAGTCGGTCACCGAGAGCAGCCCGCTCGCCGGGAGTGTCGTGGGAAGGCCGCCGATAAGCGGCAGCAGATTCAATTGCCTTGGCGCCGAGAGATAGGCGATCGAGTCTCCCGAAGGAGAAAACGCCGAGCTCGACCCTTCGTCTACCGTCTGATTAATCCGTTCCGCCTGCATCCGATCCCAACGCCGAAACCAGAACTGGGTGCGGGTATTCACTCCCGGACCGACGTATAGCACGCCGGAGCCGTCCGGGGCAACCGCCATCGTGGGCTCGTTGGACGCGAGCAATCCCTGGGACGGGGGCAGCTGGATCCCCAGTCGTCGGGCAGCAGCCAGCGATCCGCTTCGTCGGGGAAAGTACGCCATGCTCGACGCGCCGATGCCGAGCGCGACCATCGCCACGACCGCCACCATCGTCGGCGACATTGCGCGATGTGGCGTCGATGACGCGCGGACGCGAGACGATCGCGTCACACTGCTCGTCGACGCGTTGCCCAGCGCATCGGCGAACTCCCGGGCCGACGCAAAGCGATCGGCAGGAAGTTTCTGCAGCGCGGTATGCACCGCATCGGCCACGTGCGGCGGGATGGTCTTTCGCAGCGCCGCAGCATCCGCGGGTTCCGCCGTCATCACCTTCGCCACGATCGCCTGCGCGGTCGGCCCGCTGAACGGCGGCTCCCCCGTCAACATCTCGTAGGTGACACAGCCAAGCGCGTAGACATCGCTTCGCGCGTCGAGCTCTCGCTCGCCCATGGCCTGTTCGGGAGACATGTACTGCGGCGTGCCCAGCGACATGCCGGTCTCGGTCATGCGGGTGCCGGCCTTGCTCGCGGCGAGCGCAATACCGAAGTCGGCGACCAGGGCGCTGCCATCGTGCAGCAGAATGTTCTCCGGCTTGATGTCGCGATGGATCACGCCGTGGCGATGCGCGTAGTCAAGCGCGCTCGCAATCTCTACCGCGATCCGGACACCGTCCTGGATCGGGAGCTGCTTTTCGCGGTTGAGCCGGTCGCGGAGCGAGATGCCTTCGACAAACGGCATCACATAATAGAGAAAGGAGTCCACCGCTCCACTATCGAACAGTGGCAGAATGTGGGGATGCTGAAGATTCGCCGTCGTCCTGATTTCCGAGAGAAACCGCTCGGCACCGATCACCGCCGCCAGCTCCGGCCGCAGGACTTTGATGGCGACCTTGCGATCGTGCCGCAGATCCTGCGCGAGGTAGACCGTCGCCATTCCGCCCGCGCCGAGCTCGTGCTCGATGCGATAGCGGTCGGCAAGAGCCGCCGAGATACGTAATAGCACGTCACTCATGGTTTTAACCAAGCGGGTCTCACGGTTTTTCCCCGGTCAGCCGACTCAATCCCTCACGTGCCTCGGCCGTATACGCTCGCAGTTCCGGATCGGGATCGCGCCACATACCAGCTACCCAGCTGTAGGAACGAATGGCTCGCTCGTTCTCACCCAATCGCTCGGCGACCCGTCCGCGCAGCAGCACCCAGAGGATTTCGGAGGGATAAGGCACCAGGGTCGAGGTGGGATACTCTCCTTGCAGCATCCCCCAGGCTTCCCGGTCGCGCCCTTGTTCGACCAGGAGCTGCGCGGTTGTGAGCCGATCGAAATAACATATCGGGCATAGACCCCTGGGGAGGGCAAGAAACCGCTCCAAAGCCACCGCACTGTCTCCCAGTGTCAGGGCGAGATATGCGGCGCTCGCCGCGGCTACATATCGGCCCCGACCACGCACGGTGGGGTTCGATTGAGAGCGCGCAACGGAGTCGGCAGACCGTCCAGCCGCACGAAGAGAGGACGTATCCCGATGGAAACTCCACCATGGGAAGGCAAGCGCCACCATGGCGGGATCGTCATCCGAGAGCAGGGCCTTGAAGTAGACAGCTGCTCGGTTCGGTGCGATAGCACCGAACATCGCGGCCTCCGCGAATGGCAGACGGTGGAAGAGCGCGGGGGACTCATCCAATATCGCGAGCCCTTCCCGAAAATGGCCCCGACGTATCAGGGCCTGGGCCGCCTGGGCCTTGGCAAATCCCGGGATATTGAGTGGTGGCGCGGTGCGCGGTGCCGACGCGGCGAATCGGGCAAGTGAGGTGGCGACTTCGGCACTATCTGGAAGGCGGCTCAGCGCAGCCATCGCCATATGGAGACCATGATCGCTCACGCCCTCTGACAGTTGGCCAGCATCGGATCCCGGCGCAGCGTCCAGCAGGCGTTCGACCAGCCGGGCTCCATCGGTGTTGATGTCGTTCGCCGACAGGGCGAGATACCGGCGAAGATAGACGCGCCCCGCGTCAGCGCCGTACAGAAGGGAAACCTCGATGGGATGGATGTACGCCGGCGTGAAGGCCGAATCCAGCGCGAGGGAACGATCAAATGCCCCGAGCTCTTCCTCATAGGAGTGGCCCAGAAACGCCCCGAAATGATGGTACGCTTCAGCTCGTTTATACCACGCTTCCGGATCGTCGGGGTATCCGGTCGTGGCGTGTTCCAGGGTACCAAAGAGTCGCTCGAGGCGACCTTGCCAGCCGGTGTCGGCTCTGATCCCGAGCGGACCGGCCTCCAGCAGGGACGCCATGACAGAATCGCTGACGAGCAGCAGACTATCCCGTGGCGCCAGCCCGTGATTGGAGGCCGCGGCGCGCACCATGTAGGAAGTCGCCACCGAATCGAAGCCGTTTTTGGTCCACCCCAGAACAGAACTGGCACGTTGCAGACCGAGAGCAAATCCGCTGTCCTGCTCGATGGCCTGGAGATAGAAACCGAGGGCCGAATCCCACTGCGACCGCCGTAAATGTTGCTCTCCCTGTAAAAAAGCCTTCAGCGCCGACAGGCTGGTTGATCCAAAGCCCGCCAACCGTTGCACCGCCACTGGCTGGGAACGGCCCAGCCTCCGCAGGAGACGAAAAGTGAGTGAATCCGCCAGGCGATCGACACGATCCGTGACGTCTCGCAGCTCCCACTCCTCCACCATTCTGTCCTTGCTGATATCGAAAAGGGTCGCCTGGAGACGGACCGAATCCGGCCCGGCCGACATCAGCGAGCCAAACAGCGCGAGTCCCGCTCCGGTGCGATGCCCCAGATCGGCCGCCGATGCCGGGTCGGCTCGGCCCTTCCACCGGCGCATGACGACCGTGGGCGATACCGTACGGAGCGGGCCGGCGCCATCAAGATTGCGCGACATGAGATCGACCATGCCTTCATGCCACACCTCGAAATCCGCGTCGAGGACATCAAATGGCACGACGGCGAGCAGCGAAGGGTCGAGCGAAGGCCCTGGCCTGGAGCGCCATAGCAAGGCGGTGACGGCCATTATCGTTATTACCATCAGGCTGATCACCGTCAGCCGGATCCTGCGGCTCCCCTTCGGCACACCTTTTCGGGTGCTGGCGGGCACGCCGACGTCCGACAGTGCGTCGGCAAACTGGCTGGCGGTGCTGAACCGGTCCGCGGGCACCCGGGACAGCACACGCATGACCGCAGCTTCCACCGCTTCTGGTACGCATTCGCGAAGAACCCGCAGCGGTTGAATCGTCCCGGCGATTTGCTTGGCAATCATCGATCGCGCGGTGGGAGCTGTGTGCGGGGGCTCGCCTGCCAGCATCTCGTAGACCACACAGCCCAGGGCGTAGAGATCCGACCGATTGTCCAGGTTCCTGTCTCCCGCCGCCTGTTCCGGGCTCATGTACGCCGGTGTCCCGATGGCCATGCCCGTCTGGGTGAGGGATTCTCCACCCGCCTCGTCAATAGCGCGCGCGATTCCGAAGTCGGCCACCCGAGCATGACCGCCGGAAAGCAAAATGTTTTCCGGCTTGATATCCCGGTGAATGATTCCTCGGGAATGCGCGTAGTTCAACGCATCGGAAAGCTCTCGCGCAATTGCCATGGCGTCGCCCAGTGGCAACTGCTTTTCCCGATCGAGCCGATCCCGCAGAGATTCTCCTTCCACGAACGGCATGACATAGTAAGGCTGGCCGTCGGCGTTTCCCGCCGGCGCCACCATACCTGAATCAAGCAATGGGAGGATGTTAGGATGATTCAGCTGGGCAGTGACTGTGATCTCGCGGAGAAAGCGCTCGGGGCCGAGCGCGGCCGCAAGCTCGGGCCGCAGCACCTTGATCGCGACTTTTCGGTGGTGCTTGAGATCTTCCGCGAGGTAGACGGTCGCCATGCCGCCAGCCCCAAGCTCACGCTCAATGCGATAGCGGTCAGACAGGGAGGCGCGGAGCTGCGCGAGGATCTCAGCCATTCCGGTGCGTCACGGTGTTCCTTCAGGAAAGCTGAACACCGCCCCGTGTGGCTTTCCCGCTCCGGTTCCTCCATGCGGCCAGGGTCCGAGCATTTCAAATCCTGGTTTGGTTGCGCCGGCCTGGTGGAATCGCGAGTCGATTGCCAGTGCCCCTGAGGCCGAGTCGAAGGTCGCCATCACGACTCTGTTGCCCAGCGTTCCGTACCCGGTAATCACCAGCCGGCGGGTGTTCGGTTCAAGCGCAATCCAGTGGGGAACATCGGTGGAGTCGAGCACGACGCGCGATGTTTCCCGGGGATGGGCCGGATCCGAAATATCCAGGCTCACGACGCCGGGGATTGCCGGAACCGTCGTAATCCAATGCGACCCGACAACAACGGGAATCGCGCAATTGGTGTCCTTATTGCGGGGGAAAGTGGCGACGAGGCGACCAGCAGGCTGATCGCCGTCTATTCCATCGAGCAGATAGAGGCCGCAGTTGAAGGTCGAGACCATGACCGTCCTGCCGTCGGCGAGGAGGCGTGGCTCCGCGGTCAGGTCGCCCTCATCACCCAGAGGTCCCGCTGGAAGAGTGACGGTGTGCAACAGCTCGAGCGTCGAGAGGCGCCAGATCTGGACCTGGTTGGCCCGGAATGTTGAGCTTGGGTCCATGTCAGTGGTAGACGTGACGATCCGGTCGAGCGCTGGAACGATGGCAGCGGAGTAGGGACGCAGCCCGCGATCGACGCCTGGTCCGTCGGCGGAACGCGATCGCACGACCGCTCCCGCGGGCGTCATCTCGACCAGTCCACCCGGGCCCATGCCCGCGGAATCGTGCTTCATTTGAAAGGTGGCCAGCACGTTGCCGGAGGGAAGCCGAAGAAAACTATGCGGGTGACTCATGCCGGCCTGGTCGGCAAATTCTCCTGCGATCCGTGGATGACGCTCATCCTTGAGGTCGAAAATGAAGCTCTTCCCGCTGCGGAACCCATTGGCAAACAGTTGCCGGTCACCGGCCAGCGCGTGCTCCGTGTGGTGAGGCCCATTGTGTCCACTTCCCACCGGTACCGTGGCGATGATGGTCCCATAGCTGCTCGTATCCGCCCCGATATCAAATACCGCCAGGAAGTCAGGCGAGGTAGAGTCGGTCGAGCCGGTCCACACATAGAGATAGCGGCTGTCATCTTCCAGCCCGCGGGTTACCGCGCGGGACGATGCGCAACCCAGCAGCAGCAGTAAGGCGACGACTCGGATCTGTCCTGGTTTCATTGTCTAGCCTTTGTCAGTTCGCTGCGTCCACCGCGGCTTTCATGGTAGCAACCCAGTTTGGAATCACCCGAAGATACCCGACACTCGTTTCGGCCGGTGCCTGCATATAGATGATGCCACCGTCGTGCGACGGGCGGTTGGACCATCCCGAGGTGTCGGAGAACCGAGGGTCGCGGCCCCAGAGGGTTGACTGACCCATGGGTTCCCCGGTGGCTGGATTGATCTTGACCTGGTACCAGGAGATTCCCGAGCGGTACAGCAGCGCGCTGGAAGAAAGCCAGATCGGTTCAGCCCCGTCCGATGCCACCTGCCACCGCCGGGCAACCGTGGGGTAGGCCGTGACGACGATCTTGTTTCCCTCGACGGTCTGGTACGCAAGGTGTTTCCCATCGGGTGAGATTGAGCCGAACCGCGCGTCTCCCTTTATGACATAGGTCGGCCCCACGCCACGGGTCCTCGGATCCAGCCGAAAAACGGTCGAGTAGTCCCACTGCTGGAGGACAAGCTCGCCCATGGAGTGGAAGTCCACCACATCGAGGCCGGCGTTGACTGAGTCGGTGTGGAACAGGGTATCACGGAGACCGCCGATGCTGAGCGAGCCCGAAAGCACCGACCACCGTGTCGAGTCTCGCACGCTGACAACCAGGCCGTCCCCCTCCGGGCTCCACAGCGGGTGACGGACATAATCGGCCCGAAGCCAGGTCTGCTGCTGTCCATCCCGGAGATCGTAGACCCGTAGCTCCTGCCCGGTCGCCGTCAGCACGGCGGCCGCGAACCAGCGACCGTCAGGGCTCAAATCAAAACGCTGGTATGTGGCCTCCGGCAAAGGCAGCGGCTCCGGCTGGCCTCCGGGCCGGAGCCGAACGATGCGTCCGACAGTGGCATCTTTGCCCGGCGCATACACCAGCGTACCCTCGTTCGTGATTTCGAGGTGACCTTCGCCGACTCCCTCGCGCCGGATCCCCCGGACCAGTGAGACCGCGCGCCCTACCAGGCTGGTTTTGGGATCGTATGGTGCTGCCCGAAGATCACCATCCGCGCCCAGGTAGACGAGGTACCGGTCCTCGACCAGGAGTGGACTGGTCCCGCGGAGCAGTTGACCAGGTTGCCCATTGGGCCCGCGAACTCGGAGCTCGCCTGTGACCAGACCGGTCCACGGATCAAGCCAGTTGGAAATGCTGTTCCAGTTGCAGAGCATCGCCCTTCTGCCGGGCATCCAGCTGCCAAAAGAACAACGTACCGGCAGCGCCTTTTCTTCGATGAGGCCGGCCTGGGCGTCGAGCCAGGCGAGTGCGGTTCCATCGTGATGAAGAACGAGCAGCGTGTCGCGGGAAATCCAATTGATGGAGGAGCCGGCTTGTCCGGTGAAGAGCCGCCGAGCCTCTCCACCCGCCACCGGGGCAACCATGACTGCTCCGCCCACGAAGAACGCGACTCGGCTTCCATCGGGAGAGACTCGCGGATCGGTGGCGCCGACCGTGCCTGCGATGGGTCGCGCGGTCGCATCGTGAAGGCTGCGATACCACAAAATGGTTGAATCGCCCTGCGGTGCGGCGTACACGGCGAATGCCCCGCCCCTCTCAACCGAGAGATTGCGAAGGGCCGTGCCATACGCGTTCGCTGCCGCGGTGAAGGCGAAGGTGAGAGGCGCTTCATTCGGGAGGGCCTCGTCGTAGACGCTGGGCCCCGTCGCGACAGATCGGTGAGAAAAATTCCATGCCGCGAGGCCCAGGAGCGCGAGCACCAGCACACCGAGCATCGCGCTGATCGCTCGCCAGGGGCCCGTCTTCGTCGAGGTTCCGGCCGACCTCGTGCGCGACGGCACGCGGCTCACATTGCCGGCGAGCGCGTCGGCGAATTCGGCGGCACTGGGGAATCGGTCGGCCGGAAGTTTTTCCAGCGCGGTGAAGACCGCGTCCTCCACATGCGGCGGGATGCTCTTCCGCTGCCCGGTCAGCGTCACCGGCTCGGCCGTCATCACTTTCGCAACGATGGCCTGGGCGGTGGGACCGGTGAACGGCGGCTCCCCCAGCAACATCTCGTAGGTGACGCAACCCAGCGCGTACACGTCGGACCGCGCGGTGATCTCCCGCTCCCCCATCGCCTGCTCGGGACTCATGTAGTGCGGCGTGCCCAGCGACATGCCCGTTTCGGTCATCCGGGTCCCACCCGCCTTGCTGGCCGCGAGGGCGATGCCGAAATCGGCGACGAGCGCCCGGCCATCATGCAGCAGAATGTTTTCCGGTTTGATGTCGCGATGGATCACACCGTGCCGATGCGCGTAATCGAGGGCGCTGGCGACTTCGGTAGCGATGCGCACCGCATCGTGGATGGGCAGCTGTTTCTCCCGATTCAGCCGGTCGCGCAGCGACTCGCCGTCGATGAACGGCATGACATAGTAGAGATAGGTGCGTTCCTCGCCGCCACGCTGCCCCGCCGCTCCGCTATCAAAGAGTGGCAGGATGTGCGGATGCTGCAGATTCGCCGTCGTCTTGATTTCGGAGAGAAAGCGATCGGCGCCGATCACGGCCGCCAGCTCCGGGCGCAGCACTTTCACCGCGACCTTCCGGTCGTGCTTGAGATCCTGCGCAAGGTAGACCGTCGCCATGCCGCCGGCCCCCAGCTCCCGCTCCAGGCGGTAGCGGTCGGCCAGTGCCGCAGCAAGGGTCGCGCTTAACTCAGTCAAAAACGTCCTTTCGGCGGCCAAAGCCGTCGAACATTGAGCGGAGGAGACCCCGGGGCACGCTGCCTGCCGGCAGTGGACTTGGGCCCGTTGCCCTTGCGATCAGGCAATGCCGTGGCAGGGTCCGAATTCGGGGACTCTAATGAAAGGTATTCTGTGGGGATTGAGCGGGGGTAATGTACCCGACAAACGGCGGGGGGGCTAGCCGAGGGATCGGATCTGGCCAGAATGTCGTTCTGGAACGAAGGCGCCCGGGTCCGCCGGGACGTGGAGGGATCGTCGAAAAGCGTGACACGACGCGCCTTCTCCTTATGGCCCGACTGAAAGATCGCTTTGGCGATCCGACGCCGAGTGGCCGGCTTCAGCCGTCGAAACTTTGAGCCCTTCGGAATCGTTGCGAGGGGGAGCGACCGAAGCAATCTGCTCCAACTCACATCGATGACCTGAGCCAGGTCGAGATAATCCAGCCATATCCAAATGGAGTCCGTATGCGCCGGTCACCTCTTTACCTTACGGCAGCGCTTCTCATTCCATCAATCCCGCTCGCCGCTCAGGAGACGCACGTCCAGGTCCGCACGGTCCCCGCACAAGCAGCCGACGTGGCAACCCTCGACGGAATTATCGGGGCGTTCTACGACGTCATTTCCGGTCCGGCAGGTCAACCACGTCAGTGGAGCCGCGACCGAAGCCTCTACATCCCCGATGTGCGGTTTGTCAGTATGGATATCCGGAACGGGAAACCCGTTGCCAGCATCACGAGCCATCAGCAGTTCGTGGATCACTCGGATGCGCAGCTGGTAAAGGAAGGCTTCTTCGAGACCGAGATTCATCGGACGACCCGGCGATTCGGCAACACCGACCATATCATGAGTACCTACGACATGAAAGACGGAGCGGGAAAGCCGCTGGGGCGGGGCGTCAACAGCATTCAACTTTTCTGGGACGGCAATCGCTGGTGGATCTCCGGCGTTGCCTGGGACGACGAGCGGCCGGACAATCCGATCCCGCCGGAGCTACTGCCTGACTAGCGTGGCAGCCTCCGGCAAGGAACTGCCCCATGCGGAAATGCCGCGGAAATGCGCCGGAAGACACGGAATCGATGCGACGACAGGCACTGCAGTGTAGTAGTTGAGTTTGAGGTTCGTGTAATTTGAGATCCGTTCGCAAGAATCAATGTGAGCAGGGGCGGTCGAGTCGGGCAACAAGTTTGACAAATTAACCGCAACAGGAACTGAGCTTCCGCGGAGCTTCCGCGATTCCGCATGGGGCAGTGTCCATTCAAGCTGAAACGCACTCTCCCACCTCACCTTGAAACCCTGCTCACCCAAAACAAAAGCGGCCGACCTCTCGGCCGACCGCTTTCATTCCAGCGCTATATCCGCCCTGCCCCGCTAATGATGGAATCCCACTGAAAGCGGAACTACATCCCGCGGGTTCTCGTCGCCAAAGAGGAGCTTCCCTTCCTTGAACGACGCGCCGCGGAGCGTGACGGCCAGCGCTTCACCCAGTTCCTGGACCAGGTGGACTTCCACCTTGTCCCGCACTTCCTTGGGCAGATCCTCGAGATCGGCCTCGTTATCCTTGGGCAGCAGCACCTTGGTAATGCCGGCGCGCACCGCACCGAGAACTTTTTCCTTCACGCCACCGATCGGGAGTACGCGACCCCGCAGGGTGATCTCTCCCGTCATCGCGATGTCGTGCCGCACCGGCCGGCCCGAGAGCGCCGATACCAGTGCTGAGGCCATCGCGACACCCGCCGACGGGCCTTCCTTCGGGATGGCGCCCGCCGGCACGTGGATGTGCAGGTCGCGGTCGAACATCTCCTCCTTGATATGGAGGCCGGCCGCGTGGGAACGGGCATAGGTCCAGGCGGCCCGTGCCGACTCCTTCATCACCTCGCCCAGCTGACCGGTAAGCACCAGCTCGCCCTTGCCGCGCATGGTAGACGCTTCGACGAACATGATATCGCCACCCGTCGGGGTGTAATACATGCCAGTCGAGACCCCGACCTGGTCTTCCCGCGACGCCTGCTCCGGATGAACCTTGGGGCGTCCGAGCAGATCGTCCACCTGGTCCTTGTCGATGGTGATCGTCTCGGCTTCCTTGGCCGCGATCTTCCGGGCCACTTTTCTCGCCAGCTTGCCCAACTCACGCTCGAGCTGCCGCACGCCGGATTCCCGGGTGTACCGGGTAATCACCTCCGACACCGCCGCGTCGCTCAGGATCAACGTCTCGGCGGACACACCATTCTCCGCGAACTGACGCGGAATCAGGTAGCTTCGCGCGATCTCCAGCTTTTCCCGTTCGGTGTAGCCGCTGAACTCGACACTCTCCATCCGGTCGAGCAGCGGACCGGGAATGTTCTGAATGAAGTTCGCGGTGCAGATAAAAAGCACTTCGCTCAAATCAAACGGCACACCGAGATAGTGATCGGTGAAGGAATCGTTCTGCGCGGGGTCGAGGACCTCGAGCAGGGCACTCGCCGGGTCTCCCTGGAACGAAACGCCCAGCTTGTCCACTTCATCGAGCAGGAAGACGGGATTCTTGGTCCCGGCCTGCTTCATTCCGGCGATGATCCGTCCCGGCATCGCACCGACATAGGTCCGCCGATGTCCCCGGATATCCGCTTCGTCCCGGGCACCACCCAGCGAGATACGAACATATTTCCGCCCCATCGCGCGAGCGATGGATTTGGCGACTGACGTCTTACCAACACCGGGCGGTCCGATGAAGAGCAAGATCGGCCCTTTCGCCGCCTTGTCATCCTCATTGCCCGGCAACGGCTTGTTCGGCGCCGGAATTGTCGCGGTGGCGATCGGCGTATCGGTCACCGTGCCGGCTTCAATCTCCTGCTCCTTCGTTATCGCCCTGGCATCCGCGGCGGCGGCGTCCTGCTCCGCCTTCCGCTGCTGCATCCGAAGCTGGCGTACGGCCAGGAATTCGAGCACCCGGTCTTTGACATCGCCAAGGGCGTAGTGATCCTCATCGAGGATACGGCTCGCGTCCGGAATCGAGAGATGCTCCTCACTCCGGGTGGTCCATGGCAGTTCCGCGATGTTCTCGAGGAAAGTGCGGATCACCTGCGACTCCATCGACTCCTTGCCGATCCGACCCAGACGGCCCAGCTCGCGGTCGACTTCCTTTCGCGCGGCCTCCGGCAGATCCAGCTCGGAGAGTTTCTGTCTCAACTCCTCGAAGTCATCGCGATCATCGTCCTCGCCCAGCTCGCGACGGATCGTCTTGAGCTGCTCACGAAGGAACATTTCGCGCTGCCGCTCGCCCAGCTCTTCCTGGACCTGCGACTTGATGTCTTCCTGCGCGTCCAGCACGCTGATCTGGCGCTGGACATGCACCAGCACCCGGCGCAACCGCTCTTCGACCGACAGCGTCTCGAGCAGCATTTGCCGCTGGGCCGGCGTGATGTCGATATAACCCGCGATAAGGTCGGCGAACTTGCCGGGATCGTTCACACCGGCCAGCACCTGCTGGACGACCTCTTCCGGAAGGCCCGACTTCTGGCCCAGCTCACCAGCGCGGGTCCGGGCTTCGCGGTAGAGCGCGATAAAAGCGGGATCTTCCGCGTTGATCGGTCCCATCTCCTCGGCCTCGCGGACGATCGTCTGGAGATACCCGTCTTTATCACTATAATGCATCGCGATACCGCGCTTCTCGCCGTGGATCAGGAGCTGCATCCCGGCCAGGCCGCGTTGCATCTGGCCAATACGTGCCACGGTCCCGATAGTGTACAGCACCTCGGGATTCACGACTTCAACGTTCTGGCGTTGCGACACGGCAAAGATCAACTTGTCCGGACTCGCCAGCGCGGCTTCGATCGCTCGAAGCGTAGCAGGCCGGCCAGCGCCGATCGGCGCGGTGACGCCCGGAAAGAGCACCACCTCGCGAAGCGGGAGCACCGGAAGCGACATACGTTCACTCATTGAGTTTTCACTTCCCATTTCAAATGGTGATTCTGGCAGACAAAACGTGCTGGTCGGCTGATATTCGCACCTCGTGTGCCAACGTTCGACGACCCGTTGCCCGAATTGTTTGTATAATTATGCAGCCCTACGGCTTAAACAATGCGCCTGATTCCTGGCACCGGGTCAGGATTCGGTCAGGACTGGAGACGTCCGGCGGTACTTTGCTGCCAATATGACCCGGAATATTCCTGATTTCCCCAAGCCATGCCAAAGGTGATGTGAGGCTGGTCCCGTTTGGCGTATTCCGCTGGACCGACGCTTATTGCGCTTAATAAGGAAGGACCGCGCGAGGGCCGCTTTTGGTCTCCCTGTCGATGAGATAACAATCAAAGGTTCCGGGTGGTCGGTCGGTGTCCCAGAGTACTTGAGGAAGGTATTGGATTGACACGGCACCGCTACCGGGACTCGCCCTGATGGTTGCACCGTAGCCATCGTTATGCTAAATCTATACTTGTGACGCGGATACCCGGATGACCGATCCCACCGAAAAGCCGCTTCCAGTCCGCCTCGCCGAGGCTCTGGGTGATGCCTACACCATCGAGGGCGAGATTGGTCGTGGGGGGATGGGTGTTGTCTATAGGGCCAGAGATGAGCGGCTCAAGCGTCGGGTCGCGATCAAGGTCCTCCCTCCTGAGCTGGCATTCCAGGGTGACATTCGAGAGCGCTTCAGCCGGGAGGCCCAGACCGCCGCCCGGCTCTCCCATCCCCACGTCGTTCCTATCTTTACGGTCGGTGAAGGCAGCAGTGCGCTGGTCTATTTCATCATGGGATATGTCGATGGCGAGTCGCTGTCGAGCCGGATTCAACGGCGGGGCCAGCTGCCGGTTGAAGAGGTGCGCCGGATCATGAAAGAAACGGCGGATGCTCTTTCCGCCGCCCATGGCCTGGCCATCATTCATCGCGACATCAAGCCCGACAATATCCTGCTCGAAGGCACTCGCGGCCGCGTCATGGTCACCGACTTCGGCATCGCGAAGGCGCTCTCGTCGGTCTCCGCGACCCTCACCAGCGCGGGGGTCGCCATCGGAACCCCTTCCTATATGAGTCCGGAGCAGGCCGCCGGTGAACGGGAGATCGACGGCCGATCGGACATCTACAGCCTGGGCGTCGTCGCCTATCAGATGGCAACGGGCGAACTCCCGTTCCAGGCCGCGACCGTTGCCGGGATCCTGATGAAGCAGATCACCGAGCCGGCGCCGATGGTCAGCGCTAAACGCGATGACATTCCGGAAGACCTGGGACTCGCCATCGCGCGGTGCCTCGAGAAGGACCCGGAGAATCGCTGGCCGACGGCCGATGCGTTGCGCCGCTCGCTGGAGAATCGGACGGTTACCGGTTACCGGCCAACGGGCCAGGTCCGCCGGCCGAACACCGCCATTCCGCCGAGCCGTTCATCGACCCGCTCACCACGACCGGGCACAGGAGCGCGACCAGGCCCCGGTTCGCGAGCGGGGACTGGAACACGGAACTCTCCACCGCCGCGCTCGCCCCGTCCCTCCCCGAATGCGCGCGGACCGCTGGCGCGGCAGTCGCCGGATTGGGATCGTCCGGCCGAGTGGGAGGGTCGGAGCCGTCGGCCGAGCCGCGAAACACGCGATCGCAACGAAGCACTGCTGCCGGATACCGGCGAGCCCGCGATCGTGCAGAAGGTACGGAACCGGTTCGCGACCTGGGCGGCAACATCGGGCGGATGTTTCATGATCAACGTGGCGACGGGGATTGACACCCCGTGGTTTCTCTTCGTCGCCGGCGCCATGGGCATCGGGTTGCTCAAGGAATACGCGAAACTGTGGCAGGCGGGATACTCCTGGCGCGATGTCTTCAATCGCCCCGTGGCCCACGACTCGATGGACAAGGCGCTGGGCAAAGGCGGCGGGAAAACCCTGGCGCGAAAGACGGAGAACCCGCGCGCCGGAGAGTTCGGCCTGCAGTATCCCGCGATTCAGCAGGCCTACGCCGACCGGGTCGCGATCTTGAAGTTGATCGAGCGGCTCTCGCCCTCGGAGCGGAACATGCTCCCGGACGATGTAACACAGACGGTCGAGGGGTTGTATGAGCGGGCGAGCGACCTGGCCAGGACGCTCCATGCGATGGACACCAACATGGACACCCAGGAGATCGCCAACATCGATCAGCGCATCGCGGCGACCGAGCGGGAAAAGGACGACGAGGAGAAGACGCGGCGGCTTTCCCTGCTGGAGAGCAAGAAGCGGAAGATCGTCGAATTGCAGGGGAGAAAAGACCAGGTCGCGCGGCACATGGAGAGCTGCATGCTGGCGATGCAGAACGTCCGGTTCGACCTGCTTCGGTTGCGATCATCCGATGCGGGCCAGGCCATGGGCGATCTGACCCAGGCGACGATGCAGGCTCGGGCACTGAGCCGGGATGTCGACGTGGCGATCGCGACGGCGGCGGAGTTGCGGGACGCGATGAG
>JBDTRF010000045.1:0-16787 GCA_039931815.1 Gemmatimonadota bacterium
CAAATACGGTATTTTCCAGCACCCATTACCGAGGCACAATATGAAAGCCGGGCGCAAGTTTCTGATCGGATCGATCGTGATCGTGGCTGCCGTGACGTACATGATCTACGAAGGGGTGAAGGAAACCGGCACCTATTTCTTCACGCCAACTGAACTTGCGGCCCGGACCGCCCAGGATCCGACCTTCCACAACGTGGGGGTGAAGATGGGTGCGAAGGTCGTCCCCGGAACGATCAAGCGTGACGCGGCGAGCCAGACGATCGACTTTCGAGTGACCGACGGAAGCAAGACCTACCCGGTGACCTATCGAGGCCTTGCTCCGGATACGTTCACCGATACCCAGGACAACATCGAGGTCGTCGTTGAGGGGAGGCTCGGATCGGACGGAGTTTTCCGCGCGACGACCCTGCTGGCCAAGTGTGGTTCCAAGTACGAAGCGAAGTACCAGGAACCTGAGAAGAAAGCCTAGGCGGGTGAGCCGGAACCGCCGGGCGTGAAGGGGACTTCCATGACTTCGATGCCCGTCGTTGGCGTTCTGCCGGACCCTTGTCCTTCATCGTCACGCTTATCCTGCCCCGTTCACCGTCAACCGCACCGTTATGACTCTACTCGGTAGCTTCGCACTCTGGGTCTGCTGGCTGGTTGGCCTCTGGGCGGCGATCGTCGGATTTTCCGGGAAATGGCGCGAACGGCCGGACCTCACGCGCTCGCTGATCCGCTCCAGTTATGCCATCTTTGGCCTGCTCCTGGTCGCAGCGCTTTCGCTCTGGAAAGGACTGCTGAGCCATGATTTCAATATCGAGTACGTTGCGGCGTACACCTCGAGCAATCTTCCGACCTATTATGTCGTAGCCGCATTCTGGGCCGGACAAAAGGGCTCCCTGTTGTTCTGGGCCTTCATGTTGTCGATTTTCGCCTCGATCGCCCAGTTCACCACCTCCCGCCGATACGCCGATCTGCTCCCCTACGTCGCGGCAGTGACCGCAACGATTGTCGTATTCTTCCTGAGCGCGATGCTGTTCGGCCACGAAAACCCGTTTGAACGCCTGGCCTTCACGCCGGCCGATGGAAATGGCCTCAATCCCCAGCTGCAGAATGTGGCGATGACGATTCATCCGCCCATGCTGTACCTGGGATATATCAGCATTTCGATTCCGTTTGCATTTGCGGTCGCGGCATTGCTCTCCCGTCGCCTGGATACCGGCTGGCTCCACGCCATCAGGAAATGGACCCTGGTTTCCTGGTTCTTCCTGTCCTGCGGGATTACGCTCGGCATGTGGTGGGCCTATGTCGAGCTGGGCTGGGGGGGGTACTGGGCCTGGGACCCGGTTGAAAACGCGAGCCTTCTTCCCTGGCTCACCATGACGGCGTTTCTCCACTCGGTCATGATCCAGGAAAAACGGGGAATGCTTCGACGGTGGAACATGACGCTCGTGATCGGGAGCTTCCTGCTGAGCATATTCGGCACTTTCATCACCCGATCAGGAATCATTGCGAGCGTACACAGTTTCGCCCAGTCCAACGTAGGCTATTTCTTTCTCGCCTTCCTGGTTGTCGCGTCCATCGCGTCGTTCACGCTCCTCTACACCCGCTGGCCCCTGCTCGAGGCCGAGGTGAAACTGGAGTCGATGCTGAGCCGGGAAGCCGCATTTCTGTTCAACAATCTCATGCTGGTGGGAATCGCGTTCTCGGTGCTCTGGGGGACACTGTTCCCTATCCTGAGCGAATGGATCCGGGGCGAAAAGATCACCGTTGGACCTCCCTTCTTCAACAAGGTGAACGTCCCGCTCGGCATCCTGCTCCTCATGCTCACCGGCATCGGGCCACTCATCGCGTGGCGCAAAGCCTCGGTTTCCAATCTCCGTCGGCAGTTCCTTTTTCCGGCGGGCCTGGGCCTGCTGACCTTGATCGTTCTTCTCCTGTTCGGCTTGCGGGATTTCTACGTCGTCATCTCGCTGTCCCTCGCGGGGTTTGTGCTGGGAACCCTCTCGCAGGAATTCTATCGGGGAACCCGGGCTCGACACAGCATGTATTCGGAGTCATATCCGTATGCCCTGGTCCGACTGATCGGACGCAACCGACGGCGATATGGCGGCTATATCGTCCACCTGGGCATTCTCTGCTACTTCGTCGCCTTCTGTGGCTACGCATTCAAGACCGACAAGGAAGCGACGCTCAAGCCCGGCGATACCGTGCAGGTCAAGAGCCCCTTCGGAAACACGTACTCCTTGACCCACATCGGCGTGTCGCAGTACGAGGCGCTCAACCGGGTGGTATCCGCAGCGACCCTCGATGTTTCCCGCGACGGGAAAAAACTCGGAATCATGAAATCGGAGAAGCGTCAACACTTCTCCGAGGCGAGCCCCGGCGTTCGCAAGAACACCTTCGAACCCTCGACCGAAGTCGCCATCCGAAGTGACCTGCGGGAGGACCTGTACATCGTCTATGCCGGATCGGTGGACGGTACGGAAGAAGCGGTCTACCGGATCACCATTATTCCGCTGGTCTGGTGGCTCTGGTTCGGCGGTGGCGTGCTGGTCTTTGGTGGGCTCGTGACCATGTGGCCCGGCGGTCCCACAGCACGCTCGCCTCGGCTTATCGGGGCGAACTACGGCGCTGGCCTGGCAGAGGCGGAAACCGGTGCCGTCGCAGGTTGAGTATTGCGGTCAGGAACACCATGAACCTCCGGCAATCCTCGAGGGTCTCCCCCGTGATTGACGACATAGCAGAGTCCCAGATAAGGTGAATATGAGCACGGAAGCTTCACATCGAAGGACATTTCTGAAGGTTGGACTGGCCGTGATTGCCGGGGCGGCCTTCACCGGCCCTGCCGGTGCCTCGGCCCAGCAGGACTCGCTCTCGGGTGAAGGTGCTACCGGGACATTGCGGGATCCTTACTCGACCGGGCGCCCGCTTGATCGGGTCACTCCGGCGGACAACGACGCGACTGTCCAGCGAATCGAGCACCAGCTCAAGTGCAGCTGTGGCTGTAATCTCGATATTTTCACCTGTCGGACGACGGATTTTACCTGCACGACGTCACCGCGCCTGCACAAGGAAGTCGTCGGGCTGCTTCAATCCGGGCTCACCGAAGACAAGGTGATTGATCAGTTCGTCGTCGAGTACGGCGAGCAGGCCCTGATGGCGCCCAAGCCGGTGGGATTCAACATTGCGGGTTATGTCGTCCCTGGCGCGGTCATCGCGATTGTGGGAACCACGCTCGCCCTGTATCTGAGCCGCCGGAGAACCGTCACCGCCGCCGAGGGGATCACTCCGGCGCCGATCGGTCACTATGACCGACTCGATGCGACTCCCGAGGAGCTGGCGCGGCTTCGTTCCGAGGTTTCCCGGGATGATGGATGATCGGTTGTTGAGTCCTCCGCTGGTATAAGAAAGCCCGGCCACGCAATACTGGTAGAGTTGGTTTGCGGCCTCTCGACGCGTCCGCCAACATCAATATTCTCTTCCCTTACCGGCCTGGCGGCACTGGAGCAGACGAAAAATGAATGATCGCCTTGGAAGGATTCTGCTGGGCGCGACAGCGCTGACGTTTCTCGGTCTGTCTTCCCCTTTGCCGGCGCAAACGCCGGGTGATCCCGGCTATCACGTCATCAAACGTGTGCGCCTGGGCGGGGAAGGGGGATGGGACTATCTCGTCGCCGATACCGTTGGCCGCCGGCTTTATGTATCCCACAGCAGCCACGTCATGGTCCTTGACCTGGACAGCCTGGATGTTGTGGGCGACATCCCCAACACGGCCGGGGTTCACGGGATCGCGATTGCGTCCAGGCTTGGGCGCGGGTTTACCAGTAACGGCCGGGATACGACGGTCACCATTTTTGATCTCACGACGCTCGCGACACTGGGTTCAGTGAAAGTGACGGGGGCAAATCCCGATGCCATCACCTTCGATTCTGCCAGTGGGCGGGTCTTCACGTTCAATGGGCGGGGTCAGAACTCCACCGTCATCGATGCCGGGACGGCCAAAGTCGTGGGAACCATAGAACTCGGGGGCAAGCCGGAGTTCGCGGTCACCGATGGCCAGGGGAACCTGTATGTGAACCTGGAGGACAGGAGCAGCCTGGTTGCGATCGATACGCGCGCGATGAAAGTGCTGCATACATGGTCTCTTGTTCCCTGCGAGTCCCCATCCGGGTTGGCCATTGATCTTGCGCACCACCGGCTTTTCGCCGGGTGCGACAACAAGATGATGGCCATTCTCAATCTCGAGACTGGACACGTGATTGCCACGCCGGCCATTGGCGAAGGGGTGGATGCGAATCGGTTTGACCCCGTCCACCAACTCGCCTTCAGCTCGAATGGGGAAGGTTCACTGACTATTGTTCGCGAGATTTCGCCGGACAGCTTCGCCGTTGTGGCCAATGTGCCTACCCAGCGTGGTGCGCGCACGATGGAGCTCGATGCGCGCAATGGTCGACTGTTTCTCCCGACGGCTGAATTCGGAACGCCGCCGGCCGCGACTCCCGAGCAACCTCGCCCGCGCGCGCCCATGGTGCCGAACAGCTTTACCCTGCTTGTGGTGGGGCGCTGATGCCCGGGACACCTGGCCTCGTCCCTGGGGGAAGGCGAAATCAGATATGATTGCCGAAGTGATCGCCGCAGTCATCGTCGGAGTCTTCGCGCTGGGACTCGTGCTGGAACCGCTGATCCGGTCGCAGGGAGGACCCCAGGGAGAGGTCGATTTCCTCGAGGAGGCCGATCCGGACGATACGCCGCGCGGCGTCGCGCTCGCGGCGCTGAAGGAGATCGAGTTTGATCGGGCAACCGGCAAACTGTCCGATACGGACTATCACCTGCTCAACACCCAGTATACCGCCCGGGCACTCGAGGCCACCCGGGAGGAAGAACGGGACGCTGCCAATCGTCCGGCCCGAGGTCTTTCTCCTGAGATCTCGAGGTCCCCGGAGGGCATTGAGGCGATCATCGCGGCAAAGGTCCAGGCCATCCGGTCAGCTTCAACCGGATCGAACCAGGGGATGACCTGTCCTGTGGACGGCCCTCGTCCGGAATCTGATGCGATTTTTTGTTCAACCTGCGGGTTACGGCTGCCTACGGGCGCAACCTGCGGCGGGTGCCACGCCCCGGTTCCCGTCGACGCGCATTTCTGCGAGGTGTGCGGGAAAAAACTCGCGGCCTAGTCTCCCCCCCATCGGGTTGATCATTCTCTGAACAGCTACCGGGGAGTGACGTCCGCTTATACCGCTTCGCTCCACTCTCCCCGGCAGCGTGCTTTCGGCATGGAACACCCTAGAGACTGAATCGAATCCCGATTCCCAGCCGTCGGCGAAACCCCTGTTTCCGTTCGAAATCCGCTGGAAGATCATTGTCATCGAAGACTGACTGGGTGAGTGTGGCCTCCCACCGCACCGCAATGTTGGCCCGGTGAGAAAGCGGGGCCTCCAGGGAGAGCGCGGCGAGTCCGCCCAGGGCGGTCCGCGCCGGGTCCCCGTCCGGACTCCAGCGATCAATGACCATTCCTCCATGGAAACGGACCGAGCAGGCGCCTGCATGCAGTGCCTGCCAGGATAGCTCCGGGCTGATTTCAAGGAGCGTGAGCAGATTCTTTACGCCGGCGACGAGGTCGTCGCTCTCGAACTCCACTCCGGTTGTACTGTAGAGGAGGCCAACCGAGAGGCGTGCGCGCCCGGTCCCGTGATCCAACCGGATTCCCCACGTGCTCGCCGCCGCAGGATGTCCTGTTGTCTCCAGGCCGCTGACAGAGTGAGCATGACCGCTGAATTGAGCTGCCCCGACTTCGCCCGTTATGCCCCAGTGTCCCTGTCCCAGCAACGGCCTCGGCAAAACGATCAGAACCAGTCCGGCGAGTACCCGCATACGGTTGTGCACAAGACCTCCTCGTGACGGTTGACGATGGGTGACGGTGGGAGGATTGGTTGACCCAGTCCTCCCCCTCGTTTTACCTGCTACTTCATGATCAGCTTGATCCATCCGGTTGTGGTGCCGTACTCACCTTTCACGATCCAGTTCGCCCCGCCGTAGTATTGACCAACCACACTGTCTTCGATGGCATTGCCGACCATCTCATCGTTGGTCTTGATCACCCCCGCGATTTTCTGCAGGAGTTTCTGAAATGATCGAGCCTTTACCAGAAATCGACCGCTGGGTCCCAGCGTGCTGTCCCTTCCCCCGGTGAACGCGTTGTAGGCGGCATCCACCACGGCAAGAATCCCTTCGAACGTGCCACTCCCACTCCGGATGTCGCAGGCGGTATCGTCATCTTCCACCAGGAAGATCCGGATGCTCTGTCCGGGATGCTGCGCCTTGTAGCTATCCAGTTGGGCCTGGCTGAAAAGCAGAACGCTTCCGGACCAGTCGGTGCCATTCTGGTCATAGGCATAGGGTCCCCCCGCGTGCTCTCCGGCGCATTGATAGCTCTTGAGCGAGTCGCTCTGACCTGATTGTCCCAGCACGTGTACCTCAAATTCGGGGTCTCCCTTCAACCAACTTTCAAACGATTGTGCCACATGGGCATAGCTCATGTAAATACCGGGCGCCGGAGGGCTTCCGCCGGGGCCCCCGCTGCCCCCACCGCCGCCTCCGCCACCGGAAGGCGGACACGTTCCGGGAGTGCAGACTGCCGGTCTGGGCGACCCGATGTCCGAGAAGTCACTTTCGACCGGCACCAGGGCCAGGACGGGGGTGTCTGGAGGATGGTCCGGGTCGAGGAGGAATCGCCGTCCCCGGCCGTCGAATGCGACGGGCGCATCACCATCGTGAAGCGCCGTGGCGACGAGAAAATTCGCTCCGCCCATCCACCCGGATCGATGTGACGCGACGGGGAAATACAGCTCCAGCGAAATAGTGCTTGCGGCATCGACCTGAATCGCTTCCTCTGATGTTCCGCTTTCACGGGCAATATCCTCGAGAACCTTTCGATTGCTGGCCACGAGCCATGGCTGGAAATGAATCTTCTGCTCATGCTCAGGCGATGCCTCGAGTCGATCCCGCAGCCGGCCCCGGAATGCGGGATTGTTCATGGCCATCGCAAGCTCCCGCGCGAGTCGCGCCACGCGCTCTTCCTCGATTACGAGCGATGCGGAGACGGCCCGGTCCGAGGTCGCGGGCGCCGTTGGCGCCGACCGGTCGGCGCCGCAACCGATGAGGGTGAGGGCAATGGCTGCCGCCATCACGGATCTGAATAACATGGGGTCCTCCTGGCGTGGGTAAACGCGCTGACGGCCAAGCGCAGGACGACAAGGTAGGGCGACCAGGCGAGCTGAGCGGTATCAATTTCCTGCGACGCGAGTTGGAAAAACGCGGGTTTCGTGTGGAGAACAGGAGCATACCTTGACATTCGACAATAGAACCCTTTCTATTGTCGAACGTCGAGGTATCACTCCCGGAGGCCAATCGCATGGCCGATCGCACCGAACTGCTCCAGGGCAGCCTGGATCTCCTGATTCTCAAGACCCTCGCCCTTGGGCCGTTGCATGGGTGGGGTATTTCCAAGCGCATCCGTCAGCTTTCCCACGAGACGTTTGAAGTCGGGCAGGGAAGCCTGTATCCGGCGCTCTATCGACTCGAGGATCGAGGCTGGATCAGCGCGACATGGGGCCAGAGCCCGGAGGGGCGACGCACCAGGTCGTACACGCTCACGAGCCTGGGGAAAAAACAATTTGCCGCCGAACGAACCCAGTGGCGGCTCTTCGCAGCCGCCGTAGAGCAGGTGCTCGATGCACGTTGACCACCGGTGGTGGAGCCGCGGCGCCCGACGCATCCGTGCCCTGTTGTATGGGGATCAAATCGACCGCGAACTCGACGAGGAGATCCGACTCCATGTCGACCTGGAAGCCGAAGAGTTGATGCGGCGGGAACATCTGGCGCCGGACGAAGCACGTCGCCGGGCCCTGGTCGCGTTCGGTGGCGTCACGCGTTACAAGGAGGCGCACCGCGATATCCGCGGGTGGAGCTGGCTGGAGGACCTGGGGAAAGATGTCCGGTACGGTCTGCGAGGCCTCCTCCGCGCGCCCGCGTTCTCGCTGTCGGCGGTGAGCATTCTCGCCCTCGGCATCGGGGCGACGGCCACGATGTTCAGTGCCGTGAACGCGGTCCTGCTGGCTCATCTGCCCTATGCGCAGAGCGATGAACTGGTGCGAATCTATCAGCAGAACTCTCCCACCAATCGGTGGGCCATTTCGACCGTCGATTTTCAGGCGGTCGAGACCCTGCAACGCACCTTCGCCGCCGTGGGCGCCATCTCGCCCCGGAACATGGCTGTCATCGCGGGGGGTGACCCGGTGCAGATGCCGGTCGGCAGGGTTTCCTCCGGCTTGTTCCGGGTGTTGGGTGTGCGAATGGCTGCGGGCCGCGCCCTGACTCCGGATGACGACCGGGTGGGTGCGCCGCCCGTCCTGGTCCTCGGGCGGGCCATGGCGGATCACTCGCTCGGTGGTCTGGAAGCGGTGGGTCGTTCGGTGACGATCGACGGCACCGCCTATACCGTAGTGGGCGTACTTCCCGATTCAATGATTGAACTCGCGGGTGTTCGTTCGCAGCTCTGGCCGGCGCTGCAAATGCCGCCGCCGAGTCGACGAGGGCCGTTCTGGCTTGGACTGATCGCCCGGCGTGCTCCGGGGGTCAGCCTCGATGACGCGCGACGCGACCTCGCCGCGTTGAGCCAGCAGGTGTTTCCGGCCTGGTCCTCGGGGTTCCAGGACTCGACGGCTCGGCTGACACCATACTCGCTTGAACACGCGGTGCAGGGCGATGCGGGAACGACGCTGGGAATCTTCTCGGCCGCGGTGCTGCTGGTCCTTCTGATTGCCATTGCCAACGTCGTAAACCTCATGCTGGTCCGTTTCACTGGCCGGTGGCGTGAGGTTGTCCTCCGCACCACGCTCGGCGCGAGTCGGGGCCGACTCATCCGCATGCTGGTCACGGAGAGCATTGTTCTCACCGGGGCAGGCGGGCTGTCAGGCATTCTTCTCGGCGTCCTGGGACTTCGCCTGCTGGGTCACATTGCGCCCGATCTCCACGGAATCGCCGAGGCGCGTTTCGGCTGGTCCGGGGCCGGGTTCGCTGGTGTGGTAGCGTTGCTCACCGGCATGGCGATCGCTGCATACCCGGTCGCGCTGGTCCTCCGCCGAGAGAGACCGGCGACGCTGCGTGACGGAGGACGAGCCGTGAGCGCGGGGAAAAGAACCGGCACCGTGCGAGCCATGTTTGTCGTCGCCGAATTTGCCCTGGCACTTCCCCTGCTCGCCGGGGCCGGCCTCCTGCTTAACAGCTTTCTCCGGTTGCAGCGGGTCAACCCCGGTTTTGATCCGACACACATGCTCACGATCGCTGTTCGGCTTCCGGGAGCGCGCTATCAGGGTGACAGCGCCATCGCGGGGTACTGGGCCACGGCGCTTCCTCGGATCGGAGAAGTCGCTGGAGTCGGGAGCACCGGCCTGGGCACGGCTCTGCCACCGGATGACCAGAATATCTGCTGCAACAACTTCGACCTCGTGGACCGGCCGGTTGCGCCCGGAGGAGCCCAGCCGACGTCGCCCTGGGCGGACGTGGACGTCGGGTATTTCTCAGCATTGGGCATCCGGTTGGAGGAGGGGCGTTTCCTCACGCCTGAGGACACCGCGGGTGCTCCGCCGGTCGCTGTCGTCAGTCGAGCCTGGGCCCAGCACTACTATCCGGGTGAAGCGGCTGTGGGGAGGCAGTTTGTCAGTGGTGGATGCACGACCTGTCCCCTCACCACCATCGTCGGCATTGTAGGCAATGTGAAATATCAGGGGCTCGGGGGTCATGCCGAGGCGATGTATGATCCTCTGGCTGCGGGGTGGCCCCTGGCGGTCAACCTCTTCGTTCGGACGAACGGCCCGCCGCGTGAGCTGATTGCCGGAGTCCGCGCTGCCCTTGCGTCGGTCGACCCCGGCGTGCCGCTCGATGACATCGCACCCATGGAAGATCGGCTTTATGCCTCAATGGCCGATCCGCGGCGCCTGGTTGCGCTGATCGGTGCCTTTGCCGGGGTCGCCCTCACGCTGGCAGCGATTGGCGTGTTCGGAATGCTCTCCTACACCGTGAATGCCCGCCGACGTGAAATCGGGGTACGAATGGCGTTGGGTGCCACTCAGGAGAGTGTGGTCGGCATGATTGTCAGTCGGGGAATGTTGCAGGCCGCTATTGGAATCGTCCTGGGACTGTGCCTCGCGCTGGCGGGAACCCGTGCGCTGGGCAGCGCTCTGTACGGAGTCAGTGCCTCCGACCCGGGAACGCTGGCGATGGTGACGACACTCCTGTTCGGCGTTGCCGGAGTCGCGTCATGGCTCGCGGCCCGCCGGGCGGCCATGGTCGATCCGGTCGAGGCGATCCGGGCGGAGTGACGACCACCGTGGGTCGAGGCCATGAAGTGGGCCTCATGACCTCGACACCGGTTGAATCCTGCGATCGCATTCGAGGACCTAACGCCACACGATAGTTGCCGTCCCGGAGCGAGTGCCACCATCGAGAATCACTTGTGTCGTGCTGACCTGATCGTTGGGATGTACCGGATTCCACACCGTTCGATTCACCACGATTCCAATGTAGTCATCGTTCCCTCCAATGGTCTGGGCCAGGCTGAGCAGACCAAACGGAAGCTGGACGATAAACGGCCACGCTTCGGTATCGACCGGGCTGGACCAGTCAGTCGCCAGGACGATCGCTCCACCCAGAACGGCCATCCCCGTCGCGAGCAGCTTGTTTTTCCAGGTATTCACGTCAGTCGCGATCTGACATCGCCCGGTATCGTCCTCCCAGAACGCCACGGTAAACCGCACCAGGCTCCATGGCGTCCCCGGGGGATATGCGGCATGGACCCGTTCCAGCTGTGCGGAGTCAGCGATCAAGACATTCCCATACCAGAAATTGTTGTCCTGGTCATAGTATCTTGGCGCTGATGCTGATTCATTAGCGCAGCCAAGGAGAGACAGTTTCGTGGTGTCGGTAGTCGGACCCATGAACATGGCTTCGATTTCTGGAGATCCACGGATCCAGTCTTCATGCAGATCATAGATGGCGGTTTGGGTCAGCCAGATGCCGGTCGGAGGCGGGGGAGCGCCGCCGCCGCCACCCGGGCAGGTATCGATGGTGCATTTTGCCGCGGCAGGTCCTTCGATACGAAAGTCTGTTTCGGCTGGAACCAGCGAGAGAACCGGGGTGGCTGGCGGCTGGGCACGATCCAGCTCGATGCGAACGCCGCCGGTGTCGAAGGCGATGGGAATATCACCATCGTGGAGCGAGGTCGCCACCAGGAAGGCGCCATCTCCGGTCCACTTCGCGCGATGCTCCGGCACGGGCAAGTAGAGCTCCAGCGCCCCGACCGAATCGGCGTCTTCCTCGACCTGTTCTTCTGATTCTCCGCTCGCGACTGCCATCTCGTGCAGGAGACGAAATTGATTCTCCTGGAGCATCCCTTGGAAAGGAAGTTTGTTCTCCCGGAATCGTGAATGCTGCAGACTCGCCCGAATCCGGTGCCGTACGGCGGGATCCCGAAGTGCCTGGGACAGTCCCCTGGCCAGGCGCTCGATTCGTTCCTGGACAGACGAGGTGGTCAAGGCGGGACGCTGTATCCCTGGTGCAGGTGGATCGGTTGGCAGGCTCCGTTCGGTACCACAGCCGCTGATTCCCAGTAGAGCCAGTCCCGCCGCGATCAATACGTTCCGTCTCATACTCTCTCCTTCACAGATATGGTGCGCGAGTTCCAGCGCAGTGGATGACGGCTGCAGCCAAAGTAGGAAGTGGTCAGCAGATGCCCGGCATCATTTCTCTGCGGGAGGAGTGAAGAAAAAGGCGGAACCATGGAAGGGTGTGACTGGTGGATGGTCGGTGCGGATTGGCGGGCCCGATTACTCTTACTTGTGTCTTATCTCATCGACTCACCTTTCTCTCGGCTTCACTGATGCCTGCGCTTTCCGATCTCGATGCTGCAGCGGACCTGGTTCACTCTGTCCTTTCTCCCACCCCGCAAATCGCCTGGCCACTGCTTGCCCGGCATTGCGGGGCAGAGGTCTGGGTCAAACACGAGAATCACCTTCCCACCGGTGCGTTCAAGGTCCGGGGAGGGCTGGTCTACATGAATGACCTGGTGGAACGCGGGGTCGGTTTTCCCGGCATCATCACTGCCACGAGGGGGAATCACGGACAATCGATTGGATTTGCGGCCAGCCGGGTCGGCATCCCGGCGACAATCGTCGTTCCTCATGGCAATAGTCCGGAAAAGAATGCCGCGATGCGGGCGTTCGGGGTGGAGCTGGTCGAAGAAGGCCGCGATTTTCAGGCGGCCGCGGAGCACGCGCTGCGTCTCTCCGCCGAGAGAGGTCTCCATATGCTTCGGTCATTCCACCCCATGCTGGTGCGCGGCGTCGCAAGCTACGCGCTCGAGTTGTTCCGGGCGGTCGCCAACCTGGATACCGTGTATGTCCCGATTGGCATGGGGTCTGGCGCCTGCGGCGTGATCGCGGCGAGGAATGCCCTGGACCTGCGGACGAAGATTGTCGGCGTCGTCTCGGACCGCGCCCCAGCCTATGCCTTGTCCTTCCGTCACAAGGAACTCCTCGCGACGGAGACGGCCGATACATTTGCGGATGGGGTTGCCTGCCGGATTCCGGATCCTGAAGCGCTCGCGATCATGTTCCACGGGCTCGAGCGGATCGTCATGGTGCCGGACGAGGCGACGAAAGACGCGATGCGCCTCTACTTCAGCGCGACCCACAATGTGGCGGAGGGCGCCGGGGCGATTGCGCTGGCGGCCCTCTGCCGGGAAAAGGATCGGATGGCGGGGAAACGGGTCGGGGTGGTGCTATCGGGAGGCAATATTGACCGCGCTCTTTATTCGGAAATACTCGGCACATCCGACTGACGACGGTCCTTCAGCGCCCGTTACCGGGACCGCATGACTCGCTCGACAACCTGCAATGCCGTTTCGATGTCGGCCGCTGAGACATCAAGGTGGGTGACCGCGCGCAGGAGGGCAGGGCCGTACACCGAGAAGCTGACGCCTTCGCTCTCGATCGCCATCGCGACGGACTCCGCCTCGTCCACCTCGAAGAACACGATGTTGGTTTCCACTTTCGCCGGCTCGATCCTGATTCCGCGGATCGTGCTCAATCCTTCGGCCAGTCGCTTCGCGTTGGCGTGATCCAGTGCCAGCCGTTCGACGTTGTGTGTGAGCGCATAGACACCTGCCGCCGCGATAATCCCGGCCTGGCGCATGGCCCCGCCCAGCCGATGTTTCACATACCACGCGTTGTGGATGAAATCGCGTGATCCGGCCAGCACCGCTCCAACCGGACAGCCGAGTCCTTTGCTCAGATCGATCCACACGGAGTCGAACGTCGCGGCATAGTCGGAGACCGGTACCCCCGTCGCGATGTGCGCGTTCAGCAGGCGGGCGCCATCGAGGTGGGTGACGAGGTGATGTTCTCTCGCCCGGGCGCAGACCGCGCGCATTGCGTCCAGGGGCCAGATCGCGCCGCCAGCAACGTTCGTCGGCTGCTCGACTGAAATCGCCCGGCTCCTGGAGTGACCGTATTCTGAGCCGCGGATGCTCTCGGTGATTTGCGCTGGTGTGTAGATGCCGCGAAGTCCCTGGACGGGACGAATCAATACGCCGCTCACTGCCGCTGGCCCCCCGCCTTCGTAGCTGTAGGGGTGGGCGTGACGATCCATGATGACCTCGTCACCCGGTTTGCAGTGCACTGCGAAGGAGATCTGGTTGCACATGGTACCGGATGGGAGGAACAGGGCGGCCTCCTTCCCCAGGAGTGTTGCGACCATGTCCTGCAGCAGGTTCACCGTCGGATCCAGCTTCCGCTGCTCATCCCCCACTTCGGCTTTCGCCATGCAGTCGCGCATGGCCGGAGACGGGCGGGTGACCGTATCGCTGAAGAAATCAATCATGGCAATCAGATGGAGGTTGGCTGGTGATCGCTACGCGTCGGTTGCGCTTCTTGATGTTCGCAACGGTGCTATCTCTCCTCTTCGTCAGAACTCCATCTCCTCCATCCGTCGAAGGCCGAGCTTGAGGGGGACAATGGTGGCAGTCAGGCAGACGGCTACCACAATCAGCCCGTACACGATCATGTCGCCGGTGATGCCGATGGGAGCGCCCTCCTGCCGGGCTCTCAAGTAGGTCATGACCGGCCTGGCTTCGATCATGATCACAATTCCCAGCAGGCTCACCGCCGACATCATGAACAGCAGGCCCCCGAAGCTGGTCGGAATCTGGGCGGCGTTTTCCGTGTCGAACTGGGGATAGAGGACGCCGAAGCCGAGGGCGAGCGCCGCGATCGAGAAGGTGAGGAGAATAATGGAGATGACGCTCACACCCATCATGAAGGGCGACGCGCGAAGCATGGTGTTCGTGATGACCGTAATGATGAGGGCCAGGACAAGGAGCGGCGCGGTCCCGATCCAGTACTTGCTCCAGAGCAGCGCCCGCAGATCGAGCGGACTCGACCGGAGGAGCCACATCTGCTTCCCTTCCAGGGAAAACGAGGGAAAGATGAAACGGCCCGCAATGGCGGCCAGAACGAAGCCGGCGAGTCCCAGATTCAGGAAGACGATGACGGTGATCAGGAAAAACGATACCCGCTCGCCGGTGAACAGCGGCAGGGCGGTGATGTTGAACAGGTAGACGACGATCAGCACCGCCAGCAGGATGAGCTGGCTCCACTGCGTCGCGTCACGGAAGAACACCCGCAGGTCCTTGAGCAGGAACTCGCGCCGGGAGGGACTCAGCCGGCCAAACACCCGGGAACCAATGCGTTGCCACCCCGCGCCGCGCACGAACTTGTCCGCGCCTTCCTGGGCCTTGGTGAAACCGGTCGCGTAGAGCCGGGCATGGAGCATCGCCCCGAAGACGACGAACGCGCCCGCGGTGGTCCAGAGCAACGCGATGGGAAGCGGGTCAGACACCCTGATCAGCCAGTTCATCACCATGTTGGTGGCCCACTCGCTCGGCAGGTAAGGCGTGGTGGGAGCCCGAAGCACGGTGATGAAATCGACCAGGTTCTGAAAACCCTCCGGGCGCGCCAGTCGTTCGGGTCGCGCGATCCGGAGGAACAGCACGACACCCCCCGCCGCGCCGATGGCGATAAGGCTCAAGAGGTCGCGGGTCCGGCGGGCGGGAAAGACATTGACCAGGATAAGCGTCAGGACGGAGCCGACGACCGCCGGCAGGACGAGAAAGGGCACGATGGCCGCAATCACGATCAGGGGGAACAGCCAGCCTCCCCCGAAGACCACGCCGTAGGCGGTGAAGATGGGGACGGCCAGGAGCATCACCATCCATGAGGAGTGGACGACAGTTTCCATCAGCTTCGCCAAGTAAAACCGCAGCCAGTCGACTGGGGCAGAGACGACCAGGTCAAGATCCTTCGCCAGGAAAAATGTAGACAGCGACGTGATCAGGTTGGAGAGAAGCAGGATCGAGAGGAATGCAAGCAGCGAGATACTCAGGAGCTTCCCGGGGACCAGGATGCCGATCTCTTCGGTACTCCGGAAGCTCTTGAGCACCCGGTACATGACGAAGAAAATCCCCAACCAGAAAATCACGCCGATCACACTCAGGAGCGCGACTTTCCCCCCGGCCCCGGAGCGCCCCTGGCGACCTCGCGTGAGCATGCTGCGCCACTTGGGCGTGAGCAGGGTGTGGACGCCAGGCTGGACGAAGGGTGTGTGCGCCGGGGAGTCGTTGGAAGAGATCACCATCGGCTACGCTCCGCTCCTTCCCCCCAGTACCGCGCCAGGATCCCGGTCGGGCATGCCGCCGGTAATCTTGAGGAACAGGTCCTCCAGGCTCAAGCCGGCTGATGACGTCTGCTCGCGCAGCTCATCCATGGTTCCCTGCGCGGCGATGCGGCCGTTCTGAATGATCGCGATTCGATCGCACATCGTTTCCGCGACTTCCAGGGTGTGGGTGCTCATGAGAACCGTCCCACCTCGATCTACGAACTGGCGAAACAGGTCCTTGAGCAGCTTGGCGCTGCGGGGATCGAGCCCGACCATCGGTTCGTCCACCACGATGACGGCCGGGTGATGCACCAATGCGCTCGATATGATCAGCTTCTGCCGCATGCCGTGGCTGTAGGACTCCACCAGCTCGTTCTTCCAGCGGGTCAGCTCAAACAGCTCGAGCAACTCATCGGCGTATCGCTCGACGGCATCCCCGCTCTGGCCGAACAAGGCCGCCACGAAGCGGAGGAACTCGGCACCGGTGAGCTTTTCGTACACGTACGGCCGGTCAGGAATGAATCCGAGGCGTGCCTTGGCCTGGAGGGGGCGGGCCTGGATATCGTCTCCGGCGATCTCCACCGTGCCGGCGGTTGGCTTGAGAATCCCCGCGATCATTCTCAGCGTCGTGGTTTTTCCCGCGCCGTTGGGGCCGAGGAAACCAAACAGCTCACCTTCCGGAACGGTGAGGTCGATGTCGTCCACCGCGGTGAACTTGCCATATTTCTTGGTCAGGCTGTTGAGCCGGATCATGGGCGATGGTCCAGGGTGAGCAGTTGCGCGTCCATCCCCGCCACCAGCGGGAGCAATTCCATCGGGCGGGACAGGGCGCCGATGGCCAGCCGAATGCGTCCCGCGTCCGCGGGCACTTCGTCATACGTCGGGTCCACCGCCACCCAGCGACCGAGATACACCTCAGCCCAGGAGTGGAAGTAGTATCGATCGCCGGAGAGCAGGAGGCCGCTCACGGTCCGCGCCGGGATTCCGGACGCGCGTGCCATCCCGACGAAAAGGAGGGTGTGACCGTCTACATC
>JBDTRF010000046.1:0-16767 GCA_039931815.1 Gemmatimonadota bacterium
GTCACGCCGCCGGTCACGGCCGCCGCCGCGGACTCCGCTGACCAGATACTCTTTGGCCTGTCCCACTACGTTACCGAACTTGGCCTCAAGCGAAGCCTGGTCCAGGCCGATACGGCCTTTATGTACGACCCTACGCAGTCGGCCGATCTCCGGGTCGTCAAGGTCACGTTTTTCGACGACAACGGCGGGATCAAATCCATTCTCACCGCTGACCAGGGCACCTATCAACAGCAGAACGGAGGCATGGTCGCCACGGGCAACGTCGTGGGCACGTCGCCGGACGGACGTACCCTGCATACTTCGGAACTCAAGTACGATCCGAATACCCGGAAGATTTCGACCGATAAGCATTTCACTTTCGATCGCAGCGGGGATCACCTCGAAGGTGACGGTTTTACCTCGGACGTCGATTTTCAGAATGTGGTCGTGGACCACCCGCGCGGTGCGGAAGGCGGCAGTCGCCTTCTCCCAGGGCAATGAAATCGTTGCTTTTTCTCAGCCTGGGTCTCCTGGCCGCCACGCATGTCGCGGCCCAGGTCCAGGATAATTCCTGTCGATTTGTCCTTATTCACGTCGGCCGACAGGGTTACCAGATGGGCACCAACTACTTCGCCGGTGGTGGCGTGATCATCGGGTGTGACAGCACCAGGGTTCGGATGAGCAGCGACAGCCTCGCGTCCTACGGCGGTGGCGTCGGCATCGTCCAGTTCATCGGGAACGTGAAGTATGAAGACACGACGATCACGATGACCGCGGCCAATGGAACGTATTTCAAGGCTGGCGAACGGTGGGAGGCCCGGGGAAACGTGGTGACCCGCAACCTCGAAAACGGCAGCACGCTGAGCGGCCCTTCACTTGATTATTACCGCGCGCTGCCGGGGACCCGCGATACCATCGAGATGTATGCTATTGGGCGGCCCCGGATCAACTACATCCCGACTGACTCGACGGGAGCGGCGGAGGAGCCCTATCTCATTAACGCGGATCGCGTCCGGCTCAAGGGCAACGACCGGGTCTGGGCGGCCGGCAAGGTGACGATCGATCGCAGTGACTTCGCCGCCACCGCAGATTCCATGCGGCTCGACACCGGAGCCGGCGACGATGCAACGCTGATCGGGACTCCATCGGTCCGGGGACTGGGCTCCGATTCGTTCAACCTGACGGGGCGGCGTATCGACCTCAAGCTGGAGAACAGGACTCTGTCCTACGTAAAGTCGCTGGGGAATGCCCACGCGATCAGCTCCGATCTCGATCTCGTGGCCGATACGATCGGCCTCGATGTCAATGATCGCAAACTGGTGCAGACCCTCGCCTGGGGAGACTCGATCCGGCCCTACGCCCATTCTGCTGATTTTGCGATCCGGGCCGATTCGCTCGCCTTTGACACGCCGGGCCAGCGACTCAAGGAGAGCCGGGCATTTGGCACGGCCTGGGTGGGCGGCACCGTGGATTCGAACAGCGTCGAGAAGGACTGTTCCCGCGATTATCGCGTGTGCGACTGGCTCCGCGGTGACACCGTGGTCGCCCAGTTCGTCGCCCGGGATTCGGCCGGCAAGACCCGGAGCGTTCTCCAGCGCGTCGATGCGGCTCAAACCGCCCGGGCGCTTTATCGCACCGAGAAAAAAGGCGGCGGACCCAAGGGCATGAACTACTCCCGGGCCGACCGAATCATCGTCACCATGAAACAAAGCGGGCCGGAAGGTGTCGATCGAGTAGAGCTCCAGGGGAAGGTGGACGGTGTGCAGCTCGATCCCCAGGCACCCGCGACTCCGAGCGATTCGACCGCGCCGAAACCCGCGACCGGACGCGGCGGGCCATGAATTCCCCCGAATGGATTGTCCAGTTGACGGGCCGGGATCCCTCGGTGCCGCTGGCGCTCTCGGCGATCACCCAGTCGGCCGATGACGACGGACGAGTCTCCCTGGCCGACCTGGTGCGCTCCTACCGGGACACCTACCTCCGATACTGTGTGGAGAGTGGCATCGCGGTGAGCCTGGAAATTTCCGGAGACGAGGTGCGAGCCAACCTGGCCCACTCTGTGCTTCCGCGGTTGGCCACCGAAGGATTTATCGCGACGCCGGTTGAAGGGGACCCGGTCCGGGCCGTGGGCCGCTGGTGGCAGGACGCGGTCGCCAGTCGTGACGATGTCCGGGTTATGCTGATGGAGCGAGCCGTCCAGGGCATGCGCCACACCAGCAGCGAACACCGGGTCATCCCGCGAACCGGGAGCGTGCTCGAAGGGGTGGGACTGAGCAAGAGCTTCAAACGGCGCCGGGTCGTGGACGACGTTTCCGTCCGGGTCGAACAGGGTGAGATCGTCGGCCTGCTTGGCCCCAACGGGGCGGGGAAGACGACGACCTTCTACCTTATAACAGGGCTGATCCGACCGGATAGTGGAAAGGTCACCCTGGATGGCAAGGACCTGACCGATGCGCCCATGTACAAGCGGGCCCGGGGGGGCATCGGCTACCTGGCGCAGGAGCCGTCGGTCTTTCGGAAGATGACCGTCGAGGAGAACATCATCGCCATCCTCGAGACCCTTCCGCTGTCGCGCGATGAGCGAAAGAGCCGGCTCGAGCGCATGCTGGATGAGCTCAGCATCAAGCACCTGCGAAAATCCCGGGCGTACTCCCTCTCCGGCGGAGAACGTCGACGCCTGGAGATCACCCGGGCGCTGGTGACCGATCCCAAGTTCATGCTGCTTGATGAGCCGTTCGCCGGGGTCGATCCGATCGCGGTGCATGACATCCAGACTATCGTCGCCGGGCTGCGACATCGTGGCCTCGGCGTGCTGATCACCGATCACAACGTCGAACAGACACTCGATATCGTCGACCGGGCATATATCATGTTTGAAGGCAAGGTGCAGGTCTCTGGTTCCGTCAGGGAACTGGTGTACGATGACCGAGTGGCAGAGTTATATCTCGGTCCAACTCTGACGTCGCGACTTCGCTCGCGGCTCGAGGCGGTCGCGTGAAAACAGGACTCTCGCAGCATACCAGTCTCCGGCAGGATCTCCGGATCAATCCACGGCTCTACCAGGCCATGGATATGCTTTACATGCCCATGATGGATCTGCAGCAGCACCTGAAACAGGAGCTGCTGGTAAATCCCTTCCTTGAGCTGCTCGAGCCGGAGGAAGAAGAAACCCAGGACCAGGCAGCCCAGGAGAAACAGGAAAAAGAGGAAACCCAGAAATCGGACGAAACCGACTGGGAAGAGATCCTGCTGAATGGGTTCGAAGTCGGGGGGATGCGGGAACAATACGAGGAAAAGGAATACATCGAGCCGGTCACCGTCGAAACGCGGGACCTGCAGGATCACCTGCGCGAACAGCTCAAGCTGATGGAGTTGTCTCCCCGGCAACTGCTCCTGGCCGAAGAGTTCCTGGGCAACATCAAGGACGACGGATACCTGGCCGCGACGCCGGAAGAAATCGCCGGCAGCGTCAATGAACTGATGCGGGTGCACACGACCACCAGTACGCCAGAACCGGAACTCGATGAGTTCGGCAACGAGGTCGAGGCGGAAGCGCCGGTACCCCAGGCGCCGGCCGAGTTCTACACCATGGACGAAGTGGAAGAGATGCTGCAGGTCGTCCAGCGACTCGATCCGCCGGGAGTCGGCGCGCGGGATCTCCGTGAATGCCTGCTCATCCAGATGCGGGAACGCAATGAGACTGATTCATTGACATATCGGCTGGTGGACGAGGCCTTTCCCGACCTGATCGCCCACCGATGGAACGATCTGGCGAAGCGATTCAGTATTGATCCCCAGGCGGTGCAGGCGGCGGCGGACCGGCTCGCCCAATACGATCCAAAGCCCGGGCTCAAATACTCCGGGCGGGACGATGGCTATATCACGCCCGATCTCATCGTCGACAAGATTGACGGACGCTATCACGTTTTCCTCAACGACACTGGATATCCCCGGCTCCGACTGAGCCGGTCCTACCAGGAGCTGGCGCGGGACAAGAAAAAGATGACCCCCGAAAATCGCGAGTTCATCGCGACCAAGATGAACAGCGCCAACTGGATGATCCAGGCGCTCGAGCAACGGCGCCAGACCATGCTCAAGGTGATGAACTTCATCGTGGACCGGCAGCGGGATTTCTTCGAGAAGGGAATCGAGCATTTGAGGCCGCTTACCCTCCGCGAAGTGGCGGAAGTCATCAACATGCATGAATCCACCGTGAGCCGGGTGACCAACGAGAAATACGTGCAGACACCCCGCGGTGTCCTGCCGCTCAAATTCTTCTTTTCCAGCGCGCTCTCCACGACGTCGGGTGAGGATGCCAGCGCCCGATCCATCCGGGCCAAACTTCAGAAAATGGTCGGCGAAGAAAAGAGCGGGAGCCCCCTCACCGACCAGCAGATCGTCCAGCTGTTCCAGGAGCAGGGAATCCAGATTGCCCGCCGCACGGTCGCCAAGTATCGCGACCAGCTCGGCATCCTGCCGGCCCGCATGCGGAAACGGGTATGACACTGCCGGCAAGACGGGACGGCGTGGACGTCAGTGTCCTCGTTCCGGCCAAGGACGAAGCCGACAACCTCCCTGAATTCATTCGACTCTGCGACGAGGCACTTTCACCCGCCGGCTTCAGCTTCGAAGTCGTGGTGGTCAACGACGGATCTCGCGACAGGACCGGTGAGATCCTCGCGGAGCTGCAGAAGCGCTACCCTTTCCTCCAGGTCGTCACCCATCGGCGCCAGCGGGGCATTGCCGACGCCTTACGGTCGGCCGGCGAGAGGGCGCACGGGGACATTTTCGTGTTTTATCCCGCCGATCTGCAGTACCTCCCGGAGGATATTCCAGCGCTGGTTCGACCGATCCTCGACGCCACTGCCGATATCGTCACGGGCACCAAACAGGGGAAGTATGAGAAGGCCTTTGTCTCCCGGATTTACAACACCCTTTGCCGCTGGCTTTTTGGCGTCAACGTCACCGATCTCAACTCGGTCAAGGCATACCGACGTGAGATCATGGTCGGTCAGCCGCTCCGCCCGGACTGGCATCGCTACATGGTGGTGATCGCCGCATCAGACGGATTTCGGCTCACCTCCCAACCCGTTCCGCTCTATCCTCGTCGGGCCGGAGTATCCAAGTTCACCTGGCGGCGAATCCCCATCGGGGTGCTCGACCTCCTCTCGGTCTGGTTTCAGCTCAAGTTCGGCCGCAAGCCACTCCTGTTCTTCGGCGTTATCGGGGCAATCCTTTTTGTCATCGGGTTCCTGGCGGGAATTGCCGGCCTGGTGCTCCGATACGGCTATGGTATCGGGTTCCGGCCGCTGCTCAACCTGGTGGAGACCATGGTCATCAGCGGGATCGCGTTGTTCGGTTTTGGATTCATTGGGGAAATGCTGGCGGGATTGCGGGAGGAGCAGCGTCAACTCCTGCGGTCCGTGATCCACGATCGACCGCCCGGCGAATAGGAGGACGGAGGCGGTGTCTCCACGGCTCATCGCCGATCATTCACTCGAGGGCATCGCCGAGGGCGTTACGAGGCCTCAAATGGTACACCCTTTCTTCTTGTCTAAGACCGCGCGCGACAATAAATTGCGGCCTCACAATGCATGCGCCCATCGAGCCGGAACGCTGTTCCCTTACCCATGCTTCTGAAACGCGAAGCAAGGGCGAGATGCGCTTGAAATATCAGCGGAGCGCAGACCCCGGCAATCCTGGATGTTCCGTCTGTCCGCCTTTCCGTCCTTCCGCCGGATAGATGCGCGTCGTTTTCCTCACGCACAACTTTCCCCGATTCCCCGGCGACCTGTCCGGGGCGTTTCTCGCGACACTCGCCCATGCGCTGATTGCTCGCGGCCATGATATCCGGGTGCTGGCCCCGAGCGACCTGGGCGAGACCGGACCAGGGGAGTTCGAAGGGATCCCGGTTACCCGGGTGCGCTATGCCTCGTCGGCGCAGGAGACCGTCGCGTACCGGGGGAACATGGCGGACGCCATTCGCCACCCGGCAGGGTGGAAAGCGCTGGTCGGTCTCTGGCGTTCGCTCCGGCGCGCGGCGGGGATCGAGGTGGAGCAGGGCGCCGACCTGGTTCACGCGCACTGGTGGGTCCCCGGCGGACTCGCCTCGCCACCCAACGTGCCGCTGGTTCTCACCGTTCATGGGACCGATGGCGCATTGCTCGGACGCTCGTCACTCGCGCGATGGGTGGCCGCACCCGTCTTCCGCCGGGCCCGGATCGTTACAACGGTTTCCCGAACTCTCGCGGAGCAGGTGACATCGGCGACGGGGCGAGTTGTGCCGGATTCGCATATTCATGCGATGCCAATCGAGGTGTCGCTCTTTGAGCGGTGGAGTGAGGGCGGCCAGGGATTGATCGTGATTTCCCGGCTGACTCCGCAGAAACGGGTCGACCTGGCCCTCGGCGCCCTGGCCGTCCTCCGCAATCAGGGCAGGGATATCAAACTCCGAATCATCGGCGATGGACAGGAGCGCGCGACGCTCGAGGAACGAGCCAGGAGTCTCTCGCTCGGCGATGCGGTGATGTTCGCAGGAGCAGTACCGCCATCGGAAATCCCGGGACTTCTGGCCCATGCCGACGCGATGGTTTTCCCGGCGCAAGGCGAAGGCTTCGGACTCGGTGCTGCCGAGGCGTTGATGGCTGGCGTGCCGGTCGTGGTTTGCTCCGACGGCGGTGGGGTGCTGGAAATCGTGCCGGAATCCGGTGCCGGGAGAGTCAGCCCTCCGGATCCCGCGGCGCTTGCCGAGTCGATTGGCGCTCTGCTGGACAACCCGGAGTCGAAGGCACAGGCGAGAATATTGGGAGAATCCTGGCGCCGGAAGCTGGCGCCGGACCACGTCGCCGCAGCATGTGAGTCATGGTATCGTGAGGCCGCGGGTGTGTGACGCGGGCGAGCCTGGGGTTCCCAGCGCGGTTGAGGGCTCCCGGGACCCATCGCGATGCGCGATACGCGGGCAAGGGGCAGACCGCGGTGCGTAAACATCTGTGGCGCGCCATCCAGGCGGTAATCGGGCTGGTGATTATTTTTTTCCTGGTTCGGGACGTGGCGGCGAACTGGGACAAGATCCGGGAAAGCCAGCTCAAGTGGGAGTTCCGGCCACTCTATCTTCTCGCGGCCGTGCTGTTGACCTGGACCATGTACGCCATGTTGATCGCGACGTGGCGACGATTTCTCTTTGACTGGGGCGGGCAGCTTCGCTTCCTGGTGGCCGCCAGAATCTGGGCGGTATCGAGCCTGGGGAAATATCTCCCAGGTAAAGTATGGGCCATCGCGGGAATGGCGATCATGGCTCAACGCGCGGGGGTTCCTCCCTGGTCGGCCACCGCATCGGCCATTCTGCTCCAGGGGCTGGCGGTGGGAAGCGGGGTCGTGGTCGTCGGATTGTCCGACACCGCGGCACTCGAGGCCCAATACCCGTTGCTTCATCCGGTTCTCTGGGTGCTGGCGGTGGGGAGTGCGGCTGGGGTGCTCCTGATGGTTTCCCCGGGATTGTCGGGCCTGGTGCTCCGTCGCTTCATGAACACCTCGGAGATCCAGGCGCCACGACCCGGCACCATCGCCCTCGGCATCATGGCCAACCTTACCGCCTGGGTCGGGTATGGCATCGCGTTCTGGTTTCTGGCACGAGGAACACTGCCGGAGGCCCATTTTCCCATCAGTGTGGCGATTGCGGCGTTCACCGCGTCCTACCTCGCCGGGCTTATTTTTCTGATCGCGCCCGGCGGTCTGCTGGTTCGGGAGGGATTCATGCTGCTGATGCTCCAGGGATCGATCGGGCCGGGCAACGCGGCCGCGCTCGCCGTCGCTTCCCGGCTGATGCTGACGTTGACCGAGATTGGAATCGCCGTTCCGTTTCTGTTATTCCCCCGGGAGAACACCCGTGTCGCAACCTGATTCCTCCCTTGAAGGATTTGAACCGCGGTGGCCCGCCTGGTGGGCCACCCTGGCGTTCATACTCGCGGCGCTGACGCTCTGCGCGCCAATGCTGGCCGGTCGCTTCCTCCTGGGTGACGACCAGATCACCGTGGGATACGGGTTTCGGGAATTTGGCGCCGACTATTTCAGGCAGACGCACAGCATCCCGCAGTGGATTCCCTATCAGTTCGGCGGAATGCCCTACATCGCCGCGATGCATGGCGATATTTTTTATCCCACCGCGTGGCTTCGATGGATTCTTCCCATCGACACGGCCATGAACATCGGATACGCGGTGCACATCGTGCTCGCCGGCCTGTTCATGTACGGCTTCCTCCGGGCCCTGCGGCTGGGGTGGACGGCGGCCATCACCGGCGGCCTCGCGTGGGAGCTGAGTGGAATTGTCGTGTCGATGATGAGCCCGGGACATGACGGCAAACTCTACGTCTCCGCGCTGGCTCCGCTCGCGTTCCTGGCACTGCTCCGCGCTATCCGGGACCAGAAGTTTTACGGCTACCCATTGCTTGCCGCCGTCATCGGGCTCTGCCTCCTGAGTCCGCACTACCAGATGGCCTACTACCTCATTGTGGCCCTGGGCCTCTGGACGCTGTATCTCGTTTTCTTCGACCCCGAGCGACCGGCCAATATTCGTTGGCCGATTCCCCTCGCGCTGGCCCTTGGTGCCGTGGTGCTCGGTGTCGGAATCTCGGGACTGCAGGCCCTCCCATTCCTTCACTACATCCCATATTCACCCCGGGCCGAAGGCGGGCCAAGCGGGGGGTGGGAGTTCGCGATCTCGTACGCATTCCCATTGAAAGAGTTGCCCGTCACCATCCTTCCCCAGTTTAGCGGCATTCGCCAGTTTTACTGGGGCGAGAATGCCCTCAAGGCCCACACGGAATACCTCGGCATCCCGGTCGTAATCCTGGCGATCCTTGGCCTGGGCTGGAAAGAAAAGCGTCGTCTCACGATCGGGCTTGGCGTGATCGCCCTGCTGTTTCTTCTGGTAGCACTGGGAGGCCACACGCCGTTCTTTCACCTCTGGTACGCCGTCATGCCGATGGTGAAGAAGTTTCGCGCCCCGGGTATGGCCTATTTTCTCACGGCCATGGTCATCTGCGTCTACGCCGCGTTTGGAGCTGAGCGGCTGGTTCGGGGCGAGGCCCGGTGGAAACCCATCGCCATTGGGGGAGGAATACTCGGCGGGATTGCGCTCCTTGGTGCGGTGGGTGGACTCCAGGCGGTGGCTCAGGCCATCGCGCAACCGCAGACCATGGGTGCCGTCGCCCAGAATGCCGGGGAGTTGAGGGCGGGATCCATCCGGATGCTCCTCGCGGTCCTGGTGACCGGAGGCGTGCTCTGGCTCGTGTTATACGGGAAAGCCCGAGGCCTGACGGCGGCGCTGGCCCTCGGTGTGGTGGTAGCGGGAGACCTCTGGAGTATCGATCGGTATTTCTTTACCTATCACCCGCCGGCTGCAGTCCTGTTTCACAGCGATGCGATTCTCGACAAGATGAAGGAGGCCAGGCCGCCCTTCCGGGTGTTTGATCCCAATAGCCTTTACCATCCATCACACCTCATCGCCAGCAAGCTGCCCACCCTCCTCGGATATCACGGAAATGAAATTCGGTTCTATGATGATCTCCTGGGTGGCAAGGGGCAGTGGACCGAGGCATTTCGAAACCCACAGATGTGGAACCTGCTCGGCGTTCGATTCCTGATCGTGAATGATTCCGTCACCGTTCCTGGATTTCACCTTGCGTTGGGACCGACTCCAACAACCAATGGGCTCTCGGCGTACCTCTACGAACAGGACACGGTGCCGGCGTATGCCAGGGTTGTGACGGCCGCCGCAAAGGTGCCCGAAACACAGTTGGTTCCCACGGTCGCCGATCCGCGGTTTCCCATAGAATCCGTGGTGCTGTACCCTGATTCGACATCAATTACTCCGGATCCGATCCAGGGAAGTTTCATTCCTCCTTCCAACGTGATCGCGACGATTTCCAACTACAGGCCAGGCGACATTACCGTCGACCTCACCGGCTCCGACCCCAAGAATACCTATCTTCTCGTGAGCGAAAACTGGTATCCGGACTGGCACGCGACGATCGACGGGAACGCAACCCCGGTCCGCCGGGCGGATCATACCCTGTTGAGCGTGGTTCTGCCGCCCGGAGCCAGACAGGTCCACTTCCAGTTCCGGGATTCGGGGTATGCCACAGGAAAAATCGTCTCCGCCATTTCCGTCCTGCTCATGACAGGTCTCTTCCTGGTTCCTGCCTTCGGCCGCCGGAGGGGAACGGGTGTTTAGTCGAATTCTCGTTGTGGTTCCGACGTACAACGAATTGATGAACCTGCCTCACATCGTCCCGGTGATCCTGAGCCAGGATCCCCGGCTCCAGATCCTGGTGGTGGACGACAGTTCACCCGACGGTACCGGCGCCCTGGCGGACCGGCTGTCGGAGATCGAGCCGCGGGTGCACACCCTTCATCGTGCCAATAAGGAAGGGCTGGGCAAGGCTTACCTGGCTGGGTTCCGCTGGGCGCTGGAACGGGGCTATGAAGTCATCTTCGAAATGGATGCGGACTTTTCCCACGATCCTGATCGGCTGCCTGATTTCCTTTCGGCGATTGAAGAGGCCGACCTGGTGATCGGATCGCGCTACGTGAAAGGGGTCAACGTCATAAACTGGCCAATCTCCCGACTCCTCCTCTCAATTGGCGCCAACCTGTATGCCAGGGTCATCACCGGGCTTCCTCTGACTGACTCAACGGGTGGTTACAAGTGTTTCCGGCGGAGCGTTCTCGAGGCGATCAACCTCGACCGGGTTCGTTCCAACGGATACTCCTTTCAGATCGAGATGAGTTTCAAGGCCTGGAAGAAGGGGTTCCGTATCGTTGAAATCCCCATTGTCTTCACCGACCGGATGGAGGGTCAAAGCAAAATGAACAAGGGGATCGTGCGGGAGGCGATCTGGATGGTCTGGTGGCTTCGCCTCCGATCGATGTTCGGGCAACTATAGTGGTCTGGGATCGGGACTCCTCAAGAGGTTTCCGTGACATTTTATAAGATGACGGGGTCGGGTAATGACTTTGTGATGCTCGATGGCCGGCTCACGACCCCGGAGGACTGGCCCACCCAGCGGATTGTCGACCTCTGCGACCGCCGGAACGGTGCGGGGGCTGATGGCCTGGTCATCCTGACCCCTGAAGGCGAGGGCACCATCAGGATGACCTTCTTCAATTCCGATGGGTCCGCGGCGGCCATGTGCGGAAATGCGGCCCTTTGCAGCACCTCCCTGGCGGGATACCTGGGGATGGCGACTGGCCAGATGCGCCTGGCCACCGGTGCCGGGACCTTTCCGACCCGCCAAACTGAAAGAAAATGGGAATCAGCCCTCAACCTGCCAGATTTCGCGCTCCCGGGAGAGGTGGCGATACCTTTGGGGTCCGGAGAAGGGGTAATTTGGCTCGCCACTGTCGGCGTCCCCCACCTCACAATTCTGGTCCACGATGTGGATAACGTCGATTTGACCGGCCGGGGCAGGGAACTCCGATTCCACCCGGCCACCGGTCCCGCCGGAGCGAACGCCAACTTCGTTTCGAGCCGAAAAATCGACGGTGTGGAACACTGGTTCATGCGAACCTACGAACGCGGTGTCGAAGGAGAAACGCTGGCCTGCGGAACTGGAGCGGTTGCTTCGGCGGTTGCACTCGCAACGCATGAACGATCCCATCTTCCCATGAAGATCGTGAGCCGGGGAGGTCGGGTGCTCACGATTGAAGCGAGCCTGGAAGCGCCCGTCGCTCGAGCGGTATGGCTCACCGGGGAAGGAAGACTGGTCTACCAGGGCGAACTGGCGGAGTGACGCAGCGTCCCATCTCAAGGCACGACTTTACTCACCACCGGTTGGACCAAACCACTGAATCTGCGCGAAAGGGAGTTTTCCTCATTTATCCACAGTTCTCCCCATTTCTAGTTAACATAACATATCTTATACGACATTGCTGTCGGACCACTGTCGGCTTGCTGCACACCCAAGAAAAAGCTCCCGGAACTCATGTCCGGGAGCGATGTTACGACTCAGGTCCGACCAGTAACGCTACATCTGACCCTTCGTGAGTTCCGCCAGTCGTACCTGGGCCTCGGTAAACGGCGGAGTCTTCGAGTACTTCTCGATCACAAGCCGATATGCGGCAATCGATTTGTCCTTACTTCCGCCATCCTTATAGGCTCGACCAGCCTGGACCAGATATTCGGCCTTGAGATAGTCGACCCCGGCCGCATTCGAAGCCGCAGTATAGGCGTCGCCCGCTTCGGTGCCTCGCTTGACGTTTTCCAGCGCGGAACCGAGAAGCCCATTGGCCGATGTCACGAACTCGGGTCCCGGATTGGATTTCACGAAGTCGCGGAGCCTCACGATGGCAAGCTCGGACTGCCCGCTGATGAGCCTCAGCTGGTTCAGCGAAATCTCGGCATCCTTCGAGGCCACGGTGCCACCGTAGGTATCGATCAGCTTCTGAAACTCGGTGGAGGCCTGGGGGATGTTTCCCGATTCGGCGATATTCCGGGCCTGGCTGAGGGCGCGGCTGGCGAAATCCTCTCGCCTGCTCTTCGCGGTCGTCAGGAACCAGACCACCAGGACGGCGGCGACGAGAACGCCGCCAACGATAAGGAGCAGCCGTCGGTTGGCCTGGGCCCAGGCGAGCGATCGGTTGGTGGACGTCGGAGTTACGGTCGGTGCGGTCAATGTCGTTGCCATGAATGGTCCTGGACGGTTCGAAGGTGCCCCCGGCGAGACTCGAACACGCAACCCTCAGTTTAGGAAACTGATGCTCTATCCAGTTGAGCTACGGGGGCAGAACCCGACAAATAACGCCGATGGAGGGCTCTAAGTCAATCAGGAACCATGCTATAGAGTCATTTTTCCTAGAGTATCGTCACCGAGGTCACCGATGCGCCGGTAAGCGCTTTCCTGCCGTCCAGAAAACCCAGCTCCAGAAGGAAAGTCCAAGCCACCAGGGTGGCCCCCAGATCCCTGAGGAGCTGCCCTGCCGCGGCAGCGGTACCACCAGTCGCCAGCACGTCATCGACGACGAGAACCCTGCTGTGTTCCCCTGCAGCGTCACTATGGACCTCGACCACGTTGGTCCCATACTCCAGGGCGTATTCTCGGCGAATCGACTTCCAGGGGAGTTTTCCCGGCTTTCGAATGGGAATGAAACCCGCGCCGAGCGCCACGGCGATGGGTCCACCCAGGATGAAACCTCGAGCCTCGATCCCGGCAACGTGGGTTATCCCCGATCCATGGAACGGCGCGGCCATCGCTTCCGTCACTCGCCGGAATAACTCAGGCTGTTCCAGAACCGGCGTAATGTCCTGGAACAGAATCCCGGGCTTTGGGTAATCCGGGATCGCGCGTAGACGCTCCCGAACCAGTTGGTCAATCGAATGAATCACAGAATGTCCCGGATTATATGACCGTCCTAATCACATGATTTCAAAGTATTTATATTTCACTTCCTCATCCAAAATATCTTGTCTTTCCACACGAGTTACCTGGGCAAACGCCGGCCCGGTTCGCAGAAGTCCCAGAAGCTCCTCAATGCCGGTTTCCGGCCCCGCAACCACCACCTCGACCGTCCCATCCGGAAGGTTCCGCGCATGGCCGTGCAAACCAAGACGGCGGCTGTGGCGGGCGACAAACCACCGATACCCGACGCCCTGGACCTGCCCCTCGACCAGAAAGAGCGCACCCATCACTTCGGCTGTGGACGGCGCTGCCGTTGCCACAGGATATAAAGGATCACGAGGATGATCAGAGCAGGAAGGATGTATTTGATGAGAATGTCATGGGCCAGCGCCTGATAGGCGGTGTCCTTGAGTTCCGCCTCATGGGTTCCCACGAACCACCCGATGTAGGTCAGCACGGCGCACCAGATCCCTGCCCCGAGCCCGGTAAAGAGGATGAACTTGGGGAGCTTCATCCGAGCCATTCCTGCGGGGATGGATATGAGGTGGCGAATGACCGGAAGTAACCGGCCGACGAAGGTGCTGATCTCGCCGTGCTTGAGGAAGTACGCCTCTGTCTTGTCCAGGGACTTGCTCGAGATCAGGACATACTTGCCGAAGCGGCGGAGCATCGGCTCGCCGATCAGCACCGCAAGGTAGTAGTTGACCAATGCACCGAGGATGCTGCCAAGGGTTCCAGCAGCAACGGCGAGATAGGGATCCATCCTCCCTTGCGCCGCGAGGTAGCCCGCCGGCGGCATGATCAGCTCGCTCGGAAGCGGAAGAATAGAGGACTCAATCGCCATGAGGACGATGATTCCCGGATAACCAAGCTGAGAGACCGTCTCGATTAACCAGGTGACCAGATTACCCAGCATTCGCACTCCCGGGATCGGAAGGGGTAAAGCCGAACTGACCTAACAGGGGAACAAACCGGACGTCGCCCAGTTCGCTTCGGATGAACTCGAGGCCGTCGCGCCTGAAAAGCGTGAGCACCTGTTCCTCGCGATCGCCCAGTGGAATCACCAGCTTGCCTCCCTGGGCGAGCTGATCCAGCAAGGGCTGGGGAGCTTCAGGCGAGGCGGCGGAGACAATAATGGCATCGTAGGGAGCATAGGGCTTCCAGCCCAGGGTGCCATCGCCCACCAGCACCGTGGCGTTGCGCACGCCAGCCGTTTCCAGCGCCAGCCGGGCCGACCGGGCCAGGGACTCAACGCGCTCGATGCTGAACACCATACTGGCGAGCCGCCCCAGCAAAGCAGTCTGGTATCCCGACCCCGTCCCCACTTCGAGCACTTTCTCTTTCCCTGTCAACTCCGCCACTTCAAGTGAGCGAGCCTGCACATAGGGTTGAGAAATCGTCTGTCCACTGGCAATGGGCAGCGCCGAGTCTTCATAGGCGCGGTGACGAACCCCTTCGGGCACGAAGAGATGCCGGGGAACCTGGCCCACCGCCCGGAGAATGGCCTCATCGCGAATACCCTTGGAGCGCAGGGTGACAACCAGCTGTGCGCGGTAGCCGCCGAAGCTATCGCTCAATCTTACCGCTCCAGTTGCCATCCGCGCACTGTCTCCAGCAGCGGATAACTCGTGAGATCCATGTGCAGGGGAGTGACGGAGATGAACCCTTCTGCCACCGCGCTATGGTCGGTATCCTCGCCGCCAGTCCAGGTAATCGTCCCACCACCGATCCAGAAGATTTCCCTCCCCCATGGATCTTTCATCCGGGTGAGCGACTCGGAGAAGTACCGGCTTCCCAGTTTGGTCACCCTGATTCCCCGCACCAGATCGGCGGGAACCGCGGGGAGGTTGATATTGAGCAGCGTTTGCGGTGGGAAATCCTTGACCGATGTGATCTGCCGGATCAGCTGAGCCAGGAGGGTTTTATAGGTGGCCATCGTTTCCGGATCGTGCCCAGCAAACGAGATTCCGATACCAGGGACGCCCAGGGTGACGGCCTCCATGGCGACAGAGACGGTGCCTGAGTACAGCACGTCCTCGCCCATGTTGGGGCCATGATTTACACCGGAGAAAACGAAGTCTGGAGGACCATCCTTCAGCAGAGAGCCGAAGGCCAGCAGGACACAGTCGGTCGGCGTGCCATCGACCTGGTAAGCCCCGTCAGGCCGGTGGGCGGCCCGAATCGGACGATGCAAGGTGAGAGAATGCGAAGTGCCGCTCTGCTCGCGATCCGGGGCTACGACGACCACCGTCCCCACCTCGCGACAGGCGTCGGCCAGCAGGGCCAGCCCGGGCGCGAGGATTCCGTCGTCGTTGCTGACCAGTATCTGCATGCGCGGGAAGATAATGCGGGCGTGGCGAATTCACGATTGTTCGCCCGGCGAAATCGCGGGGAGCATTGAAGAAGACGAGTGACCAGGGCCTGTTTGCTCAACGGGGGCGAGAACGGAAAAAGCGAAGAGAACGGGCCAGGATACCTCGGTGGATGGGATCCGCGCTGAACGCGCCCCTTCTGCCGTTCTCAGCCTTCCGGCCGCCGTGCGGGAGTCCGACCATCGAGAATATCCATGACCTCCTTGAGTGAGAGGCGAAGTTCCGCTACCGCCTCTCCCGAGAGCACCTTCCTTGCCGCGCTCCGGAGTTCCCCGGTCCGTCGGTAATGATCGATGCGTTGGCGCGCGCCCTCAATCGTGTATTTCTCGGTATACAGAAGATGCTTGACCAGCATGATCAACTCGACTTCACGGCTCTTATAGACCCGGTTTCCCGACCGATTCTTCGCCGGATTGAGGAACCGGAACTGGCTTTCCCAGTAGCGCAGCACGTGCGGCTTGAGATCGGTGAGAGTGCACACCTCGCCGATCGAGAAAAATTCCTGCGCCTGCCGCGCGATCGTCACCGCCATAACTCCGGCTTCAGCGTTCGTTCCATCAGATCCGCCACCCCCTGTCGGGGAGATTTATTGTCAAACAGGACTGCGCATACCTGCTCAGCTATTGGCAGCTCGACGCCGTGGCGCCGAGCCAGCTCGGTCGCCGCCTTGGCGGTGTTAGCACCCTCGGCTACCGTCCGATGGGATGCGGTGTACGCCGCCAGTGAATGGCCTTCCGCGAGCGCGATTCCCAGCGCCCGGTTGCGACTCAATGCGCCGCAGGTCGTGAGAATCAGGTCACCCATCCCGGCCAGTCCCGCAAATGTCATCGGGTCCGCTCCCATAGCCACCCCAAGCCGGGACATCTCGGCCAGACCGCGTGTGACCAGCGCGGCCCTCGGATTGTTCCCCAGCCCCAACCCTTCCAGGATACCGGCGGCGATCGCGATGACGTTCTTGAGTGCGCCCCCCAGCTCGACTCCGACGACGTCCTGGTTGGAGTAGACCCGGAAGCGGGACGTCG
>JBDTRF010000047.1:0-16704 GCA_039931815.1 Gemmatimonadota bacterium
CGGCCAATCGGATCCTGCGTGGTAAAGAATCGGCTGCTGACACCGTGACCGATCACCGCGACGGGCAGGCCGCGCTCCACTTCCAGGGCGCGGAACCAGGAGCCCCGTCTCAGCGTGAGGTTGGTGAGCCGGAAGTACGAAGTGTCGACGCCGACCACTTTGCCGGAGCGACGCCGGCCTTCCCGGGTGAGCGTCGTATTGAGAACGATTTCAGCCGTCGCGGCATCGATAGACGGCAACACGTGGGCAATGGCCTGCGCGTCGGCGTAGGTCAGGCCCGGGGAGAACTTCTTGATCTCCCGCTCCGGCTGGTCGCTCGCCGGTTCTTCCTTCTGTTCCACCAGGGGGGTTATCACCACACTGTTCGCGCCAAGGAGGCGCATCTGCTCGAGAATCTCCTGCTCCGCGCCTTTACCAATGGCCAGCATGGCGATGACCGAGGCGACGCCGAAGAGAATGCCCATCGAGGTGAGCGAGGCGCGAAGCTTGTTGTGCCGCACCGCTTCCAGCGCCGTTCGCATGCTGAAAAGGATATGGCCAACGATTACTTCTCGAAGCTCGGCGATTCTCTCCCGGGAGATGCGGAGCGACACGGCTCAGTTCTTTCGCGCCGGAGCGTCAGCCGGAGCGCTTTGACCCGCGGTCGAATCGTGGAGCGGCGCCCTGGCAGAAGGTGCGGCCGCAGTATCGCCGCCCGCCACGTTGTTGCTGTCGCCCGGCTTTCTGGTGGATCCGGGGAGACGCTTGAGCTCCAGTTTCTCATGACCCTGGGGCGGCGTCAGCAGAACATGATCGCCTTCTTCCAGGCCGCGAACGATGATGACTTCGTCATCGTTGAGCGCACCCGTGACAACTTCCTGCTTCACCGCGCCGCCGCCACTCTGGAGATAGACATAAGGAATTCCACCTTCGCTGCTTACTGACTCAAGCGGAACGAACAGCACATCATTGGTCGTGTAGGTCTCGATGATATTGCCAGTCGTCATCCCGGGGCGAAGCGTGGTATCAGCCCCTGCGATGGTCACTTTCACTTCGAACACCTTGGCATCGGAATTGGGCCTCTGCTCTCCAACGTTGGCTACTGCGGCCACGGTCCCACTGAGCCGGCGGGATGGGTCCGCATCCAGGGTTACCGTCACTGGCTGGCCGGTCGCGAGCTTCCGGACATCGATTTCGTTGACATAGGTGACGGATTCCATCTGGGTGAGATCGGGAAGTGTGGCCACCCCGGGATCCCAGGAGGAAACCTGCGAGCCCGTCGTCCGCTTCCGCCCATTCCATTCCTTGACGTAGATCACCATTCCGGGGGCCGGAGCGGTAATGGTGAATCCTGCCATTACCTCCTGAACCACGCCCAGCATGTTGCGCTGCCGATCCAGGTCTGCGCCGACCTCGCGAAGCTTGGCCTTTGCCTGCTCTGTCTTGGTGATGTAGTCGGCCTTGGCCTGGTCGAGGGCGCGCTGCCCTTTTTCCAGGTCGATTTCCGCTTGTCGCTTGACGGTCGGAGCCTCGTATACCGCCTGTTCATTGGCCAGTCGCTTCTCCTCGAGCTGAAGCTCGAGAGTACGGATGTTCTCGCGCGCCGTGGAGAGGTTGAGAGTAGAATCGAGCATCGCCTGTTCGTACTGGGCCTGGGCCTTGGTCAGGGCAAGTGTCACCTCGCTCAGCTTGCTGGCCAGGGTGGCTCGATCCAGCTCGGCCACCACCTCTCCTTTCTTGACCACCGTGCCCTCCGGCACGATCGACGAGATCTTCATCTGGTAGGCACCGGCCTGTTGTGCGCCCGGAGGAGCGGTGATTTCGACAAACTCTCTCGCTCTCAATTCGCCAGAAGCCGTAATAGTCACGGCAAACTTGCCGCGTTTCACGGTCGCGACGAGGCTGTTATCGGGGGTATCCGGACCACGGGCGAAGAGCAGCATGCTCGGCACGCCCAGCGCCACTACAACAAGCGCGATTCGGAGGGCACGCGAACGCGGCAGGTGCAGAAAAGCTGGAAATTTCATAGGGATCCTGGAGAAGAGACCGACAGTACGGCCTTAGACGCTACGGTTCGTAAATAAGTTGCGCTGACCCCGCCCGCTACTCTTTAGTTTCAGAATGAAAACAAGGAGGCGAACACCATTTCCCGCCAGACTGCTTTTCAGGCGGCCCCCTCTTATCGACCCATTAGCAGGAAAGATGTAGCCCAGACGCTCGTGAGTGGCACCCGGATTCAGGTCGTTCGCGGCGGCGACCTGCATTCGGGCATTGGACAGACAGATGCCGGAAAGGTCCGGAGCGTTGCCGCTCCCGGATTTTCAGTTAACCGAATGTCGCCTATCGCTCTTGTGACTGGCGGGCTCCATCCCGGCGAGGAAGCATCATTCTCGCCTGAACCAGCTAAAAATGCCCGGCTCAGGACGCGCTAATGCCCTCGATCCGGAAACCGCATTTGGGTCGTTCGCTCCGATCGCAGCATTCCGTCACAGCTCGACCCGTGATTTCCTCGATAATAGCCTTTGCCAGGGCGCACACCTCAGGGTGGGTGGCCGTAACCGCGGAAAGAGGACATCCAAAACCTTGAATGAACCATCCCTCACTGGTCCGATGAACGTCGACGTCGCCGCCAAGGTCGCGAAGTGTGGCGGCAGCAGCGGCCACCCGAGCCTCGGGGTCAGCAGGGAGGTTTTGGCCTGAAATCGCCCGCCGGCCCACCGCGCCGAGGAGTTCGACCGCCCGCGCCTTCCCTTCTTTTCGAGCAATTTCTTCCACCAGGCCCGCCAGGACGAGCGCATAGGCCTTGGGAAAAAGCTCTTCGCCCTCTTTGGTAAGCGAATAGAGACGGGCGGGCTTACCACCGGTATCCCGCTGGGTGCCCAGGGCCTCCACAATTCCGTCGCGCTCCAGAGCGGAGATGTGAGTTCGTACCGCGTTGTCCGTTAGCTGCAGAGCCTCGGCAAGCGCAGTGATTGACTGGCGTGATCGACGGAGCAGTCGAAGCAACTTCGTCCGTGTTTCCCCCGTCAAACTTTCCATCCAGTTGATCATCTCACTCCGATCGCGGCAGATATAAATACAGTAATCACACTAATCTATTGACAAATGGTTATAAGTGATTAATGTACCGCCCTCCTAACAACTTAACAAGGAGGCTCCATGCGTCACTTCGTCACTTTGCCGTTGTTGCTGACATTGGCCGTACCTGGTCTGATTCAGGCCCAGCAGACGGCCCAGCCTGATCTGTCTGATCCGCAGGTGGCACACGTGGCAGTCACCGCGAACAATATCGACATTGACCTCGCGAAGCTCGCCCTCACCAAGGCCACCAATCTAGAAGTGAAGAAGTTCGCCAGCACGATGATCACCGATCATACCGCGGTGAATCAACAGGCCTCCGCTCTCGCGGCCAAATTGGGCGTGACGCCGGCTGACAACGCGGTAAGTCAGTCTTTGCTCAAGGGTGCGAGCGAGGCCCGGGCCGCTATTGAACCGAAATCGGGTGCCGCCTTTGATCGGGCGTACATCGATCGGGAAGTCGGCTATCACCAGGCGGTCCTCGATGCGCTCGATGGGCTGCTTATTCCGACCACGTCCAACGCCGATCTCAAGAAGCTCCTGGTCGATGTTCGACCCGCGATCGCTGCCCACCTGGCCCACGCCAGGCAGATCCAGGGGTCGCTCGGCGGAACGAGGTGAGTAACGACGGCCGCTGGGCCAGGCAAGTTCTGGTCGCCTCATTACTCGCGACCGGCCTGTCTGCGGCCACATTCCTCTCCGCGGGAACGGACCCGAAGCATCGATACGAAATCGAAATACGCGGCATGGCATTTCACCCGGCCGATCTTACGATCGCGCCGGGTGATACCGTTGTCTGGGTCAATCGAGACATCTTCCCTCATTCCGCCACCCACAAGTCCCTTTGGGATACCGGGACACTGACCACGGGCGACAGTGGACGATTTATCGCCCAGTCACGGGGAGAAGCGACTTATGCCTGTACTCTTCACCCGACCATGACCGGGAAGCTTCTCGTGAAATAGCTTTGCTCTACCAGTCGGTCGGACGATAGTCCTTCAGAAACTGTCCCCACACATGCTCACCGGTATTAAAGCCTGAAATAATCGGATCCACGATTCGGGCGGCACCATCCACGATGTCCAGCGGAGGATGGAACCGGTGCTCCAGCGTCTTCCGGGCCGCAATGGCCGCGGGATCCTCGTCGGTCACCCAGCCAGTATCGACGCTGTTCATGTGAATGCCGTCGTTGTGATAGTCGGTGGCGGCCGTGCGGGTCATCATATTGAGCGCCGCCTTCGCCATGTTGGTGTGCGGATGCCGCGTGGTCTTGGCGTTGCGATAGAACTGCCCCTCCACCGCGGAGACATTCACGATGTGCTTATCCCGTTCCGGGGTGAGAAGCATCAGGGGCTTCAGCCGCGCGTTGATCACGAATGGTGCTACCGCGTTCACCAGTTGGACTTCCAGAAGCTCAACCGAAGAAACTTCAGCCATCAAAAGGCGCCATGAGTTGCGTCCCCGCAGGTCGACCTGCTGGAGATCCTGGTCCAGCCGGCCCTCGGGAAAAAGATCTCGCTCAATGGTGTGATCCTCCTCCAGTAGTGGAATCTGTGACAGCTCCGCCGCGTGAGTGAGTCCGGGAGCTATCGCCAGGAAGCCTCGGTCAACAGCCATGGCACTCGCATCGGCCAGCCTCGTGGCCGGCTCGAGCCGATCGCGCTGGGCATGCGCTCGCAGTACTTCGTAGGCGCCGAGAAGTTGACGTTGTGGCTCTGGCGTGCTGGACATCGCGGCGGCCTCCTTTTCCATCATATGCTGATAGAAACTGGGCGGGCGACGAACGGTCTGACACGCGTTGTTAATGATGAAGTCGAGTCGCGTCCTCGTGGCCAGAAGTTCGCGACAAAACGCCTCAACGCTGGGCGTATGTCGAAGATCCAGACCGAACACCTGGAGACGGTGGCCCCACTCGGGGAAATCCGGTTCGTGGGCATAGCGCGCGGCAGAATCCCGGGGGAAACGGGTCGTCACTATCAACTCCGCGCCCGAGCGCAGGAGCTTAAGTCCCGCCTGGTAACCAATCTTTACTCTGCCGCCGGTGAGCAGCGCAACTCTCCCCCGGAGATCGGCTCGCTCCGTTCGCTTGGTAAAGTTGAGCTGGGCGCAGGCCGGGCAGAGCTGGTCGTAGAAGTGGTGAATCGCCTGGTAGTCCTCCTTGCAGACATAGCAATGCTGCCGCTCAGCGGCATGGGAGGACTCGGCGTCAGGCCCATGCTCCGTCCCCGCCGAAAGCAGCGGAGGATAGACATTCGGCGTGGTAAAGACATCCTTCCGCCTGAGGGTTCGAATCCCGGTCGCGGCGAGAACCTGGTCGTCCTGCGTGACCTTCGCCGCTTTACGCTGGCGTACCGCCGTTTTCACCAGCCGGCGGCGGGCCACCGGGTCGGGGTGATAGACCTGGCCGGCAGCCTGGATAAATCGGCGGCGATCCTCGGGAGAAATGGTCGCGAGCAGGCCGCGATCATCGACGATCGATTCAAGCAGCCGGGTGCACGCGAGCAGGCGGCCCTGAAAGGTGTCAGGGCCGGTTTCAGCGACTCCATCGGAATGGGCAGTTGGCATGCGGAAAGGCTAATGCGGTGGCAGCCGTCGAGCTACCTCGCGTCCAGGTATTTGTGCTGAAGGCGATGATAGCCAGGCCACCGCGAACGCGTGAAGCATTTCCTGATCCTCCTTCAGGCTCTCGCTGATACCTCCCTGTACACGGAATTATCCATCAGGTTCCTGGTTGCCGCTTACCGAAACATCGCGGGGCTGATCTCCAGAGAAACCAGCGCGATGCGATCGACTGGAAAGCCGGCGCGCCTGGCATGTTCCCGAATCGCTTCTTCGTCCGGGGCATCATACTCGCAATAGATTTTGCCTTCCGTGTCGGAAACGTAGCTTCGGATCCACACGACACCCTGCATATCGGCCAGGACGGCGTTCGATCGCTTCCCAACTTCCTCCAGCTCCCCGCGTGACATTGCGGGTACTGACCGCTCAATAATAAATCGTGGCACTGTTCCCTCCAGAAGTATTCATGATCACCGCCAGAACACCGGCGACAGGTCTCTGCAGGCGGTGACAAGATCCTCGTGCCCCAGTTCGGCACCGATACGCTCCGCCTCGACCGCGAACGCTCGCGCCTCGTCCCCTGAACCGCCGGCCAGGCGGAGGAGAGCCAGTCGCTGCAGCATCCAGCCCTCTCCTGCACGATCGCCGAACTCGCGACGAAGGTGCAGCGAATTTTCACAACAATCAATGGCGCGCTCGATTTCTCCCAGTTCGCGAAGTACGTCGGCCAGGGCGCCGAGCGCACGAGCCTCGGCCAGCCGATCTCCCGCCTGATGATGCAGTGACGCCGCCTCTTCAAGGTAGCGACGGGCTTCCACCCGCCGACCCATCGCATTCAGAGTCACTCCGAGGCTTGCCAGCATCATCGCGGCGTTGCCCCTGTCTCCCTGATCCCGAAAAATCCCCAGGCCGGTTTCATAATGTGCGCGGGCCTCATCATAACGCCCGCGTTCCCATTCGATAATGCCCATGGCATTGCGAAGGCGGCCGCGAACCGCATGCCTTTCAAGCTGACGGGCCAACTCCTCGGCTTCCCCGTAGTAGCCAAGTGCGAATGACGGCTCCGGGAAACATCGGCGGGCAACGCGGGCAAGTCCCTCCAGCACCGTGAGCTCCGCCGAGCGATCGCCGGTCTGGACATGCAGTGCCCTCGCCTTGCCCCAGGCAGCGAGGGATTCCGGCAACTGTCCGCAGTGTTCACGAAGCCCGGCAATCTGCCCCCATAACAATGCCTCGGTCGCGGGCTCGCGCAGCTGGGCGAACAATGCAGCCGACTCGACCAGGGGAGACAGTGCTTCCGCCCGCTGGTCCAGGCCCAGAAGTATCTGACCGAGAAAGCGCAGCGCCTGGGCCAGGCCGGGAGCAAACTTTGCTTTCCGGGTGAGCTCCGCCGCCTCGCGATAGAACCGGATGCTCTCCTCCAGCTTTCCCTGCTGCAGGTAGATATGCGCGGTGGAAGTCAGGTGATAGGAGAGCTGGATGGGAAGACGTCTCTCGGTGGTTAGAGTCCGTGCCTGCGCCAGGTACTCCAGCGCCGTGTCATCATCGCCGAGCTCTCGATGAACATTCCCAAGGTTGTGAAGGATGAACGTGTGCTTGTACGAAAGGTCGGTTGGCGGGGCGATGTCCGTCCCCTTCTCGATCTCGGTGCTCAGCGTGAGCGCTTCTTCCAGTTTCTCCTTCGCCCGCGCCAGCTGCCCCATACCTTTGAGCACGTTCCCCATATTGGCGAGGTCACCAACCTGGGCCTCGCGGTCTCCCCGCAGCCGATCGATCGACAGCGCGGTTTCGATGCACCCCAGGGCTTCCTCGTCCCGCCCCTGGTGCCACCGGAGCAGACCGAGGCTCCGAATGGTGTTGCGTTCACCGATCGCATCGTGGAGCTGGAGGCGGAGATCGAGTGCCCGGGTGAGCGTCGACTCTGCCTCCTCGAAACGACGGAGCAGGGTATACAGATCGCCCTGGCGGAGGTATGCCTCGGCCAGGCGGATGGCATCGGTGGAGGGTTCGAGGAGGGACACGAGCTCGTCAATGATTCGCTGCTGCCGGCTTCTCAGTCCCAGTGTTTCGCAGAGGCGCTCCTGGCGAAACAGGATCTCGACCAGCGAATCGCGACGGGCCTCCTCGTCGGGCATGCGCAGGAGCCAGCTCTGCGCCCGTTCCAGGATATCCAGCGATTCCGCGAACTGACTCAGGGCACCGGTTCGTTCCGCCGCGAGCAGCGCATATCGCACGGCCTTGGGCCAATGCTCGGCGCGGCTGAAATGCTCGACCAGTCGAGCGAGGTGCTCGTCCAGGGCATGCACATAGAGGGCTTCAATCGCCTCCCCCACCCGTCCATGCAATTCCTTCCGCTGGTGCTCGAGCAGGCTGGTGAACGCCGCCTCGCGGGTGAGCACGTGCTTGAAGCGATATGCCGGTTCGGGCACCACCCGCATTTGCTGGATGATGCCTGCTGCCTTGAGGGTTTGAAGCGCACGAGGCAACGGACCGGGCTCCATCACATGCTCGAGAATGGCCCGGGTAAACTCGCTCCCAACGACCGAGGCGACGCGGAGCACTTCGCGCGCTCCCCGGTCGAGGCGATCCAGCCGGGCCCGGATGACTCCCTGCACCGTATCCGGAAGCTTGATCGTGTCGAATCCACCTGCCAGCACCGTGTTGCCATTCCTCACCTGGACCGAGTCATCCTCCAGCAGAGCCTGGATGATCTCTTCAAGAAAGAAGGGGTTGCCGCCAGCGCGCTCATGGACGATCGCGATCAGCTCGGACGGGGCCGACTCCACGTGGAGGATCGATCGAAGCATCGACCCGGATGACACCACGTCGAGCGGGTCGAGTGACAACGGAAGATGATGATCCGGGGTGCCCCATGTGCGCTGATGACCGGATCGGCAACTCACCACGACGAGAAGCGGACAGGTGGTGACGAGCTCCACGATCTGTTGCAGCGCACCGTGGGACGCGTCATCGGCCCAGTGCCAGTCTTCCAGCAGCAGGGCGGTGGGCTGACGCTGGGCAACCAGGGTGACAAACGCGGCGAGCGCTTCCTGCATCGCCAGTCGATAGTGCTCGCCATGGAGATGACGAGGAGTGGGATATTCCGGACTGGGCAGTCCCAGCAGATGCAGGTACAGCGGATAGAACTCCTCGAGCTCATCACTCAACCGACGGAACTGGGAGACGACCGTATGGGCACTGAGACCGGGGCCTGTCCCGCTTTCCTCCCGCAACCAGTCCCGCAATGCTTCGACGAATGGAAGGTAGGTCGTGCCACTCTCGGATGGTTCGCATCGGCCCTGGATCAATCCGGCGCGGGCATCCCGGATCTGGCCCCGAAGCTCGAGCAGCAGGCGACTCTTTCCCATGCCGGCCTCGCCCATCACGGTAACGAAACGACCTTCTCCCCGCAGCGCATCCTGCAGCGCCTGTTGAAGAGCCCCTGTTTCGGTCTCGCGCCCCGTAAAAGCGGTGAGCCCCTGCCTTTCGGCGGCCTCGAGTCGGGTCTTCTGATCGCTGTTTCCCAGCACAACAAAGGGCACGACTGCATCGTTGCCAGGCGTGAGGATAACCGGTGGCATGGCCCTGGTTTCCACGAGATGAGCAATCCGCCGACGACACTCCGCACTTACCCAGATTTCCTCCGGGGGCGTTAACCGGGAGAGGTCACGAGTGAATTCCACCGCTGATTCGGTGACTTCATACTCCGTTTCGGAATGTTGGGCATGATGGACTTCGACCGATGCGGTGTGAATCGCCAGGTGAACGCTGCGTCCGCTTCCCGCGCCAGTATTCTGACCGCGAGCCCACTGATGAATTTCGAGGGCCGCTCGAACTGCGCGGAACGGATCGTCTTCGTAGGTCATGGGAACACCGAAGAGTGCCACCAGGCTCGTTGACGTTTGCTGGTTCACCGTCCCGCCATGACGTCGGAGTGTGGATTCGAATGCTGACGCCAGGGCCGCGTCGAGCGGGAGCCACTCAGCCGCCAGAATGGTCAGCTGGCGACGCTCACCCTGGGGCAGCACCTGGGGAAGTTCCGATTTCCCGGACGGTCTCGAGCGTGTCGATTGAAATTTCTCGAGATCAACAATCACCTCTTTGGCGGTGTAACGATCGGAGGGATCCCTGGCCAGCATCCGGGAGACGATTCGCATCAACTCATCGGGCAGCTGCCTCCCCCGCCTCTGTGCGACTGGGTGCGAGAGAATCGCCTCAATTAAGGCAGCCGTCTGCTCACCATGAAAGGGACGATCGCCCGTCAGCAGCTCGTACAACACCACACCGAGAGACCAGACATCGGTTCGGCCGTCGAGCGGATCTGCCCTGACCTGCTCAGGGCTCATATATGCCACGGTCCCGGGGCGATCTCCCTGGATCGAGCGACGAACGCCGGGAAGCTGGGCAATGCCAAAATCGACGATCTTGAGCACGCCATCCCGGGTGATCATCAGATTGGCGGGCTTGATATCGCGATGCGTAATACCGCGCTCATGCGCCTTGGCCATCCCACGGGCTGCCTGGAGAACGAAGCCAATGGCCTCGTCCACCGCCAATGGCCCCCGGGCGAGGCGTGCACTCAACGTTTCGCCATCGTAATACGGCATCGCGATGAACAGCTGCCCATCGCGTCCTTCGCCGATTTCGTAAATGGTGCAGATATTCAGGTGGTCCAGCGCCGCAGCGGCCTGGGCCTCGGCTCTCAGCTGCTCTTTGGCGGCGCGGTCGAAGCTGAGATGGGCTGGGAGAAACTTGAGGGCAATGATTCGCCCGAGCCTGAGGTCGCGGGCTCGATAGACGATACCCATCCCGCCCTGGCCCAGGCGCTCGAGCACGTCATAATCCGGAAGAACCGGCAGCGCCGGCTCCAGGAGAGATGCGGCGGACCGATCAATCAGGCTCTCCTGTTCATGAGCCACCGCCAGCTCGCTCAGCTCGTGCTGCAGGTGAGGGCGCCCAATACAGACCCGGGCAATAAAGCTTGGCCGCTCCGCAACCGGCCGGTCGAGCATATCCGAGAGCAGGTTCTGCAGGTCCTCCCAATCTGAGGCGCTCATGGACCCAGCTCCCGGTTGAGCCATGCGCGCGCCAGGGTCCATTCCCGCTTTACGGTTGCCACAGAAATCCCGAGGACGCCCGCAATTTCCTCATTGGTCATACCGCCAAAAAATCGCCACTCGACAATGCGCGCGGCCCGATCGCTTTCCCGGGCGAGGCGCTCCAGCGCCTGGTCCAGCGCAAGCAGCTCCTCGCCCCGAGCGTCGGCAAGGACAATGATTTCGTCGAGGGGAACCCGCTGAGGCGCACCCCCCCGCTTGCGGGTTTTGCGGCTGACCGCGTAATCCACCAGGATCCGACGCATGGCCCCGGCGGCGGCGGCCAGAAAGTGACTTCGGTCGCGCCACTGAATGCGATCGAGCTGGCTGAGCTTGAGGTAGGCCTCGTGGACCAGTGCGGTGGTGTCGAGCGTGAGGTCGCTCCGCTCCCCCCGCAGCTGACGGTGGGCAATCCGCCGGAGTTCATCGTAGACGATGGGCACCAGGCCATCGAGCGCCCCCGGCACCTCTCGGTGAGGGTCCTCGAGTAATGGGTCCACCTTGTCGCGATCCGGCAGTGAGTGCTTCATACCCGCCTACACTAGGGGGCAGGGCGATGCTCGGCAACCGTCTGGACGATGTTTGGTTGCGATGAGCCACTTTGGTCCCATTTCTGGCCTATTACTCTGCTGGGAGGAAATCTGACCGTGACTACCGAAACGTTCCAACGATACTAGAGGGAGGATATGCATGTCGACTCAGGTAAAAACTCCGCCAACGCAGGGCGCTCGATCCCCGGTGGCGGCTTCCGTGCCGGCCGGGCCGCCACTCACCGAGGAAATGTTGCGCCGGTTCCAGGAGCGCGCACCCCAGTACGACCTGGAGAATCGATTCTTTACCGAAGACTTTGAGGAGCTGAAGGCCTCAGGATACCTCCTGATGGCCGTGCCAAGAGAGCTTGGCGGTTTCGGAATGAACATGGCCGAGGTGTGCCGCGAACAACGCCGCCTTGGCTACTACGCACCGGCGGACGCGCTGGCCGTCAACATGCACATCTACTGGACTGGCCTGGCGGCGGATCTATGGCGCGCCGGTGACCGTTCCCTCGAATGGTTGTTACGGGAGGCGGCGGGTGGTGCTGTCTTCGCGGCCGGTCACGCGGAATCGGGAAACGACATCCCGGTCCTGCTCTCCACAACCCGGGCCGAACGGGTGGAGGGGGGCTACAAATTCTACGGGCGAAAACACTTCGGTAGCCTCACTCCGGTATGGACCGGCCTCGGTATTCATGGCATGGACACCAGCGACCCGGCCCATCCCATGATCATCCACGGATTTCTCCATCGGGACAGTGAAGGCTACAAGGTGGTCGAGACGTGGGACGCCCTCGGCATGCGCGCGACTCGAAGCGATGACACCATCCTGGACGGCGCCTTTGTACCCGATCGATTCATCGTGCGGAAAGTTGCGGCCGGTGCCGCAGGCGTTGATGCCTTTGTGCTCGGCGTATTCGCATGGGCCCTGCTCGGGTTTGGAAATATCTATTACGGACTCGCCCGGCGGGCCCTCGACCTGACGGTCGAATCCCTGAAGAAGAAGACCTCGGTCGGTCTCTCGCGACCGATGGCCTATCACGCGGAAGTCCAGCACGGCGTGGCCGAAATGGTACTCGACATCGAAGCGATCGGGCCACACCTCGACCACGTTGCCGAAGAGTGGGCCGCTGGCGCCGATTACGGGGCTGGATGGATCATCAAGCTCGTGAGCGCGAAGCACCATGCTGTGGAAGGCGCGTTTCGGGTGGCCGACCGGGCGCTCGAACTCGCGGGTGGTTTTGGAATCTTCCGCCAGGGACCGTTCGAGCGGATATTCCGGGATGCTCGACTCGGGCGGATTCATCCGGCGAACTCGGCCCTCACGCACGAACTGGCCGCGAAGCTCACGCTGGGAATTAACCCGGATGAGCAGCCTCGCTGGGGCTAGATCAAGTACTTCATTACTTCCGTTTAATAGAAAGCGCCCAGGGTCTTAGCTCATGACCCTGGGCGCTTTGATGCTGGTCGCGCAAATCTCAGATTCGTTCGAACTCGTGAACTGTTCGTTCGTTCACCACGTTGCCGGTATGCCGAATCGCCTTGGGTTCGATCAGCATCAGGTGCACCTCCTCGCGAGCGACCGGTCGATGCTCCACGCCTTTGGGAATCACGACCAGCTCTCCAGGCCCGAGCCTCACCTGGCCATCTCTCAGCTCGATAACAAGATCACCGCTGATCACCATAAACAATTCATCTTCGTCCGCGTGATGGTGCCAGACGAACTCTCCCTGTAACCGGACAACCTTGACATGGCTGTCATTGAGGTCGGCAACGATCTTGGGGCTCCACTGGTCGGTAAACAGGCCGAGCTTCTCGGTCAGATTGATTTTGGTCAACATCGTTGCAACTCCACAAAAATGAATTCGGCCTGAATCTTCAAGAGATCATTGCTGACTCTCGAGAGCAGTGATACTGATCCAGCCCGGAAGCTTCATGGGATCAATTCCAGGAAGAGAAGTCCTCGAAGGTAACGGCCCAGGTGTATTCGGAGTCAAGCTGGATCACCTGAGGATGCCGATCGAACCCGGATAAATCGAACGATCTGGCAACCGGGAAATCCGCTAGAACGATACTCCACCAACCAACCGGAGAACCTTGAGATTGTCACCGTCGTCGATCCAGAGCTGAAAGTCGGCGCCAATCCTGAGAAACAGACTTGAGGTCAAAGGAAAGTCGGCACCCGTCCCGGCCATCGCGCCGAACGACGTGTTCCCGGCGCCTTCGAAGCTATCGTGCCGAATGCCGCCGAGAAGGTGAAAGTAGGGTTGGGTGCGTCCGTCACCGATTCGAACCCGGGGACCAATTGTGGCGGTAAATGTATTGAGATGAAAGGTCTGGCCAAGAAGCTTTTCGCTGTCGCGGTGATAGGCAAGATCGAGTTCGGCACCATTCTTACCTGTCGCCCAGGCAAGTGAGAGATAACCGCCCTCCGGGGCGCTGCCGGCGCCAGACTCCAGAAGGTCGGCATAGGCGTATCCCAGGGAAATTCTCAGCGGTTTTTCCTGCGCGGTCGCGGTTGCTGCGGAACTGGCACAAAGCCCAATCAAGGTCATGCAAGTCCACGTACGCATTTCGAAGCCCTCCAGAATGGGAAGAGACAACGAGAACCTCTCTTGCTCCAGATTGTAACGGTCGGCGTGGGAAGGACGAAATACCGACAACCGGGCGACACAACTCCATCCTTGCGCTGGAAAATGCGCGCCTCCGGTACGATCAGCATGCTTTGTGGAGAGATACTGTCGAGACAGTGCGAAGAAGGAATGGATAGTTTGATGATGAACAACGGGGTTACAGCTTCTGGTAAGCAGCCCTCTCCGCGAACTTCAACGTCTTGATGCCGAACGATGCTTCCAGCCCGGGTATGTGCGCTGTAGCCTCGGTCAATCAATTCGAGCATCAACGCAGGAACTTCTCCGATCGGTGTGCGAACAAATTCCAGTTTTCTGCCACGTGCCTTGGTGAGCCGCCGCGGTCGCGGCGGGGAGGGTCAGCGCGGCTCCGGCCAGGTCAATTTCCCTGCCGGTCAACCGGGTGGCATCCAACGCACGAGCGCCGAACATTCCCCCATCCCCCACGGCGATCATCGGGAGGCACCCGTGTCACTGTGGAGGCCTGGGATCTCTCGCAGGCAGCTCCCGGTTCCATCTCTCAAAGGTCTGCTGAAGGCTCCGGAGTAACCCCGGGTGCCGCCCCGCGAGATCTGCCTTTTCGCCCGGATCGGCCTCGATATCGAACAATCGGCGCATTCCGTCCACACTCAGATATTTCCACCGACCTCGATGAACCGCTTCCTGTTCAGGCTGTTGGTTGTAGCGCATGAACGGTTGTCGCCAGAAAAGAGTGCGTTCGCCTGGGATTGTCACCCTCTTTGCCGCAGGAAGGAGATCCATTCCATCGAGCGGGTAGCCGGTCGCGGGGATGCCACCGCCGGCGGCCAGCAAAGTGGCCGTCCAATCCATGGTGATTGCGAGCGCCTCGCTGGTGTGACCACTCGGAATAGTCCCGGGCCAATGCATCAGGGCCGGGACGCGAATTCCGCCTTCCCAGAGCGTGCCCTTGGCCTTCTGGTACGGCCAGTTGTTGGAATAGCGCTCGCCGCCATTGTCACTGGTGAAGATCACCAGTGTATTACGATCGATTCTCTTTCTTGCGAGTGCCGCGACCACTTTGCCAATTCCGGTGTCGAGACTCCGGACCATCTCACCGAATACCCGGACCGATCCACCGCCTTCGAATCCGTTGACCGTAGTGTCTGCCAGGTGCTCACCAGGTCCTTCCCATGGCCAATGAGGAGCAGTGTATTGGAGACTCAGATAGAATGGTCGACTGCGGGACCGTGATACGTACTCAACCGCCCGCTCCGACAGCAGATCGGTCAGGTAGCCGACTTTGTCTACCGTGACCAGGCCTTCATGCAGATCGAGTTTCCGGAGGGCATCCCGGTGCGTGTAGTAATCGACTCCTCCGCTCAGGATTCCAAAAAACTCATCAAAGCCGTGGGATAACGGCCCGAACTCGGGTCGATAGCCCAGGTGCCACTTTCCGATCAGGGCGGTGTCGTAGCCCCGCTCCTTGAGCTGAGACGCAATGGTGGGATAACCCGGCGGAAGTCCATCGTTCTCATTCACCCAGCTCATGGGCTGCTGCAAACCCGCAGGCAGTCGAGCCGGATACCGGCCGGTCATGAAACCGCCGCGAGTCGGGGTACAGACCGACGCGGCAGAATAGGCGTTGACGAATCGAACACCGGTTTGCCCCAGCCGATCGAGCTCCGGGGTACGGTAATCGCGACGACCAAAGGAGCTCAGGTCGCCGTACCCCATGTCGTCCGCCAGAATGAAGAGCAGGTTGGGGCGACTCAGGGGTCGTGAGATCCAGGGTGCACCCGCTGCTGCCAGTGCTGCACTGGTGCCCGCGACGAACTGTCGCCGATTCATCGGCATGACGGCCCGGTCGGGCTGGGTTCAGTCATCACGTGAGAATCGCGTCAATGCGGGCGAGTTCCTCGTTGCTGAAATCGAGCTTTTCCAGTGCGGCTACAGCATCCTCGATCTGACGTACCCGGCTGGCCCCAATGAGGGCCGACGTCACTTCTGGATGGCGGAGGACCCAGGCGAGCGACATCTGGGCCAGTGTCTGACCTCGTTCGCTCGCCAGATCGTTGAGTCGCGCCACCCTGGACTCCAGTTCCGGGGTGATCTGGTTGGGCTTGAGGAAGCTGTACGGCTTGGCGGCGCGGGAGCCTTCGGGAATGCCCTTGAGATAACGATCGGTTAACAATCCCTGCGCCAGGGGCGAGAATACAATGCAGCCGAGACCCGTCTCCCGAAGCGCGCTCAACAGGCCTCGTTCGACGTCGCGCTGCAGCATACTGTACTTCGGTTGATGAATCAGGCACGGCGTGCCGAGGGATGACAGGATCGACACAGCCTTGCGGGTTTCCTCAGGAGAATAGGACGAAATACCCGCATAAAGTGCCCGTCCGCTCCGGACCGCAAAATCCAATGCCATCATGGTTTCTTCGAGTGGCGTATTCGGGTCTGGCCGATGGTGGTAGAAAATGTCGACGTAGGAAAGGCCCATTCGCCGGAGACTCTGATCGAGGCTGCTGATGAGATACTTTCTGGATCCCCAATCCCCATACGGGCCGGGCCACATCGGCCACCCTGCCTTGGTCGATATGATCAGTTCATCGCGCCATGCCATGAAATCGGCCTTCAGTATGCTCCCGAAACTCTCCTCGGCCGACCCCGGCGGCGGGCCATAGTTGTTGGCCAGATCAAAGTGGGTAATGCCCAGGTCAAAGGCGCGATGAATCATGGCCCTGGCGTCTTCCAGCCGGTCCACCCCGCCGAAGTTGTGCCACAGCCCGAGTGAGATGGCGGGAAGGAGGACGCCACTTCGGCCCGATCGACGATATGTCATCGAGTTGTAGCGGTCGGGGTTGGCCAGGTAGT
>JBDTRF010000048.1:0-16511 GCA_039931815.1 Gemmatimonadota bacterium
GAGATGCAGTTTTTCGTGAAGCCGGGCAGCGACATGGAATGGTTCGAACGGTGGCGGGCCTGGCGCCTCGAATGGCACCACTCCCTGGGACTCAACCCCGCCAAACTGCGCTGGCACCAGCATGCCGGCGACGAACTCGCGCACTACGCCCGCGCCGCCTACGACATCGAATACGAATTCCCGTTTGGCTGGAACGAAATCGAAGGCATTCACAATCGCGGCGATTTTGACCTGAGCCGGCACCAGGAGTATTCCGGCAAGAAGCTGGAGTATTTCGATCAGCCAACCAACGAGCGGTTCCTCCCTAACGTGGTGGAAACCTCGGCCGGCGCCGATCGGGTCACGCTCACGGTAATGGTCGACGCCTACCGGGAGGAAATGGTCGAAGGCGAGACCCGGGTGGTGCTGGGATTCCACCCATCCATCGCGCCGATCAAGGCCGGGGTTTTCCCGCTGGTGAAGAAGGACGGTATGCCCGAGCGCGCCGAACAGATTTATCACGATCTCAAGAAGCGATTCACCTGCTTCTACGACGACAGCGGCGCCATCGGCCGGCGCTATCGCCGGATGGATGAAGCGGGAACGCCGTTCGGGATCACCATTGACGGGGAGACACTGTCTGCCGGGACGGTGACGGTCCGCCACCGCGACTCGATGCTGCAGGAGCGAATCGACGTCGGGCAGCTGGCTGGATACCTGGCGGAACGACTGGCCGAGTGATGGAGGGCCCCCTGCCGGCTGCGCTTACCTTCAGCCAGGGGAGGGCTCTATTTTTGAGACACAGCTGAAACGAATCGCATTGGCCGGGCGTCCGGGGTGCCGCCGGTCGCCGATGTCGAGATACTCGCTGGACGGCAGCCCAATCGCCAACTGAGGAAGCCATGAAACGCACATTGATCCTTCCGCTTGCCTTTTCGCTGCTCGGCCTTCCCGTCCTGGCCCAGGCGCCGGCGACTTTCAACTACAAACTCGGGATCGTGTCGGAGTCAGGCGATATCGTCACCTGGGTACAGCCAGGCCCGAACTCGCTCAAGGTGGATCGAGTGATCCCGGTCGGCATCATGCCGGCGGACATCGACGGCCCCCACAACATCTTCGTGTCCCCCGACCAGAAATTTTACTACATCTCCATCGCGCATGGCACGCCTTACGGCTCGCTCTGGAAGATGGCGATGGATGCGGACACGCTGGTCGGGCGCGCACCGCTTGAGATGTTCCCCACCACGGTCAGCACCACGCCAGATGGCGAGCTGGCCTTCGTCGCCAATTCCGATTTTTACGGTGATCGCCCCCGGGTGAACTTCGTCTCGGTGATTCACACCCCGACGATGACGAACATTACCAATCTGCTCGCCTGCGACATGCCTCACGGGGTCAAGTCCAACCATGCCGGCACCTTCGTCTATGTCTCGTGCATGCACAGCGACGAGATTCTGGAAATCGATGCGACCGAGCTCCGGATCAGCCGGCGAGTCAAGACGGGAACCGGGCACGAGATGGCGGTGGCGCACCCCCAGGGCGGGCACGACATGTCGACCATGTCGGGAACCGCGACTACCTCGACCGGCAGCGCTCCGACGCCGGCTCCCGCGGCGGTCAATTCGTTTAGTAAGGAATGCGCGCCAACGTTCGTCGCCGTGTCCCCCGATGACAAGGCGCTGTACGTCGCTTGCAATTATGGGAACAGCGTCCAGGTGTGGGATGCCAGGACGTTGACCCTGCTCAAGGAAATTCCGGTTGGCACCGGGGCCTATAACGTCGAGCCGTCTCCGGACGGATCACTGGTCATCGTGACCAACAAGAAGGCGCAGAGTGTGAGCCTTATTGATGCCAGGTCGCTGACCGAAGTGGCCCGGATACCAACCACCAAGAAGATCGTGCACGGCGTCGCGTTCTCACCCGATGGCCGCTATGCCTATATTACCGCAGAGTCGATCGGGGCTGACCCGGGATCGCTCGACATGATCGACCTGACCACCAGGACCCTCGTCGCGACGCTTCCCATTCCAGCGCAGCCGACTGGCATTTCCGTCTTTCACATGAGTCATTGAATTCATGGTTCACGAAATCACTACCTCGCTCCCGGGACCCGAGATCCTGGCCCGCGCAAAGGCGTTTTTTGCCGATCGTGTGCCATTGAGTGCCGCCTATCCTGAAAAGGAAGGCCCGGGGTTCCTCGTGCTTCGGGGCCAGGGCGGGGAAGAAGTCGTGTTCTCGGTGGCCGCCTCGCCGCAGGGGACCCGGATCCGTGCTTCGTCACTGTTGTTTGACCAGGCCATTGACCGTTTCTTCTCCACCCTTCCGTTCGATCCGGCGGAGAGCGTGGCATGACAGGATTTCCGGTGCGGGTCATGCTGACCAGCGTGTGGGACGAGGTTTCCCTCGATCTCTCGCCCGAGACGACGCTGGGGGAAATCAAGCGTCGAGTGCTGGCATTCTCGCGCATGACTGACGATCCGTCCATGTACGTGGTGAAGTATCGCGGGGCCCAGGTTGTCGAGGAGGGAGCAACCCTGGGGAGCCTGGGTTTGCCCCGGAATGCAGCCCTGGTCATGCTTCCGCGGAGACGAACGGCGGTCCGCTGAGAATGGCTGCCGTCGGCCCCGTCCGATGACACAACGTCACCCGGCCCGACCTCCGCGAAATCGGCAAAGGACCCTCACGATGCTTGCCGTCGGCCTGCTCCTGGCCGACGGTTCTTTGTTGGCGCTCGCCGCATGGTGGACCCGGAAATGGTATCTCGGTCTTATCGGTCTCATCCTGATCGTCATGGCGTCCGGCGTGCTGCTTTACTATCGACGGTACCGTCGCGCGTTGATGGAGGTGGAGCAGGCCCGGGAAGCGCTCACAGCCGAGCTGACGGAACTGCGCCGTCTGGCGCACGAGTTGAAACAGTCATCATGACAGATTCCCAGCTCTTCCCCGCCACTCGCTGCGTACCGGTCACTTCATGACTGTCCCGGTTTTTACTCACCCCGATTGCCTCCTGCACGATCCCGGGCCCGGCCATGCCGAGAGCACGGCTCGGCTCCCAGCTATCCTGGACCGGCTGAAACAGGCGCCTGATGTTCTACTGCACACGGTGCCGGCGGCGACAATCGAACCGATACTCCGGGTCCACCCTCGCTCACATCTTGTTTCCCTCGAAGGTGTCAGTCGAACAGGCGGCGGCCAGGTCGATCCGGACACCTTTCTCAACGCCCGGACCTGGGATGCCGTCCTCGGTGCGACAGGGGCCGTTCTTGCCGCCTTGTATCATTGCCTGGAAGGCAAAGGGCATGCGTTTGCTGCGGTCCGGCCTCCGGGCCACCACGCGCTCTACCAGCAGGCGATGGGGTTCTGCCTGGTCAATACCGTGGTGGTTGCGGCCCGCGAGGCACAGGCCCAGGGCAGGGAAAGGGTCCTGATTGTCGATTGGGATGTTCATCATGGCAACGGCACGCAGGCACTGGTGGAGCAGGATGCATCAATTCGGTTTGTCTCTCTTCACCAGTCGCCATGGTATCCCGGAACGGGAGCGGCCGATGAGCGGGGCGTTGGTAATATTTTCAACGTCCCCCTTCCACCCGATCTCCCTCCGGCGCGATATGTCACCGACCTCTGGAACGCGATTGTTCATGCCACGACCGGGTGGAGTCCGACGGCAATTCTTATTTCCGCGGGTTTCGATGCGATGGCGGGCGATCCGCTCGGAGGGTTTACCCTGGAGCCCGAGCACTACGCGGACCTGACCCGCCGGATACGGGAACGATTTGTGGATGTGGCCCTGGTGGGCCTGCTGGAAGGAGGTTACGCCCCACGTCGCGTCGCCGAGGGTGTCCTGTCACATGTAAGGGCCCTCGGCTGAGCTCCGCGATCAGTTCAAGTACGTGACGATGATCAGGGGAGGGGGAAAATCCGTTTCGCTTTTGAAGGTCGCGTTGTCGCTGGTGCTGTCAACGTCCGTGTCCTTGATGGAAAAGCGCATGCGGAGTTGCGACATCGTCCGGCCGGCGGCGATATCCGCCTTTACCTTCTGAAAAACGTTAACCAGCTTGATGCCCGGGGCCTGATCGAGGGAGAGCGTCGCGAAGGCTGAATCCAGGGTCCCCCCGTCGAAATCGGCGGCGTCCAGGCCTGCACCATAAATGACGTGGTCCAGCATCAGTGGCCCGTGGTTGCTGTAGGGATCCCCTGCGATGGTAAGCTGATACATCCGAAGGTTCGCCGTCTTGATGATCTTGCCGGCCGGGATTCCGCTCAAGTCGAATGAGACGAACCCGCGCACCGCCCTCCCGACCACGGTACCGTCTACGTCGCCGGAATATGGTTGGACGCTATTGGAGGCTGAGCCGTCACTCATGACAATCCCGCTCAGTGCAGCTATTCCCGGCAAGGTGTCGACAATGGTGACCGATGGACCGTTGCTGCTGCCGCTGTGGATGTCTCCTCCACAGGCGCTCACAATCACCGCGATTGCCGTGAGGATCCAGTGAAATCGATATCGTCTCATTTCATCCTTTGAAGTTGTCCCGGAGCTATAAGATAGTCCGTGGCGTGCTTATCTTTCTGCATCGGCCGTCACATCTTTCCTACCCCTGACAAAGGCTTGTGCCAGTGCCCCGCCTGCGCCTCGAAACCGAAGTGCTTTCCATCCGGACCCGCCATCCTTTCATCATTGCCCGAGGTGGCCGGAGTGAATACTCGACGGTCCTGGTCAAGCTGATTGATGAAAACGGCCTCGAGGGCTGGGGCGAGGCGGCGCCCACCAGGTTCTACGGCGAAACGACGGAAACCGCGCTCGCCGCCCTCCGGACCTATGGGACGATCCTGCCGGACGATCCTTTCAAGATCGAAGACGCCGAGCTGGCCTGGGCCACGCTGCTCAAACGCAATCCATCGGCACGGGCCGCCCTCTCTTCCGCCCTGCACGACCTGGTTGGCAAGCGACTCGGCATTCCCGTCTACCAGATGTGGGGACTCGATCCGGCACGCGCTCCTCAGTCCACGTTCACCATCGGCATCGACACGACTGAAAAGATCCGGGCCAAGGTTCAGGAAGCAGCTCAATACCCCATTCTCAAAATCAAGCTGGGCAGCGATCGCGACCTCGAAATACTTCAGGCGATCCGCTCAGTGACCGATCGCGAACTTCGAGTCGATGCCAACTGCGGCTGGACGGTCAAGCAGGCGATCAGGATGCTGCCGGTGCTCAAGGAGTTTGGCGTGACGGTGCTGGAGCAACCACTCCCGCCTCGCCAGCTTGACGGAATGCAACAGATTCGTCGCCACGCGGACATTCCGCTCATCGCGGATGAAGACTGTGAAACCGCCGAGGATATCCCGCCGCTGGTCGGGAAGGTCGATGGCATCAATATCAAGCTGGCGAAATGCGGCGGTCTTCGCGAAGCGCTTCGGATGATTGCGATAGCGCGAGCCCATGGACTCATGGTTATGGTGGGTTGCATGATCGAAACCTCGATCGCAATCACGGCCGCCGCACATTTCACGCCGCTGGTGGATATCGTGGACCTGGACGGCGCGGCCCTCCTCGCCAATGACCCCTATCTCGGTGCAACCATCGAACACGGCCAGGTTCGCCTGCCCACAGGTCCCGGCCTGGGTGTCGTGCCTAGATGACCGGCTTCGGCCTTATCGCCCTTCCACTTCCCCTTCCTGAACCCTACACGTATCGAATCCCGGTTTCCCTGGCCGATCGGGTTGTTCCCGGGGCCAGGGTGGTGGTCCCGGTGCGGAATCGCGAAATGGTTGGTATCGTGGTCGCGATTGACAGCCCCTCCCCCGCCATGGAAGCGCGGGAGATCCTCGCGGCTCCGGATGCCGAACCCTCCGTCCCGTTGGCTCTTCTCAAGACCGCCGAGTGGATGAGTCGCTATTACGGCGCCCCGTTGGGGCTGGCGCTGCGAACGCTTCTGCCCGGCGGACTCTGGGGCGTATCTCGTGTCGTTGCGGTCGTGGAGAACGCCGCAGGAGTTCCTGGTGGAACCGGCGCCGACGTCCTGGCGTGGCTGGAAAAAAAAGGGGGAGAGTCTCCAGTCACCTCGCTGAACAAGGCTTTTCGGAAGCCGATGTGGGACACCGTCAATCGCCTGGCGCGAGTGGGCGCGATCTCACTGCGGGTTGATCCGCCCGATGCCGTGGGTGATATCGCCACCGAGCGCGTGGTGTCGCTGGGGGGAAACCCGCTGACACTGGTGGAGCGGGAGTCGCTCTTCAAACGCGCGCCACGGCAGCGGAAACTCTATGAGGTTCTGGAAGAACTGGGCGGCACCGCCTCGGCCCGGCACCTCAAGGAGCAACTCGGCTTCTCCGATAGTGTCATTGGCAGCCTGCTCGATCGCGCACTCATCTCGATCGAGAAGGCGGAACGGGTACGAGATCCCTTTGCCGGTGAGCCTTCCACCCCTCCGCCAACCCATCCGAACGCCGATCAGCAGGAGGCGCTGCGTCAGATCGCCCAGCTGCAGCCGGGGGAATCTGCCCTGCTGTTCGGCGTGACGGGGAGCGGAAAAACATATGTCTACCTGGAGGCCATTCGTCATGCCCTCGCTTTGGGGCGAGGCGCCATTCTGCTGGTTCCCGAAATTGGCCTGACGCCCCAGACGGTGGCTCGCGTCCGCGGAGCCTTCGGCGACCAGGTTGCGGTGCTGCACAGTGGGCTCAGCGATGGTGAAAGGGCCGACGCCTGGCGGCTGCTCCGGCGGGGTGAACGTCGCGTGGCGGTAGGTGCGAGGAGTGCCGTCTTTGCGCCCGTGGAAAATCTTGGTCTCATCGTCATTGACGAGGAACACGAGGCCAGCTACAAGAACGGCGAGACGCCGCGATATCACGCTCGTGAGGTCGCCGCAGTGCGGGCGAAGCTGGAGAACGCCTGCCTGCTGTTGGGGAGTGCCACACCGTCGCCTGAAACGATGACTCGCCTGGGGCCAGGGGTCAGCTTGGTTCGCCTTCCAGCGCGAATTGGTGATCGGCCGATGCCGAAAGTCGAGCTGATCGACATGCGCTCGGCGGCGCGAGTCAATGAGACCGGGGCCGTGCCCTGGTCGGTGGACCTCGATGAAGCTGTCGGGTCGACATTGGCCCGGAAGGAGCAGGTGCTGCTGCTGCTGAACCGCCGCGGGTTTGCCACTTTTCTGCAGTGCCCCGATTGCGGCGAGGTGAAGCAGTGTCCCCACTGCAGTATCTCCCTCACGGTGCATCACACCCCGCATGCGCTGCGATGCCACTACTGCGGATACGAAGCAACGATTCCGCCTGCGTGCGAAGCGTGCGGCGGGCTCGTGCAGCAGATGCGCGGGGTGGGAACGCAGCAACTTGAGCGCATGCTGGCCGCCCGTTTTCCCGAGGCCAGGGTCAGCCGGATGGATCTGGATACTACCAGCACGAAATGGTCGCACCACCGTATCCTGGGCGCTGTCGAGCGGGGCGAGGTCGATATTCTCCTGGGAACCCAGATGATTGCCAAGGGTCTCGATTTTCCCAATGTCACCCTGGTCGGTGTGGTCGACGCCGACACCGGGCTGCATCTCCCGGATTTCCGCGCGGCCGAGCGTACCTTTCAACTACTGGCCCAGGTTGCCGGACGGGCAGGGCGGGGACCCAAAGGCGGGCGAGTGCTGGTGCAGACGCGAAACCCTTCCCATCATGCGCTGATCCACGCCGCGGAACACGATCCGGAGGCCTTCCTCAAGGAGGAGCTGGCCAACCGGGAATCGCCGCCATATCCCCCGGGGATCTCGCTGGCGAACCTCGTCATTTCTGGGGAATTGGAGTCCGCGGTCACCCAGGAGGCGCTTCGAGTGACTGACTGGATCACGCAGCTCATCGACCGCCATGGGCTCCCCGTGATGGTACTGGGTCCCGCTCCCTGTCCTCTCGCGCGCATCAAGCAGCGGTGGCGCTGGCACGTGGTGCTCAAAGGCGCCAGTGAGGAGATTGGGAAAGTCGTGCGGTACGCGTCGAGTCGCATCACCAGCGCAGGCGATGTTCGAGTGGTGATCGATCGAGACCCGGTGTCGCTTCTCTGAGCGAGGCGAAAGGGTGAAAGGTGAAAGGCAGAAGTGACTGGCCTGGTGAGCTGTTACCGGTCGTCCCGAACAAGCGGATCAGAACTCCCTAAATCATCAACCTTTTACCTTTCACCGTTCCTCGCTCACCTGTCACTTTGAGACTCTCTCCCGGTCGAACCATGGTCACCCTCGACGATATCAGGCAGGCGCGCGAAGCAACCAGGTCATTCATTCGCCACACCCCGTTCGACCGGTCCTTCGAGCTCAGCCGCCTGACCGGAAGCGAGGTTTTCCTCAAACTTGAAAACTTCCAGGTGACCGGAAGCTTCAAGCCCCGGGGTCCTGCCAACAAACTGCAGAGTTTCAGCGCCGATCAGAAACGACGTGGGGCCGTCGCAGCGACCGCGGGAAACCATGGCCTTGGTCTGTCCTATGCGGGGCAGCGGCTCGGTGTACCGGTGCATGTCCATATTCCCCGCAGCGCAGATGCCGATAAACTGGAGCGCCTTCGCCAGCAGGAGACGACGCTGCATTTCGCCGATTCATTTGAAGAAGCGCATTTCAATGCGCTTCGTATGGCAGAATCAGACGGACTGACTCTCGTGTCCGCTTACAGTGATCCCCTGGTTATCGCGTCCGACGGAGTAATCGGGCTCGAGATGTCTGATGACCAGCCGGGTCTTGATCTCGTTATCGTGCCGGTGGGCGGCGGTGGTTTGGCAGGTGGCATCAGCCTGGCTTTAACCTCCCTGTATCCTTCGATCGAGGTCTGGGGTATAGAGGCCGCCAGGAGCCCCTCTTTTAATACCTGGTTTCGAGCGGGCCATACCGGGCCCGTATCACTCGAGGACTCCATCGCCGAAGGGCTCGCTGGCTATATCGAGCCGGAGACGCTGACCTGGCCCTACATCAAGGCGCACGTCAGGGAGATGCGCACCGTGAGTGATGAGGGCCTCGTCGATGCGATGCGCTTCATGGTTCGCCATCATCGAATGATCGTGGAGCCGTCGGGGGCCGGTGCGGTGGCGGCGGCGCTTTCGGCCGGAGCGGAGCTTCGCGGTCGCCGGGTTGGCCTGGTGGTGCCGGGCGGGAATGTCGCCTGGGACCGATTCCGGGGGCTGATTGACTGACCGCGTACTCTTCCCTTTCAGTTCCAATCGGTGTCATCTTGATCATGTCCGCACGAAGGCCTGGTGACGCTCAAAGGAGGTCCAGTGGGAATCGCAAAGATGTTGACCCTGGCCGCGACACCCGCCGTCTCGGGTCGTCCGCGTGACGAAGAACTCGATCTTTTTGGTCTTACCCATCCCGGCAAAGTCCGCTCGGAGAATCAGGATCATTTCCTGTTATGCACGGTCCACCAACAGATGGTCGTCCACGAAACCAGCCTGCCCAACCCGGACAAGCTGCCACTGCGGGGCCAGCGGATGGGGACGATCATGCTGGTGGCGGACGGAGTCGGCGGCAGCCACTCTGGGGGGGAGGCGAGCCAGCTTGCCGCGGAAACGATCACCCGGTACGTCTCCGGCACGATGAGCTGCTTCCACGCATCCGGCGGCGGTGAAGAGAAGGAATTCTTCGCTGCGCTCAAGTCGGCCGCGATGGAAGCGCACAATGCGGTTCGGGCCGAGTCCAGCAATCGTCCGGGTGAAAAGCGCATGGCCACGACCCTCACCGTTGGCGTCGCGGTCTGGCCCCGGATGTATATCGTTCAGGTCGGTGACAGCCGGTGCTACCACTACTGGGATGGCAAACTTCGCCAGGTGACCCGCGACCAGACCGTGGCCCAGTACCTGGTCGATGTGGGTGCCTTGCCCCCGGAGCAGGCGGCCACCTCGCCATTTACCAATGTGCTCGCGAGCGCGATCGGCGGAGAGGAGGCCAGTCCTGAAGTCCTGCGACTGGATATCGCGCAACGCGGCTGTGTTGTCCTCCTCTGTACGGATGGATTGACCAAACACGTGAGCGATGACGAAATAGCCGAGCATCTCCGCACGATGCAGTCTTCGGAATCTGTCTCCCGCGCCCTGCTCGACCTGGCCCTTGATCGCGGGGGAACCGACAATATCACCATCCTGATCGGCCGGGCCAACCGGGCCGATCCGGCAAATCTCTAGCGCCGGCATGCGTCTTCTCGAACTGCCGACGCCCTGCCTGGTGCTGGATCGTTCCATTCTCGAGCGTAACCTCGCCGTCATGAGCGCGATCGTACGGCGCCATGGCGTCGCATTCCGGCCCCACATGAAGACCGCCAAGTCGGCGGAGATTGCACGGCTGGCCGTTGCCGGTGAAGCGGGCGGTATCGCCGTCTCGACGCTGGCCGAAGCGGAGTATTTCGGCGCCAGCGGATTCCTCGACATCACGCTCGCTGTCGGTATCACACCCGAGAGATTGGACCGGGCAGCGGCGCTGGTAGCACGGGGGATGGAGCTTACCCTCATCACCGATGATCCGAACACCGCCGCGGCCATTGCGGCCCACCCGGCACCATTTCGCGCCCTGATCGAAATCGACTCTGGAGAGGGCCGCGGCGGAGTCAACGCGAACAGCGGCGCCCTGCTGGTGCTGGGCCGTGCCCTGGGACCGAGACTCGCGGGCGTGCTGACGCATGGTGGACATTCCTACGCCGGGCGAAGCATCCCGGAGATGCAGCGCATCGCGGAACAGGAGCGGAGCGCCGTGGTCAGCGCCGCCTGGGCCCTCCGCGCCGCCTTTTTCCCCTGCGAAGTGGTGTCGCTTGGGTCCACCCCGACTGCAATGCACGCCCGCAAGCTGGATGGGGTGACCGAGGTGCGGGCCGGCGTCTACATGTTCAACGACCTGTTTCAGGCCGAAATCCATTCCTGTTCGCGTGCCGATATCGCCATGACGGTGCTTTCATCCGTCATCGGGCGACGACCGGGAGACAACCAGGTGCTGCTGGACGCGGGTGCAATCGCGCTCTCCAAGGACCGCAGCACCCAATCCACCGCGCACGATGCCGGGTATGGACTGGTGTGGGGCCTGGACGGAACTCCGCGCTACTCCGAATGCCGAATCGAGTCGCTGTACCAGGAGCATGGTATCGCGCGGGGGAATCGACCCCTTCCGTTCGACGAGCTCAAGGTCGGGACCAAGGTACGAATCGCTCCCAATCACGCCTGCCTCACGGCCGCCGCCTACGATCGATACCACGTGGTGTCGGGGACGGATGAAGTGTCCGTGATTTGGGAACGGGTAAACGGCTGGTGATGGGGGGCGTGAAGGCACCGGCCGGTTTGGCCGCGGACATGTGACGAGTGCGGGGTGCCGAGGTGGAGTATGATGGCGCAGCGTTCAGCGTTGGGACCCAAGGCACGATACCGAGTGCGACCTCGGGAGTCGCACTCGGTATCAGGAGTTACGGGTTTGTCCTGGCGCCGGCCTCGGCGGGATTGCCGGCCAGCAGCCGCTCCGCAAAGTCCAGTCGATTTTCCAGCTCGGCGATCCGCGCTTCCATGTTCTGGATGGTATCTCGCTGATCATCCAGCTCCAGCCTGACTGGAGCGCTCGATTCACCTTCATCATCATCGTCTGGCGTCCAGCCGGCCCGCCGCAATTTCCTCCGCCGTTTTGATTCCCATTGGGCACGCGCCTCGTTCCCGTGCCACCCCCAACGCCGAAATCCGAGGAACCAGACAAGCGCGACCGGCCAGATCCAGAACACGTAGGGCGACATGGTTCCTCTCCTTACTTGGTTTCCCAGGCCTGCTCAATTTCCTGGGCAGTTCGGTTGAGAATCTCGGCGACCCGTTTAAGCGCAGGATCTTCCGGTCCCTTCCTCCACGCGCGCATGAAAGTGGCCTTGGCGACTTTGCCGAAGGCGCCGTGAATCTCACCCATGGACCCGCCCGCAAAGTCCCGAACGGTGTCCCGGACCCGACCGATGATGTCTTCCAGGACATCCCGGTTCTCTTCCAGGAATTTCTCACCCTCAGGGGTAACGTGGTACACCTTCTTTCCATCAGTATCCACCGACTTGATATATCCCTGGTCTTCGAGCAGCTGAAGGGTGGGGTACACCGTGCCGGCCGATGGCGTGTAACAGCCCCCCATCTTCTCTTCGAGGGCCTTGATGACCTCGTAACCGTGTCGTGGTTTTTCCTTGAGCAGGCGGAGAATCACAAACTTGACCTCGCCCGACTCGAACATCTGGTTGCGTCGTCCGCCGGGGCGACCGCGTCCTCGACTCCATTGTCCGCCCCAGCCCTTGGCACCGAATCCGGAGAAAAAGTCGCTGAAGTCCCAGCCGTCGTGTGGCTTATGCATTCAATACCTCCTGTATGTCGTACGACCTAACTGACGATATATCGTACGTAATGGCTGCCGTATTGTCAAGCTGTGGGGGTACCCGGATCGGGACGAGACATCGGCTCGGGCGGGCTCCGGTTCCGGCGACAACCCTATTCCCAGCACAATCTGTTGACTATCGTTGACATTCCCTGCGCTGGAGTTCTCCCATGTATTATCGCGCTGTGCTCTGGTCCGCGGCGTTTGGACTGGCACTGACCACGACGCTGACCGCCCAGACGACCACGACCGCTCCCGCTCCCGTTCCAGACTCGACGAGCCCCGTGATTCTTACTGCGGCCCAGCAAATCGCCGTGGCAGTGCTGGCAGAACCCAGAGAGTTTCGCGACAGTTCGACGGTCCTGGGCTACGGCCCTGACGGTAAGCTCAAGGAACTTCGTCATGGCACGGGAGCCATGGTCTGCCTGGCCAATGACCCGGCTCGTGAGAGGTTCCAGGTGGCCTGTTATCATCGATCGCTGGAGCCGTTCATGGCGCGTGGACGTGCGCTTCGCGCTCGAGGCCTCAAAGCAGACCAGGTCGACAGCATTCGCCTCCGGGAGATACGGGCCGGTACGCTTCGTTTCCCCACGCATCCTGCCAGCCTCTACACCCTGAACGGTGCGAAGGGTGTCTACAATCCAGAAACCGGTGCGGTCACTGGCGGCAGACCTCTCTACGTGGTGTACATCAAGGATGCGACCGGCGCCTCGACGGGTCTTCCCACCGCGCCGGTGGAAGGCTCGACGACGCCGTGGATAATGCATGCCGGTACCGCCAAGGCCCATATCATGTTCGTCGCCGGGATGTAGCAAAGTCATATCGCCCGGTCGCTTATCCGCCCTCGAGACTGGCTCTCCATGACCGCTACGCTGATTCGTCCTCCCAGGTATCCGGATGTCCAGAACTTTGTCGGCGCGGCCCGGGTAGGGGCTCACGGCAAGACCCTGGACGTGTTGAATCCGGCAGACGGATCCATATTGAGCCGAGTGGCGATGTCGACGGCGCAGGACATCGATGCCGCAGTTCAGGCGGCGCGTGCGGCGCTGCCCGCATGGGCCGCGACCCCGATCAAGGAGCGGGTGCAGGTGTTGTATCGCTACCGCGCTCTGCTTGAGCAGCACCTCGGCGATCTGGCCGCGCTGATCATGGAAGAACACGGGAAAGTTCGCGGCGAGGCCGAGGCTGAAGTTCTCAAGAGCATGGAGACGACCGAATTCGCCTGCTCGCTGCCGCAGATCGCCGCCGGGCAGGTGCTTGAGGTCAGTCGTGGCGTGGAGTGCCGTACTGAGCGGCATCCGATTGGTGTTGTGGCCTCCATCGTTCCGTTCAACTTTCCCAACATGGTTCCCAACTGGACCATTCCGAACGCGTTGGCGCTCGGGAACACCATGTTGCTCAAGCCCTCGGAACTGGTGCCTCTTTCGGCGATGCGCATCGCCGACCTGCTGGCAGAAGCCGGGCTTCCCGCTGGGGTCTTCAATGTGGTGCAGGGGGGACAGGAAGCCGTCGAGGCGATCTGCGATCACCCCGGCATCGCCGCAATCACGTTCGTCGGATCCACCTCGGTGGCGAAGCTGGTGTATCGTCGAGGTTCGAACACGCTTAAGCGCGTGCTTGCTTTGGGCGGTGCCAAGAATCATATCATCCTGCTTCCTGATGCCGAGCCGGAGATGGCCTCGACCAACATTGCCGCCTCGATGGCGGGTTGCACGGGACAGCGTTGCATGGCGGCGTCGGTCATGGTCGCGGTGTCGCGGAGCGATCATATCATCGCTCGGCTGGTCGAACAGGCAGCAAAGATGGTCCCTGGAAAAAATCTCGGACCGGTCATTTCGCTCGAAGCCAGGCGGCGTATCGAGCGATACATCACCGAAGCGGAACAGGCCGGGGCCACCGTGCTGCTCGATGGGCGCAATCCGTCAGTGCCTGGGAAGGAGGGCGGGTTTTATGTGGGGCCCACCATCCTCGACCGGGTCCGGCCGGACATGAAGATCGCGCAGGAGGAGGTATTCGGACCGGTCCTCGCGATCGTCCGGGTCGATACCGTCGATGAAGCGATCCGGGTGGAAAACGCGTCCCCCTACGGAAACGCCGCGTCGGTATTCACCGAGAGCGGTGGTCTCGCCCGTCACATTGCCGAGCATGCCAGCGCGGGAATGATTGGCGTCAACGTCGGCGTTCCGGTGCCCCGGGAACCATTCTCGTTCGGTGGCTGGAACGATTCGAAATTCGGCGCCGGCGATATCACCGGCCACGGCTCAATCGAGTTCCTCACCCAATCGAAAAAGACCACCACCAAGTGGAATCGCGAGGCAGGAACGAACTGGATGGCGTAGCGACCTGGGGCAGGTGCGGCAAGATCGCGGCAGGAGGTTTTCAGCGTGGGGTACGGCGTCGTATTTCCACGCGCCCATCAGGATGTAATCACAGTCGAAGGCGGGGGATGTTCATGACCGGGTCCTTGCATCGCCCTTCCTCACTCAACCTCACCTTGTCACCCTCCTTCGACCATGCCTGACGTCATGACTCAGCCCGTCGCAATGCCGGCATTCGATTTCATTCCGCCGAAATACGAGGGCCTGTCCCGAGACGAGGTGCTGGCCCTGCGAGGGGAGCACGTGAATCCCGCCGTCTTCACGCTGTACCGGCAGCCGATCATGATCGTCGACGGGAGGATGCAATACCTGTTCGACGAGACCGGCCGGCGGTATCTCGATCTGTTCGCGGGGATCGTCACGGTATCCTGTGGCCATTGTCATCCGAAGATCGTTGCCCGGATTCAGCGCCAGGTCGCCACGCTCCAGCACGCGACCACCATTTACCTTCATCCCAACCTGGCGATGCTCGCCGACAAGCTCGCTTCCCGGATGCCGGCCGGGCTCGACGTGACATACTTCGTCAACAGTGGAAGCGAAGCCAACGATCTCGCGATCACCATGGCGCGGCTTTACACGGGTCATCACGATGTTGTCGCGGTCCGGAACGGGTACCACGGCGGCTCCCCATCGGCGATGGGACTTACGTCCCATCACACCTGGAAGTATCCAACCCAGCTGGGAGACGGAATCCATCATGCGCTCTGTCCCGACTCCTATCGGGCCGGCGTGGAAGGCTCCCCCGAGGAAATTGCCCGGAAGAGCGCCGAAGACATCCGCGCGCTCATCCGTTATTCCACTCCCGGAAAAATTGCCGCGTTTATCGCCGAGCCGATCCAGGGTGTCGGTGGCGCGACGCACGGCGCGGCCAATTATCTGGATGAGGCCTACCGGGTCGCCCGGGAATTCGGTGGACTGTGCGTCGCCGACGAAGTCCAGACCGGTTTCGGCCGAACCGGGAAGCACTTCTGGGGCTTCCAGAACTTCGGGGTAGTGCCCGATATCGTGACGATGGCGAAAGGAATCGGCAATGGCATTCCTCTCGCCGCGGTGACCACGACTCGTGAAATTGCCGAAACGCTTGCGCAGCGAATCCATTTCAACACGTACGGGGGTAACCCGGTCTCCATGGCTGCAGGCCTCGCGGTGCTCGAGGTGATCGAGGAGGACGGTCTCCAGGAGAACTCACGGGTGGTTGGCGAGTACCTCATGAAAGGGCTCCTCCGGCTTAAAGCAGAACACCGACTCATCGGAGATGTGCGGGGTATGGGGCTGATGCTGGGCGTCGAACTGGTTACCGATCGGGATGCCAGGACCCCGGCGACGTCCGAGACACTCGAGGTGCTGGAGCTCTGCCGTGAAATGGGCGTGCTGATCGGCAAGGGAGGACTCAACGGCAACGTCCTCCGGATCAAGCCTCCCATGTGCATCACCCAACCCGATGCCGAGTTCGCCCTGGATGTGCTGGATCGGGCGTTCCGATGGATTGAAAAATCACGGTGATCCGCGTCCGTCGCACCTGTCGCACCGAGTGAGCCCCCCGCGGTGACTCATGGTATAGATGCCGTGCCTGTCCCCCCGCCGCGCATGGTGCGGCTGGGGAGGAACCTGACCGTGCGAGTCCTCGTCGCCATTTCGCTGGGCGTTCTGCTGGGCGCCATCTCGCCCGAGTCGGGCAAAGCCATGCGCCCGCTTGGTGATACTTTTGTCAACCTGGTGCGAATGATCATCGCACCGGTCATCTTCCTCACTATTGTTTCTGGCATCGCCCATACGACAGACATCAGGCGGGTCGGGCGGGTTGGCCTCAAGGCGT
>JBDTRF010000049.1:0-16456 GCA_039931815.1 Gemmatimonadota bacterium
GTGTATCCGAGATCGCCTGACTGAGAGGATCCCGCGTGGACCGGATGCCAGGCCCACACGGAGGAGCCGGCACCGGTGGCCTGCATCCGCGCGCGAATCGCGGCAGCGCCGACCGTGACGGGGCCTCCACCCGGTGGAGTCGTAGCATCGGGAGCAGCCCAGGTTCCAAATGCTGCGGGAGCGCCGCTGTCCGCCGCCAGCCGGGCAAAGGCGATATCCGCATCGGCAAACGGCCGCCCTGCACCCGCAATTGGGGGGGCGGTTGGCACCGAACGAGCTGCTTCGCCCATGACGACGGAATCGGGATTGGCTAATCCATTTTCGATCAGTGCTACGATTTTCCAGGTCTCCCCATTTCTCCGCCACACGCTGATATAGTGCCCGTACCGCAAAGATGAATCGGCCGGTTGCCCGATCGTGCCGATTACTGTGGGCCCGGAGGTCACGCCAAAATTGCCGTCGGAGGAGACCGCGGCAATCACCGGAAGCCACTGTACCTTGAGCCGGGTGAGGGCGGGCTGTGCGTCCAGGACCTGCGCGACTTGCTTGAGGCCGGAAAGGATCGGGGCGCCTTCGTAGAGGAATACGACGCTGTCTCCCATGACCTCTCGAAGCCCCGCGGCCAGGCCGTGCTTGAGCACCGCGGAGGACGCCGCACGATCGGCGGCAAGGAGCGTGGCCCGGGGCGATGCGGCAGGATTCTGACCGTGAAGTGGCCTGGCCACCAGGCCAGCAACCAGAACGATCGCGAGCGCGGCTCCACCATGGCAGTGGGTTTCCAGGCGGGCCAGGAAGAGAAAACGTCGCATTGTGATCGGGGTCCCAGGTTTAGGGGGAGCACGCCTGCTCGACAGCCTACGACCCTTATAACGACCAGGTTTCCCCTGGGACCACATGCCACGGGGGCAGATCTTTAATCGGTGGCGTGATCCAAGACACGGGGGGATCGAGGCAGGATCGCAAGATTACTCTCAGGCAGATACTCTCTGCCGGTGGCGCTCTTCCGGGCGAAGGCATCGCCGGGATCTTCGACACTTCGCGAACCGGTCTCGAGGAGTCAACTGTGCGGCCTCAAATTATTGCACTCTCACTGGCGGCGCTCGCGCTGCCGGGTTGCAGGAAAACCGGCGATGGAGCCTATGAAGTCGACAAGCCGGTCGCGGGAACCAGGAAGGACACGATTGTCGTCGATGAACCCGTGCTGGGAACCGAGAAGGACACCATTCATACCCCGACGGTCGAGGTGGGGACGACCAAGGATACCGTGGTGATCACCAGGCCCAAGGTGACGATCCATAAGCCTGATACCAATCAGTAGAGTAACACACGCGTGCATCGAGCCACCCTCGCCGGTGGCTCGTTTGCTGGTTTTGGTTCGGGCAGATGTCAGCGAAGGTTCATCAACTCCAGGAGTCTCGCCCGCCGGTTTCGGCTCACCGGGAGTTGAGTGCCATCGGTCAGGACGGCCGTTCCGCCCCGGGCCGTTCGTCGGCGAAGTTCCTTTACCCGCGTCAGGTTCACAATGACGGATCGGTGTATCCGGGTGAACACGGCGGGATTGAGGCGAGTTTCCAGCAGGGTAAGTGCCTCCCGGATTACATAGGTCTTCTCCCCCACATGGAGTTCTGCGCAATAATCGCGAGAGCCGATCCAGTCGATCTGCTCGACATCGACCATGAGTGAACGGGGACCGATGCTTACCATGATGCGGGAACGGTAGCCCCCCCTCTCCGTCCCACCCCGGACCGCGGCATAATCCTCCAGGAGGTCGCGCAGTCGCTGCTCCAGAGATCCCTCAGTCCGCGGCGTGCGGGTGAGCGACGCACGTGCGCGTTGCAGTGCGGCGCGGAACCGCTCTTCGTCAACCGGCTTGAGCAGGTAGTCGAGGGCGCTCACCTCAAAGGCCTGGACCGCGAACTCATCGAAGGCGGTGACGAAGATGACCTCCGGCATTCGCGCCCCGGGTCTCAAGCGCCGCATGGCACCTTCGAGAACATCGAATCCGTCCACTCTGGGCATCTGGATGTCGAGAAAGACGAGGTCAGGCTCCAGCGCGATGATCTGCTCGATGGCGTCACGGCCGCTCAGCGCTTCCCCTGTAATAGTGACGTCGGCGTGTGGCATAAGCAGCGCCCGCAGCCCGGCAATGGCCAGCGGCTCATCATCAACGAGGAAGACCCGAATCATGGTTTCCCTCGCGATTGGTTCACCGGCATGCTCGACGGGATGTTCAACGCGGATTGCCTTGGCAGGGTGACGATGGCCTCGACCCCATGAGGTGTCCTGGGCTCGAGGTGCACACTGGCTGCGGCCCCGTAGAGTACCGTCAATCGGGAACGAACATTACCGAGCCCGACTCCCCCAGATTCTGCCAGCGTCCAGCCAGCGGGTAGTCCCGGTCCGTCATCCCGAACGATAAGAACAAGGCTTTTGTCGTCGGCGGTCGCCGCGACTTCGACGTTGCCTGCATTGTCATGACTACCCAGTCCATGACGAATCGCATTCTCCACCAGCGGCTGGAGAATGAGATTGGGGACGGGAAGATCGAGCAGGCCTTCCGGCACGTGCACCGAATAGGTGAGACGGTTACTGAAGCGTACCCGTTCAATTTCCAGGTATCGCTCGAGAAAGGCCAGTTCATCCCGCAGGGGAACCTGGGGAACAAAGTTTCCGCGCAGCAGGTGGCGCAGGATATCACCCAGCTGAGTCAGTACATTGGCCGCGCCGGTGTTGTCATGGGTTCGAACCAGCGCGACCGCGGCGTTCAGCGTGTTGAAAAGGAAATGCGGATGAAGTTGAATCGTCAGCGCCTCGAGCCGAGCTTCCGTGAGCTGGTGGGCAAGAGTCGCCGCGTGAAGTTGCTCGTCTCGAAAGCGCTGGTAGTAGTCGAATCCCATCGCGACGGCGACGACGGCCCAGTACATCAGAATGCTGATCGGCAGCCAATCGAGAAAGGTGGACTCGAAATAGCGGGAGAAGTATTGTGATGGTCGAAGACCGAAGAGCCAGCCAAACGTGGCGTGGATGAGAGAGTGAAAGACCCCGACAAGAACACTGAACAGGAAATGCGCCAGGATGGGCCGGAGTCGAGCCGGCGACCGCAGGGGGACCCGGCGGGCCAGCCAGAAGACGAGGGGAGAAAGAAGCGCCCACACTTCCCAGCCAGGGAAGGATGCGCCGAGGGCGCGCCAGAACGACGCGGGATGTCCTTCCAGTCGCCACGAGAGGAAATAGTCCGCAGCATCCGCCAGCGCCAGGACGGTCCACACGGCGAGACTGGCCCACCAGAGCACCCAGCCCGCGTGAAGTTCCGACTTCCTTCTCGGCTCCAGGATCATGTCATTGCATTGAACGGTGAAGAGGTCGGAGCGGAGAATGGGCAACAGGATCGTTCCGAGAACAGGGCCTCAGTGGACCGGCCGCCGACTTATGATCGCTGATACGGTCGAATGGGGAAAGGGCTGCCCGGGCTTCCTCCCCCGCCATCGCGCGGTTGGCTGATCCTTTTCGTTCCGCTCGCCTCGTCGCTGGGGCCGTTCACCGGGAATGGGGCCCTCTCGCTGCAATAATGTTCCGCTCGCCTTCACGGCGGCCAATCGCTTCATCTCGGCACCTAGATTCGCTTTCGAACCGTCCGTCGTGTTTGATCGCGATCTTCGCCTCGTCTGCTGAGTTTGCCATGCGACTTTCCGCCTGCCTGGGCACGGTCATCGCCAGTGTTCTTGTTGTGTCGTCCGTCTTCGGGCAGGCCGACTCCGACTCCGCAAGGCTGGAAGCGGCGCTGAAGTTTCGCACCCTGCGAGCTACGCATATTGCTGGCGCGCCTCCCATACTCGATGGCCGACTTGACGACACTGCCTGGCAATCGGCTGAGCCGGCTGGCGATTTTGTCCAGCAGAGCCCCCGCCCCGGTGCCCTCCCCACCCAGCGCACGGATGTCCGGGTCTTGTATGACGATCATGCCATCTACTTCGGCGTTCGGGCGTACGATGAACATCCTGACTCAATCGTGGCGCCGTATGCCCGACGGGATGATGAGACGCGATCGGAGTGGCTTTTTGTCGAGATCGATAGCCGGCACGATCGGCGCACGGGGTTTGGGTTCGGGGTAAATCCGCGCGGGGTGCAGGTGGATGCGAGTTTCGACCGGTTCATCAACTACGACAATGCCTGGAACGGGGTGTGGGAGGCCGTTCCCCGAATTGATTCCCTGGGATGGGTGGCGGAGTTCCGGATACCATTTTCTCAACTGGTGTACCAGAACCGAGCGGGGGAGCCCCTTACCTTTGGGCTCAATGTCTATCGCAACACCACCCGGAGCGGCGAGTCTTCCAACTGGTCGCCTCGGCTTCCGGCCTACTCCGACCTGGTCTCTCACTTCAATGATCTCAGTGGAATCCTCGCGCCGGCGTCGCCCGAGCGAATGGAGATCGTCCCCTATAGCGCCGCGAAAGCCACTTACGCACCCCGGGTCGCGGCCAATCCCTTCACGGATTTTCCCCGGACCTCCGCTTACGCCGGCGCTGACTTTCGCTACCGTCTGACTCCAGGATTTACCCTGACGGGAGCTATTCACCCTGACTTCGGTCAGGTCGAGGCCGATCCCTCGGAGGTCAACCTCACAACCTTCGAGACGTTCTTCACCGAACAGCGGCCCTTCTTCGTCGAAGATCAGAGCCAGTTTGGGTTCGACCTGAGCCTGCCGTTCCAGACCAGGGACAACTCGCTTGCCTCGGAGCAGTCGTTCTATTCTCGCCGGATCGGCCGCCCCCCGCACGGCAGCACGCCGAGGGACGCGGTGTTCAGTCAGGTCCCGACGAGTACCACGCTGCTCGGCGCGGCCAAGGTATCGGGTCGCACCGCCAACGGGTGGACCGTCGGCATGCTTGGCTCGGTGACCGGGTCGGCCACTGCGCGTTTTGTGGATTCACTGGGTGCGATCCGACTGGCGCCGGTTGATCCCACGACCGAGGTTGGCGTTGCGCGCGTCTCCCATGAATCTTCCGATGGGGGCAGCTCTGTCGGTGGCATAATCACCGGCCTCAACCGCTCATCGATGCGTGGCGCGCTCGATAGCATCGTGCCCGAACGGGCCTTCACACTCGGGACCGACGTTCGTCATCGATTCGCCGGCGCTAACTGGGAGGTGAGCGGGTTCCTTCTCGGTAGCCGGGTTGAAGGTAGTTCTGCCGCGATCACTCACCTGGTTCACGGCAGCGGTCATTTCTGGCAGCGGCCCGACGCCGCCTATCTGCGAGACGACAGCACCGCCACATCCCTGACTGGCGTGGCCGCCCAGCTACGCCTGGGGAAGATTGGAGGCGCTTTCCGATATGGAGCGGCGACTCACCTGATCTCTCCAGGGTTTGAAATCAACGACGTCGGCTTTCAGCGAAACGCCGATTGGCTCATCGCAACCGGGTGGTGGAGCTATGAGAAATTTGCACCCGGCCGACCGATCCGGCACTGGATTGTAGGATCGGAGCGAATCGGTCGCGGCTGGAGTTTCGGAGGCGAACACCGGGCATCGGTGATCAACGGCTATGTCACGATTGGTTTCCGGAATTATTGGTCTGCCAAGCTCGCAGTGACCCACGATTTCTCGAGCCTGAGCCTGGAAGAGCTGCGGGGCGGCCCGGCGCTCAAACTGCCAGCCCGGACCAGCCTTTCTCACGTGCTGCAGACTGATGGCCGCCGAGCCTGGCAAGTCGTCTTCACTGGACAGGAATCCTTCGAGCCGGGCTCGGGAAGCCACTCAGTCGATCTGCTTCCGAGTCTCACCTGGCACGCCACCGATCGATTGGGCCTGAGCCTGGGACCCACTTTCAGTAAGGCGGAGAACGGCTGGCAATATGTCGACCAGCCCCATGAGCAGGAATTCCCCGGACAGCCGCACTATGTGCTGGCCCGGCTCTCTCAGACGACGGCGTCGCTCACGGCGAGAGTCGATCTCGCCTTCAGCTCGCGCATGACCTTACAGCTATACGCTCAGCCATTTGTGAGCGCAGGCCATTACACCAGTTTCAAAGAGGTCCGGGATGCCCGGACAAATCGCGCTCGGGAACGGGTGATTCCGTTTCTCCCCCGGCAGATCACTCTGGATCCCGCCTCGCAGCAATACCGGGTTGACCTCGATGGCGATGGGACGGCGGATCTGGTGTTTGCCCAACCCGATTTCAATGAGAAGTCATTCAATGCCAATGTAGTCTTTCGCTGGGAGTTCAGCCCCGGCTCCACCATATATCTCATCTGGACCCAGGAGCGTACTCAAGCTCTGGGAGAGGGCAGCTTCGACCTGAATCGCGACATCGGCCGCCTCTTTCGGGCGCCGGCAGTGAACGTGCTTCTGATTAAGGGGAGTTATCGGTTTGCCTGGTGAATCAAACGTGTGCCGGACTATTCAAAGAGGGCCACCCTCTCGAGTGGCCCTCTTTGGAATGAATCTGCGGAATGAATCTGCGAAACCCTATCCGCCCGCCGCGGCCTGGTCCGGGGGACGCAGCAGGATTCTGCGCCGCACCAGCGTTCGCTCGATCTCGTGGTTCCGCGCGCTGTCATATTCAGCCAGGGGCCGGACGGTACCGCCTTCCAACGCCGCGAGCGGGATGCCATCCTCAAAAAGGATACGGTTCTTTCTGAGTGCCGGTACTCGGTCTCCCGGTGTCACGATTCCGACCAGGTTGAGCGGGTCCGCCGCACTGATGCTGATGAGCTGGCCCCTGGCCCCTTCTTTTCGTACCGCGCGAAGCTGGCCCACCGCTTCCGGCAGCGCAAACTGTTCGCCCGACATTCCATTTACAAATCTGCCTCCCCGGATTTCCCCTCTCGCCTCGAGCCGGCGATAGATCATCGCCAGCTTCCGCCAGGGCAGCGTCAGCGTCTCTCGTGTCAGCACTCGCTTGAATACGACGCCATAGCGACGGAGATAGGTTCGGGCGGCATTTTCCATGGCGTGTTCCTGGTCGATGTCGCCATGCGGCTGGTGCAGGAGCGACCATCGGCCGGCGCTTTCGACGCCCACCGCCGCCATCCGGTGGCGACGGGTGCTGTTACCGAACGGCTTGCGTTTATCAGAAGGTACCAGTAACGCCCGCAGGCCGGCGAAGCTGTCCGCGGTGACCAATCCGGCGGCGGCCAGCTCGGCCAGGGCCAGTTCGGTCTGGCTCGCGAGAAGCTTCGAACCCTGGACCAGGTCGGGGAAAAACGACGCACCTCGACGAACCAGCGCCTCGAGTACTTCCCGCGCGTTCGAGGAGAGCGATGGATGCTCGCCCTCCTCCGCCGTCAGCCCGGTGGTCCCGACTCGCTCACTCAACTCGAGCCATTGCTCCGCGCTGGAGCGAAGAAAGAGGGCCACTGGTGTGGACCGTATCGGTCGCGATGGGGAGGAAATCGCCGGAGCCGATGCATCAGTCGATACGCGTTTCGCCGAATCTCCTCCCAGGCGCCCCCATGCGACCCTACCCGTCAGGCACAGGGTGTCCAGCTGCGTGGGGCTGTAGTCATCCGACCGCGCCGCCAGCACATCGCTTTCCCACGCCGCGGCAGGGCACTCATACCCATCCAGAATCGTGACGACGTTCGCCAGGCCCTCGATCCCCCGCACTCGCTGTTCTGGCGTAACCCTCTGCCAGGCGAACAGGAAGTTCATGTACTCGGCGGCCGAGACCGGGGCAATCTCGGAGCGAAGCCGATTGAGGGTGTAGCGATGGATCCGCGCGAGAAGGCGGCGATCACACCATTCGAGCGGCGCGGTGCTGTTCTGGTCCGCGGGACTGAACGACCCTCGCAGGACCACCCCTTCCTGCTCCAGCATGATCAATGCGATGTCCGATTCCGCTTGCTCGACGCCCAGCGATTCCGCCAGTTTTTGAGACGTGGTCGGCCCGACAACCTCCAGGCGACCTCGATACAATTCCCGGATTGCCTCCTGGCGGGGAAGGGGAGAAGCGGAGAGGCTTGGACGTTCAGGGTCAACCCTTGCCGACGGATGTACCGCGAGCATTTCGGGTAGTCGCTCGGTGGCCACCCAGCGCACGTCATCCCCACCAGCCAACTCGACTCGACAGGCTCGTCCCGTCCGGCGCAGTGTTCCCAGCAGGGTACCCCAACCGGTGTCTTCCGACCGGTCATCTTGTCCTGTCGCACCGCCATCCCGTGGCGCTGCTTCAGAGTCCTGGATATACCCCGCCACCAGGAGCGCGTCATGCATCTCGTCCGCGTCGCGCGGATCGGGCCACGCTTCATCCCGCACGCGTTCGATGGCGGCGGCGTCGAGCGCGCCGAGATCTCCCGCGGTGGATGGATCGAGGGAGCGCCGAGTCATGACGGCCTGGGTGCGGCGCTCCTCCAGGGGCGCATCGTCGAGGAAGGCGTACGGCTTGGCGTTCAGGATCTCATGGGTCAGGGGAGAAGGCTCGGGCAGATCCCGGGCCAGCACCCTGATCTCACCACTGGCCATCTTCGTCAGCACAGCCTGCAGATGATCGATGTCCATGACCTCGCGGAGACAGTCGTTGATCGTCTGTCGCGCCAACGGATGATCCGGCACTTCACGATCGCCAGCGATATTTTCCAGGCAGGCTGCGGCGTCGGGGAACACGGCCGCGAGAAGATCTTCCGCCTGCATCCGCTGAAAGGGCGGAGGAACTTTTCTACCGCTCCGGTTGCGGGGAACGGCGAGCGAGATGTTTGAGTTCCATCTCCACCGGGTCCCGAACATCGGCGCATCGAGCAGCGCCTGCACCAGCACCCGTTCCACGGAATCCGTGTGGAGGAACTTGAAGACGTCTTCCAGCGGGAATGAATGCTGAGGACCAAGAGACAGGAGCAGGGCCTCATCAGTGGCCGCCGCCTGCAGCTCGAAGTTGAATGACTGGCAGAAGCGCTTCCGGAGCGACAATCCCCACGCCCGATTCATCCGGCCACCAAACGGTGAGTGCAGCACCAGCTGCATCCCCCCCGCTTCATCAAAGAACCGTTCGGCGATGATCGTCTCCTGCGTCGGCAAGGCGCCAAGCATGCGGAGTGATTCACCGAAATACGCAACGATCTGTTCAGCGGCTGATTGGGCCGTGTCAGGCTGGATGGCTGCGGAACCGCCCCGGATCTCATTCGCGAGCCAGGTCGTCGCCGCGGCTCGATCGACCAATCGCGGCTCCAGCTCGCGCCGCAGTTCCGCGACGGCCAGGGAAAGCTCTTCGCTTCGGGCGGGCGCTTCGCCGAGCCAGAAGGGAATCGATGGCGGCTGCCCCTTCGCGTCCTCGACCCGCACCGTTCCCGAGGCCACCTGGAGAATGCGCCAGGAGGTGTTGCCCAGCTGGAAGATATCTCCCGCAATGCTCTCAATAGCGAAATCTTCGTTGAGGGTGCCGATCGTGAGCCCTTCCGGCTCAAGCACCACGCGATAATCCGCGTTCTCGGGAATAGCACCGCCGGACATGATGGCCGTCATCCGCGCGCCGCGCCGGCCACGAACTCGATGGTTTACCGAGTCATGATGAACCAGTGCTCCCCGCCGGCCTCGACGGGTGGAGTACCCCTGCGAAACCATCTCGATGACTTCGGCAAACTCTTCGCGCGTCAAGTTCCGATAGGGATAGGCGCCGCGGAACAGATCGAACAAGGCATTCTCATCCCAATCCTCTGCCGCACTCTCCGCGACGACCTGCTGCGCGAGCACGTCGAGCGGCTTATCCATCAGGATGAGCCGGTCGAGCTCCCCTTTCCGAACGGAACGAATAAGCGCCGTGCATTCGACGAGATCGTCGCGGGTCAGGGGGAAGAGGCGGCCCTTGGGTTTGCCGGAGATGGTGTGCCCCGAACGGCCGACTCGCTGAAGGAACGTCGCGATCCGTCGTGGGGAGGCGATCTGACAGACGAGGTCCACATGACCGATGTCGATGCCCAGCTCCAGCGACGCGGTCGCGACCAGTGCCCGCAGTTTGCCGGTCTTGAGACGTTCTTCTGCGTCGAGTCGTTTCTCCTTGGCCAGGCTGCCATGGTGAGCCGTGACCGCATCCTCACCCAGCCGCTCGGCCAGTTGTCGTGCCAGCCGCTCGGCCAGCCGCCGCGTGTTGACGAAGATGAGCGTCGTGCGATGCTGATTGACCAGCGCGGTCATCCGTTCGTACAACTCCACCCATACCTCGCCCGACATCACCGCCTCCAGCGGAGACCCCGGCAGCTCCAGCGCGATGTCGAGCTCCCGCCGATGGCCAGCATTCACTATGGCGGGGCCGGACCGGGCCTTTATTGCCTCAGGTGTGGCCGCCATACTGGCGCTTTCGCTATCTATGGCGCCTGGCTCTTCCCTTATCACTGCTACTTCCCCGCTTCCTACCTTGGCCGTTTCCACTCCCGCCCCGCCACTCAGCCAGTCCGCCACAATCGACATCGGCTTTTGTGTCGCGGACAGGCCAATCCGCTGAATCGGCTGGTTCGCCACATGCTGAAGCCGCTCAAGCGTGATGGCGAGGTGGGCGCCGCGACGGGACTCAATCATCGCATGGATCTCATCCACGATGACGGTCCGAACCGTGCGCAGCATTTCCCGGCTGCGTTCTGCTGTGAGCAGGAGATAGAGCGATTCGGGAGTGGTGACGAGGATGTGGGGCGGATGCTTGAGCATCGCGGCTCGTTCCGAGCTGGGCGTATCCCCGGAGCGTACGGCCGCCGTGATTTGCGCGGGCGAAAGACCCATTTCCAGGGCCAGTTCGCGAATCTCCCGCCTGGGCTCCGCCAGGTTCTTGTGGATGTCGGCGGAGAGAGCCTTGAGCGGCGAGACGTAGACGACGCGAGTCTCTTCCGGCAGATCGTGGTCGATCCCCTCCCGAAGAAGCTCATCTATGGAATGAAGGAAGGCCGCGAGGGTCTTACCCGACCCCGTGGGGGCCGCAATCAGCGTATCCCGGCCAGCCCGAATAGCCTCCCAGCCCTGGGCCTGGGCGGCGGTCGGCGTTCCGATTCGTTCGTGGAACCAGCGGGCAACGGCGGGATGAAAGTGCGTCAGTGACATCAATGGAATATAACCAGACTTTTGATGCAAATCGCGTAGAGCTTCTCGCGTGCGGCTTGCGGCGGTATACACTGCGACCGCGAGCGGGAGCGCGCCACCTGAACGCCTCATTTCCCGTTTCAGGACCTTTCACCTTTGACGCTTCCACTCGCCACCTTCACGCTTTTCACTCATCGCTTTACTCACCCTTGAGCGCCTCGACCGGGTCCACCCGGGCAGCCCGGCGGGCAGGAACGTAGACTGCGGCGAGTGCGGTACCGCCCAACAGCAGAGTGAGTGCTACATACGTGGTTGGATCGGACGGCACAACGTTGAACAGGAGCGAGGCGAGGACCCGGGTAAGAGCCAGGGCCGCAACGATGCCAATGATCGCGCCAATGGCAGCCAGCGTGACGCCCTCTCCAATCACCATTCTCAGCACTTGACCCTGGGCGGCACCGAGCGCGATGCGGATCCCGATTTCACGGGTCCGCTGCACCACGGCGAACGCCATCACGCCATAAATTCCCACGACCGCCAGGGCCAGGGCGATGGCGGCGAAGAAGCCGAGGAGAATGGCGCTGAATCGGGCACGGGCAGACGACGCCGCCACTCGAGCCGACATAGTCTGGATATCGTACACCGGGTACGCCGGCACCAGTTCGCGGATCGCCTGGCGAACCGGCCCGGCTACCTGGGCTGGACTCCCCTTCGTCGAAATGAAGAGCATGAGACGCGACCGGGGTGCCTGGTTATACGAGGCATAGGCATCCGGCACCGGGATCGAGTCAATGGTGTCGAACCGCACGTCTCCCACGATGCCAATGACGGTTGCTCCCTCCTCGAATCCGCCCTGGTAGACCGCCGCGCGTTTACCGATGGGATCATCATTGGGCCAGAACTTCTTCGCCGCGGACTCACTGATCACCAGGACTTTGGGCTGCCCGAGGCGGTCGGCCTCGGAATAGAGCCGCCCGCGAATGAGCGGCACCTTCAACGCGTCAAACCAGTTGGGCGAGGTGGTGTGGATTCCGATACCGGGTGCCTGGTTGGGCTGGATGTTACCGCCTCGGTCGGGGAAGGTGATCACCGTGCCGTTGCATCCAGCGTTGAGCGGGGGACAGTCTGCCAGGGCCACGCTGGTGACACCAGGAATACCACTGATTCGTTCGACCAGGTCGCTGTAGAAACCGGGCAGGCTATCACGCGACATCTCGCCGGGCGGGAGCGTCAGGCGAAGGGTAAGAATGTTTTCGGACGTGAATCCTGGATCGACATCGAGCAGTTTGGCCAGGCTGCGAATCATGAGACCGGATCCAGCCAGCAGTACGACTGCCAGTGCGACCTCGGTGACAATAAGGACTCGGCGGCTGGTGAGGCCCTTCACGCGGCCGTGTCGTGGTGCGGGGCCACCGCCACCGCGAAGCGTTTCGGTAAGCTGGGGCCGGGTCGCCTGCAGCGCCGGGACCAGTCCGAACACCATTCCCGTCAGGAGCGTGATGAGGAAGGTGAAGCCGAGGGCAATGGCGTCGAAGCGGATTGAGGAGAAGCCGGCGACGCCGAGGCCGCCCAGTCGCTGCACCCGAAGTGCGCTGTCCGGATCCATTGAACTGAGAAGGTGCGTTCCCCACCACGCGACCAGCACGCTGGCCGCGCCCCCCAGCAACGCGAGGAGCAGGCTTTCGGTGAGGAGGAGCCGGATCAGTCTTCCGCGACTGGCGCCGATCGCAAGCCGGATCGCGATCTCCCGGCGGCGCGCGGCCGCTCGCCCGAGGAGCAGGTTCGCCAGGTTCACGCAGGCGATGAGCAGCACAAACCCCACTGCGCCGAACATGATGAGGACTGACTGACGCAATATCGGCGCGGTGCGCGTCGCGTCGAGTGGTCGAGCGGTGGCACCCCACGGTTTCCTCTCGCCGCCTGGTGCCGAGTGCGCCTCAAAGATCCGAGGTCCCAGCGACTGCGCAGCGACGATACCCTGGGCGGCGGTTGCTCCTGGCTTTCGACGGCCGATCAGGGAATAGGTCAGGGACCATGCCTGGCTCAGATCCTCTTCGCTGGTGGTCGTGATCGGAATCCAGAGGTCGGACCGGCCGGAGAGACCGCGAAATCCGGCCGGCGCGATGCCGATAACCTCATGCGGGTCTCCCGCGATATCGATGCTTCGCCCGACGAGGGCTGGGTCCGCGTTATAGCGACGCTTCCAGAGCGCATCGCTCAGGATCACTTCACGCGCGGCATTGGCATGAGCATCAATGTCGGGGGCGAAGTCGCGGCCCCGTTGCGGTCGCAGGCCCAGGGTATGGAAGAACTGACCACTCACCGATTCTCCCGTGAGGCGTTCCGGATCTCCATCGGTAACGTTGAAATCGTCGTCCGAGTAAAGTGCCAGGTCCTGGAACGCCGCCTGACCATCGCGAAAGACCAGGAACTTGGGCCACGACCACGGCATGTCGTCGCTCTGGGGTCGATCCGCCTCGGCCGGTGACACCAGCGAGATGGCCATGAGCTGATCGGGTGACGTAAAGGGCAGGGGGCGGAGCAGCAGGGCGTTGACCGCGCTGAAAATGGCCGTGTTCGCCCCGATCCCGATTGCCAGCGTCACCACCGCCACCAGGGTGAAGCCCGGGCGATGGGCCAGGCCGCGAGCGGCGTAGCCAAGGTCCTGTCGAAGGTCACTCAACCAGTCGCGCGCGCGCATGTGTTGCGTTCGACGGGTCGCCGAATGGCGAAGCTGTCGCCCGGTTTCTTCGACCGTCCCCCCCAGCCGACGAATCGCTTCGGCCCGCGCCACAGCTGGCGTCATCCCCTCGCGCACTAACTGATCGATCCGCGACTCGAGATAAAATGACAGCTCATCATCCATCTCCTCGCGCGCAACAGCGGGTTGATGGATGTCGAGTCGGAACAGCTTTCGAACGCCTCGGCGGATTTCGGGTAACATGGGGCTCCTTAGTCAGTCGCCTGCTGGGTCTCGCTCACGGCCTGTGGCGTATGGCAATGGGACCGGTGCGGGCTATCCTGAACCTGGCCCGCTCTGTCGCCCTCAAGCATTTTTCGCGGCCAGGATCGTCGTCACGGTCCGCGCATACTGCGTCAGTGCCGCCGCTTCGGCTCGAAGGTGGCCTCTACCCTGCGGAGTGAGGCTGTAATACCGGGCGCGCCGATTGTTCTCGGTGATGCCCCAGTCTGCCGTGATCAGGCCGCGCTCTTCCATCCGATGTAGCGCCTGGAACAGTGCCGCGTCATCAACACTGAGGCTGCCTTCCGATCGTTGTTCCAGCCAGGACGTGATTTCAAAGCCATGGAGCGGAGTCCACGACAGGGCCTTGAGTACGAGCACGTCGAGGGTGCCTTTGAGAAGTGTCATGGTTCGTGAAGTGGAAGTAAGCCGCGCATGGCGGTCGGCAATGTGGTTGTGAAGGCCGAGGATCGCGTTGTAGCCCCGGGAATTCTGCCCTCTTTCCCCTAAGACGCTAGGGGGAACGAAAAAGTTGCATGACGGGGAACGTTTCACCAGGGGTGAAACGAAACCGGCCTCGACTCGCCGCCGTCCGGTTGCAACAGTACCTCCCCACTCCGTCTCTCAATTCCGTCCTTCCCGGGAGCAATCAGGTGATCCGACTTCGATTGATGGCATTCCTCCTGTTTGCTGCCCCCGTCCTGCAGGCCCAGGCCAATCCGACTTTGACGCCTCAGGAGGCGGAAGCGTGGCGGGAGGATCTCCACTCACTCGCAACGGCCCTGGTCGAGCGGCATCCCAGTGTGTTTTATCGAACCTCGAAGGCCCAGTTTGACTCCGCCGTCTCCGCGTTAGACGCGAGAATCCCCACGCTCCGTCGAAGCGAGGCTATCGTCGGGCTGATGCAGATCGTTGCCCTGGTGCACGACGGACATACCTCGCTCAACCCCGCATTCAATCGGGACAACGAGTTTCATTACTATCCACTCGATCTCTACTACTTCAGGGATGGGCTCTACATCCGGCGGGCCGCGCCGGAATACGCCTCCCTGGTGGGCGCGCGAGTGCTGCAGGTGGGCACGATGACGCCGGAGGAAGCGCTTGCCTCGGTTGGGACGGTCATCTCGCACGAGAACGATTTCTGGGTCAAGGCGCTTGCGCCATTCTACCTGACCACGGCCGAGGTCGTGAGCGCGCTCGGAATATCTCCCAGCACGACCTCGTTGACGTTGCGCGTCGAGCAGGGAGGTGCCGCGCGGAATGCCACGATCCAGGCCGCGGAGAACGTGGGTGGGCATGGGGCCGGCCACGAAGGTCCGTTTGACCAGACTGGGTGGTCCGATATGCGCGGGGCAGGGGACGCCCCGCTGTACCTGCAGGAGCGCGGAAAGCTCCACTGGATGACCTATCTTCCCGATTCGAAGACGCTGTACGTGTCCTATCGGGCCGTGCTGACCTCGCCGGAAGATCCCTTGCCACAGTTCTTCACCCGTGTGTTCGCCGCCGCCGATTCGTTGCGCCCTGTGCGGCTCGTGCTGGATATGCGGGACAACGGAGGCGGGAACAATGCCTTGAATAAGCAGTTCGTGCTCGAGGTTATCCGGCGCACGTGGCTCGACCAGCCGGGGCACTTCTTCGCGATTATTGGACGGCGCACCTTCTCCGCGGCAGAAAACATGGTGAATGAGCTGGAGCGATACACCAATGTCACCTTTGTGGGAGAACCGACTGGCAATTCGCCCAACATGTACGGCGATGCCCGGCCGTTCCCGCTGCCCCAGAGCGGGCTCACGGTGAACATCTCCAGCATCTACTGGCAGACCATGAATCCCCAGGATCCTCGCCTGTTCGTCCCGCCCGGCATCGCGACGGAAATGTCGAGCGACGACTATCGCCGGAATGTGGACCCGGCGATGAACGCCATTCTCCGCCATGCCGTGGAGAGGCCAGTTGCGCTCCGGGTGGCAGACATGGTTTCCTCAGGGGACACTGTCGGAGGCGAGCGGCTGCTGCGTGCTGCCATAGCTGACCCGGAGAACACCTGGCGGAGTTTCGAGGCCGAGATCAATCGCGCGGGGTATGATTTGCTGGCGCAGCGTAAGGTGCCGGAAGCGGTCGGAGTGTTCGCCATCAACGCGCGGGTCTATCCGCAGTCCGGCAATGTATGGGATTCGTATGGAGAAGGACTGGAGAACGCCGGAAAGCGGGATCTTGCGGTGGCGGCATATCGGAAGGCGCTGGCGATTGAGCCGCGGATCGGGTCATCGCGGGATGGGCTCAGGCGACTGGGGGCCGAGCCGTAAAGAGGTTGTTGAAAATCATAAGCCTCCTTCCTTCCTCGCTCTATCTTCCAACCGAGCCCTGGGCCCATGCGTGTTTCCGGGCCAGGAGAAGAATCAGGACGACGCCCGCCGCAAATCCACCAATGTGCGCCATGTAGGCTACGCCACTTGCTTCTCCAGCGGGTGACGCGACCTGGCTGAAAATCTGGAGCACAA